>JAJDTN010000438.1 GCA_022827165.1 Candidatus Latescibacterota bacterium
CGTGCTCATGCTCCTCCTTCTCTACGAGTCCGTAGGTGTGTGCGATGTGCAGAAGCCGCTCGGCGACAACACGTCGTGACCGGGGCTCGAAGAGCAGGTGTTCGGCCAAGTCGCGCGCGTCCGTCCCGCCGGTCTCCCGCACCCGGAGGAGGACGGGCATGAGCTCGGGCCGCTTCCTGGTCTTGGCGACCTTACCGAGGACGTGCCAGCACCTGACCGGCACGGAACGTTCCAGAATGATGTCATTGTTCATTGTTTCCTCCTGTCGATGTGCCCCACGGCTCACTGTTGGCCAGCTTCTCCAGCAAGGTTCCCCGGGCGCGAAGCATCCTCTTCCGGTCACCGATGACGACGCGCTGGTAACGCGCTCTGGTCAGGGCGACGTTCAGGCGGTTCGGGCTCTCCAGGAAGCTCGTCGCGTGGGGCCGGGTGAAGCTGATCAGCACGATGTCGGCCTCGTGCCCCTGGAAGCGGTCGACCGTGCAAAGCTCGATGCGGAGGTAGGGCCGATCCTTGTGACCCCGTGCGAAGTGGCGCATGGCGCGGTGCTGCCCGGTCCACTTCCGGAGATGATCCCGAACCTCGCGCTCCTGCCCCCGGTAGAAGGTCAGGACGGCCGCCTCCCACGGGTGGCCGTCCGGCTTCGGGCTCACGTGCGCCCACTCGTCGAAGTGGCACAGCTCCTCCACAACCGATTGGGCTTCGTCCTTGTTGCAGTTGAAGCGACGGTCGAAATGGCCACGAACGCCGCGCCAGACGGCACGGTAGGCGTAGCGGGGGTAGGTCCACGCGCGCTCGTCCTCCATGGATGCCGGGGTTCGGAGCGCCTCTCGGTCGTAGACGTGTTCATGGGAAAACTCTGCGATCTCGAGATGCATGCGGTGCTGGGTACTCAGAAGAACGCGCCGGGGACCGAGTACGCATGGTGGAAGACCGTCCGAAAGGGCCGACCCGACTCTCTGGAGCGGATTGCGCTCGAAACCGTCACGCAACGATTCGAGAACGGACGGGAGGGCGACGCGGCGGACGCGATCAATCTGTTTCCGGACATCTTCCGTCCCTGCGACCGGGAGTAGTTCCTCCAGGTCCTGGCGTAGGAGCTCCGCGGTGGTCCGCCGGTTGCCGATCGAATTGTCCGGTTCCTCTGCGAAACGCTGCTCGTACAAGCTCGCGAGGCGCCAACCTACTTCCAACGCCCACTCCGGCGGCTCTTCGCGGTCCCGTCCGGCAAGGCGAATCCGCCGATGAACGACAGGCAGCGCGTTCTCCGGGCAACGCACCGTCGCCTGATCGAGCGGCAGCTCATCCGCCCTTCGCTCCAGCGCGGTGGCTGTACCGATCACGAGGTCCGCGTCCGAGAGTGCGTGGTCATCGTGGTTCGCGTCGGCGAGCTCTACGCCCCGGGCAGCGCACTGCTCGCGGTACGCTTGGCGAGTTGGTTCGTCCTCCGCTACGACGACGGCGGTGCGCCGTCTCCGGCGGTCGCGATGCCCGGCCATGAAGGCGTCGATGCAGGCGTTCCGGACCGCCACATCCGGAAGGCACGCCTCGATGTTCACTGCCATCTCCTCATCATCGACGTACGGAGAGAGCTGCTTCGGGTCGCCGACGATGACCCACCGCTTGGCCAGCAACGCGGGGACCAGGAACTCCTGGAACGGCGTCTTGGAGGCTTCATCGACGATGAGCACGTCGAAGTCGGGGCTGGCGTGCCCGCCCGACTTATCCCGGTGCTCCTTGAGGTCCGGATGCTGGAGGATTCCGATGGTGGTCCCGCACACGAGGTTGGCGGCATCCAGAACCAGGCGCTCGATGGCCGAGGCCGAGGGGCCGGCCGAGGGGCCCGGACCCAGCGCTTCCAGCAGGGCGTCCTGCGACGGCGTGCGAGACCGGCACCCCTTGAGCTCCCGGAGCAGGCGCTCCCTTTCGGTGGGGACGAAGCACTCGAACTGCCACGGACGCGCCTTCTCGGAGACGTTCCGCCGGTCGCCGATGCGGACCGGGATCACAAGGTCGCGGTGTGGGTTGGACTCATCCATCAGGCGCTCCAGCACGTTGTCGACCGCGACATGCGTCGATGCCGAGAGAACCACCCGCTTCCCGCGCTTGGCGAGTTGGAGCACCAGCTCGCAGATCGCCGTGGTCTTTCCGGAGCCTGGCGGTCCTTCGAGAAATGCGAAGTCCGGCGTCCCGAGGGCCTGCTCCACGAACTGACGTTGCTCGCCCGTTCCGTCCCGACTCTGGTCCGTCAGCACCATCCAGTCCGTGGCCTCAGGAGACTCCGGAACGACACGCGGCCATGTGGCATGGTCGATATGCTCGAAGAGTCGCAACAACGGCAGATGAGACGATGAAGGGGAGTTCTGAAGCGCCTGCAGCGCGCGGATCTGGCAGTCGATCTGCCAGGTGTTGGGCTGGAGCAGGAGCTCGGGCAAGTCCGGAACTCGCTCAAGCAGCAGTTGGTTGGTATTGGGGTCTCGGTCCTTCACCTCGATCTTGCGCTGCGGACCGAAGTCGAGCCGGTCGCCAGGACGCCCACCCGCCCCCCGGCGTTCGGCCAAGGGCTCGGTCTCGTAGACTCCCTTCACGTTCTCGTCGAGAAACTCCCGAAAAGTGGCCTCCGGCTCATTGGGCCGATCCGGCGGCTCGGTCAGCTGAACCCATGCTCCACCAGCCTCTGCCCGCCCGGCGCCGGCGCCGTTGGCCGGCGGTTCACCAGGAGACCAGGCGAGCCGCTTCACGGCATCGTCGCTCTTCAGGTAGTCTCCTGTCCGCTTGAGGAATTCGTAGAACATCCTAAGCTCGCCGACCGCTCGACGCCTGAGGTCATCGGGGCTGTTGACGTCCAGATTCCAGTAGTGCAGGTGCGCCATCTTCCTCCTGGTCCTTTCTGCTTGTCGCGGGTTGCCTGAGCCGCCCAATGGCGGCACGGCCAAAAGACAAGCGAGACCCGTGCCAGTGACCTCGGCGGGAGGAGCTCCCGCCTGACTACGGCTTCTTTGACGGCTGAACGGGCACCCTGTTCCGGGCAAATCAACCCGCCTCCGGGTTTTTCTGCCCGAATCTTCTGGGTTCGGGGCGACCCCTCGGCCTGATCCGGCGGCCTGAGCCGGAAGGGCTTGGCCCTCAATCGGTATCCGTTGATCTTGGCCCCCATCGAGACCGACGGGCACCTCTGGTTGGCGCCAGCGACCAGAGTGAGCGACCTTCGATGAAGTGACTTCCGGCGGATTCTGCACCCGCCGGCGAACCGGAGAGACTGCATGCCTGGACTTACCCGTTCCCGTAACGCCGTCTACATCCTCCTGGGGATCCTCTACCTCCTCCACAACGACCTGTGGCTGTGGAACGACGGCCGCCTGGTGGCCGGCCTGCCGGCGGGGCTGGTCTACCACGTCGGCTTCTGCGCCGCCGCCTCGGGGGTGCTCTACCTGCTGGTGACCCGCGCCTGGCCGGCGCACCTGGACGAGCAGGGGGAGGAGCGGCCATGACTCTCGCCGTCATCGCCGTCTACCTCGGGCTGGTGATCCTCGTCGGCTCCCTGAGCCACCGGCTCTTCCGGGGCACGGGCGAGGACTACTTCGTGGCCAGCCGCTCCATCGGCCCCTTCCTGCTGCTCATGTCCCTCTTCGGGACCAACATGACGGCCTTCGCCATCCTCGGGGCCTCGGGCGAGGCTTACCACGAGGGCATCGGCGTCTTCGCCCTCATGGCCTCCGCCTCGGCCCTGGTCATCCCGTGCGTGTTCTTCTTCGTCGGCACGCGGGTGTGGGCCCTCGGCAAGCGCCACGGCTTCCTGACGCAGGCCCAGTTCTTCCGCCAGCGCTGGCAGTCGGACGGGCTCGGGCTGCTGCTCTTCGTCGTGCTGGTGGCCCTGCTGGTGCCCTACCTGCTGATCGGCATCATGGCCGGCGGCCTGACCCTGCAGCAGATCACCGGCGGCCAGGTGCCGGAGTGGGCCGGCGGCCTGCTGGTCTGCGCCGTGGTCATGACCTACGTCTGCTACGGCGGCCTCCGCGGCACCGCCTGGGCCAACGCCTTCCAGACCCTGGTCTTCACCATCCTCGGCGGGGTCGCGTTCTACGTCATCATCAGCCGCCTGGGCGGCCTGCAGGCGGTGATGACCGCCCTCGGCGAGTCCCATCCCGACCTGCTGGTGCGGGGCGACCACATCAAGCCCCTGAAGCTGCTCACCTACACCTGCATCCCCCTGTCGGTGGGCATGTTCCCGCACATGTTCATGCACTGGCTCACGGCGCGCAGCGCCGGCACCTTCCGCACGCCCCTGGTCCTCTACCCGCTGTGCATCGCCGCCGTGTGGGTGCCCAGCGTCCTCCTCGGCGTCTCGGGGCGCCTCGACTTCCCCGATCTGCAGGGGCCGGCGGCCAACTCGATCCTGGTGCGCCTCATCGACCTCCACGCCCCGGAGGTGATGGCCGGCCTGCTGGCGGCCGGGGTCTTCGCCGCGGTCATGTCCTCCCTCGACTCCCAGTCCCTGTCGGTGGGCACCATGTTCACCCAGGACATCGTCCGCCACTACGGCTTCCACAACCGCATGTCCGAGGGCCAGCAGGTGCTCTACGGCCGCCTCTTCGTGGCCCTCGTCCTGGTCGTCGCCTACGTCATCGCCCAGGTCTCGAACCGCTCGATCTTCCAGCTCGGGGTCTGGTCGTTCACCGGCTTCGCCTCCCTCTTCCCGGTGGTGGCGGCCGCCGTGTTCTGGCGCCGCAGCACCGCCTGGGGGGCCTTCGCCTCCATCGCCAGCGTCATCGTCCTGTGGACCTGGTTCTTCAGCCGCGGCTGGCAGAGCTCCGACCATGCCCTGGCCGGCGGCGTCATGCCCGTGGCCGTGATCCTCGCCGTCTCGACGGCCGCCATGATCCTCGTGTCGCTGGCCACGCGGCCTCCGGACCGGGCCGTCGTCGACCGCTTCTTCCCCCGGGACTGAGCCGCCGTGAGGGTGGCCTGCATCGCCGCCGGCGCCGGCGGCATGTACTGCGGCAGCTGCATCCACGACAACACCCTGGCCGCGGCCCTGATGGGCCTCGGCGTCGACGCCACCCTGGTGCCGGCGTACACCCCCCTGCGCACCGACGAGGAGAGCGTCGGCCTGGAGCGCGTGTTCTACGGCGGCATCAACGTCTACCTGGAGCAGAAGTCCGCCCTCGTTCGGCGCCTGCCCTCCTGGGCGACGCGGCCCCTCGACCGCCCGGGTCTGCTGCGCTGGGTCGCCGGCCGCTTCGGCGCCGCCACCGAGGCGCGGGACCTGGGGGCCCTCACCCTCTCGGTGCTGCGCGGCGAGGACGGGTTCCAGCGCCGCCGGCTGGAGGAGCTGGTCCACTGGCTGGAGCGCGACCTGCGCCCGGACCTGGTGCAGCTGCCCAACACCATGTTCGCCGGGCTGGCGGGGCCCCTGAAGCGGCGTCTCGGAGGGCCGGTCCTGTGCGCCGTGCAGGGGGAGGAGATCTTCCTCGACCGGCTGGTGGAGCCCTACCGCGCGCAGGCCCGCGAGGAGTTGCGGATACGCGCCGCCGACGTGGACGGGTTCGTGTCGCCGTGCGCGGCGTACGCCGACTACATGGCCGGCTACCTGGACGTGCCCCGGGAGCGCTTCCACGTGGTGCCCCTGGGGCTGCGGCTGGAGGGGCACGGCCCACCCCCGGACGAGGCGCGCGGCCCGGGACCGTTCCGCATCGGCTTCCTGGCCCGCATCTGCCCGGAGAAGGGCCTGCACGTGGCCGCCGGGGCCCTGCGCCTGCTGGCGCAACGCCTGGGGCCGGAGGCCGTGCGCCTGGAGGCGGCGGGCTGGCTGGGCCCTGCGGACGAGGCGTACTACGAGGAGGTGAGGAGCGGGCTCGAGGCCGACGGACTGGCCTTCGAGTACCGCGGCAGCGTGGACCGGGCCGCCAAGATCGAGTTCCTTCGGAGCCTGCACACGCTCACCGTGCCGGCCCCCTACCACGAGCCCAAGGGCCTGTACGTGCTCGAGGCGCTGGCCAACGGCGTCCCCGTGGTGCAGCCCCGGCACGGCGCTTTCCCGGAGCTGGTGGAGGGCACCGGCGGCGGCGTGCTGGTGGAGGCGGCGGAGCCGGAGGCGGTGGCCGCCGGCCTGCAGACGCTCTGCGAGGACGAGGACCTGCGCCTGCGGCTCGGGCGCCAGGGCCACGCGGCCGTGCACGAGAGCCGCGGCGACGCGGTGATGGCGGAGCGGACCCGCGAGGTGTACGAGCGCTTTCTGGCGGGGTGACCCGAAGGAGGAGGAGGAACGCACCATGACGTGGCTGCTCTTCGCGCTGATGTCCGTGCTGTTCTGGGGGACCTACGGCGTGCTGCTGCACACCGGCGTGACGGCCATGGCCGATCCCGTGAACGGCCGGTTCAAGGCCTTCCTCTTCGTCGGCGCCGCCTACCTGCTGGTGGCCGTCCTCGGGTCGCTGATCGTGCTGAAGATCAACGGCGCCCAGTGGCAGAGCCTGCCCGCCGCCGGCGTCACCTGGTCGACCCTCGCCGGGGTGGCGGGCGCC
>JAJDTN010000269.1 GCA_022827165.1 Candidatus Latescibacterota bacterium
CCTGGGTGGACGTATTCGTGGTGCTGAGCCTGGGGAGCGCCCTCGCCTCGTGCCTCTCCCTCCACCTGGCGGGAGACCAGCTGGAGCTGGTGCCCGCCGGCCTGCTCACCGAGTCCCAGGAGAGTGTATTCGCCCTCCTGAGATTCGCGGCGATCGTCCTGTTTGCCTTCCCGGCCACCCTGGTCGGCCTCCTGGCGCCGGCGTTCTTCCTCTGGCTGCTGGTGCAGCTCTTCGAGGAATGGAGCGACTTCCGGGCGATCCTGGCCGTCGTCGCCCACGCCAGCCTGGTGCTGCTGCTCTCCCAGGCGGCCGACACCCTCCTCCTGGCCGGCAGATTGCAGGGGGCCGAGGCGGTGAGCCTCTCGGAGATGGGCGCCCAGTTCGATCTGGGTCTGCTCTTCGACCTCGGCGGGGCCCCGGTGCTCGCCGTCCTCCTGTCCTACACCAGCCCCTTCAAGATCTGGTTCTACGGCCTCCTCGTCGTGGGCATCGGCCGCGCCTGCCGGCTGACCTGGCCGCGCAGCGCCGGTGTCGTGGCCCTGCTCCTGGTCGCTGGCGTGGTGCTGAGAGTGAGCTTCACCTTCCTGGCGGACACGGCCTCCGAGTCCCTCGCCGCCGACAACGACTGCCCCGCCTGCGAACTGCTGCCCCGCTGATGGCCAGACATCCCTTCAAGGAACTGACCGGGCGCGGGGTGCGCGTCGCCATCATCGACAGCGGTCTCGACACCTCCCGCCGGGACCTCGCCAAGAACGCCGTCGGGGGCGTCTCGATACAGGCCGGAGAGGACGGCACCCTCCGGCGGAGCGCCGACTACGGCGACGAGGCCGGCCACGGCACGGCCTGCGCCGGCATCATCGGCGGCCTGGCTCCCGAAGCGGAGCTGTCGATCATCCGGATCTTCGACGCCTTCCTCACCGCCAGCGCCTCGGTCCTGGAGGCCGCCCTGGAGCACGCCGGCGAGGAGGGCGCCCATGTCGTCAACGCGAGCCTGGGGGTCACCGACACCGCCGTCGCCGGCCGTCTCCGGGACGTCTGCCGCAGCCTCCACGGCGCCGGAATCTGCATCGTCTCCGCTCAACCCCGCGGCGGCGAACGCAGCTTCCCGGCGGTCTTCGAGGAGGTCATCGGCGTCGAGGACGGGGACGTCCGCGGCCGCTACGGGTACCACTACCGCGCCGGCCGGCCCATCGAATGCGTCGCCAGGGGCGGTCCCCGCAGGGTCGCCTGGCTCGACGGGGAGGAGGCGCTGAAGAGCGGCGCGAGCTACGCCGCGCCCCACATCAGCGGCATCGTGGCGCTCCTGAAGGAGCGGCACCCCGCCGCCGGCCCCGAGGAGATGCGGACGCTCCTCGAGAGCCACGCCACCCGGCCCCGGAGCGAGAGCCCCCGGGGGCGCGGCAAGAAGGCCCGGGGCGCCGGGGGCCGGGGGCCGGGGCGGCGCGGCGAGGGGCAGCCGGCTTCGGCGTGGATGCGCCGGGTGGTCCTGTATCCCTTCAGCAAGGAGCTGCACGGCCTCGTCCGCTTTCGGGACCTCACGGGCCTGGAGGTGGTGGGCGTGGCCGATCCGGCGGGCCGGCGCCTGGTGGGCAAGGACGCGGGAGAAGCGATCGGCGCCGAACCCGCGGGTGTCGTCATCGGCCCCGCCCTCGCCGGTGAGCTGGCCGCCGGCGACACGGTGATCCTGGGCTATCTCGACGAGCTCGGACGGATCGCCAGGCGCGATCTGCTGCGGGAAGCGATCGAAGCCGCCCTCGCCGGCAACCGCAACGTCTACAGCCTCAACGCGGTGCCCGAGCTGAGGTATGGGGACCTGTACGCCGAGAGCCGCCGCCGGGGGCTCCGGTTGGCCTATCCCTCGGTCTCCATCGCCGAGGTGGAGCGGACGATCCGCGAGAAGGCGGCCCTGGGCAAGATCGCCGTGCCCGTCATCGGCTTCTTCGGGACCAGCTCCCAGCAGGGCAAGTTCACCGCCCAGCTGGCCCTGCGCCGCCATCTGCTGAAGCAGGGCTACCGGGTGGGCCAGCTCGGCACCGAGCACCAGTCCGGGCTCTTCGGCTTCGACTACACCTTCCCCATGGGGTACGCCTCTCCCCTCGAACTGCCCCTCCAGCGTTTCGAGCCCTTCGTCGACGCCAAACTCAGGGAGATCCACCACGAGCGGAAGCCCGACGTGCTCATCGTCGGGTCCCAGTCGGGCACCATCCCCTTCTCCATCGACGAGCCCCGCACCCATCACTTCGTGAGTCTGGCCTTCCTGCTGGGCGCCAAGCCGGATGTCTGCGTGCTGGCGGTCAACTGCATGGACCCGGAGGAGTACGTGAGAGACACCATCGACGCCATCCGGATCGTCGGCAAGGCGCGCACCATCTGTCTGCTGCTGAGCGACAAGCAGCGGCGCGTGGAGAAGGCCCATGGCCGCACCTGGGTGAGCTCCAGGGTCCTGGAAGCCGAGGAGCTGCGGCAGACCCTGAAGGAGCTGGAGGACCGGTTCGACCTGCCCGCGGTATGCCCCGCCGACCCCGGGGGGCAGCGCCGCCTGGCGGAGACCGTGGAGACGGCGCTGTCGGAGGCGGCCTGAAGATGACCGGAGCCATGGGAGCGATGAGGAGGGTGATGCTCGTGGCCCTGGCGGCGGGCGTGGCCGTGCCGGGGTGCCGGACCGGCCAGGGCGGGGCCGCCGTGCCGAGGCACCCGGTCGTCCCCGCCGTCCGCGGGGAGCTGATCGACCGGCTCGCCGCCGATGGTCGAGTCGAGTTCGCCGAGATCGTCGAGATCGGCTCCACCCTGTCGGGCACCGTGACCTGGATCGCCGCGGAGGACGGGATCGTAGCCGAAGGTGACCCCATCGCCTCGGTGCGGGGGCGGCAGGGGCGAAGCGGCGACGTCCCGGCGCCCCGGGGCGGTGCCGTGGTGAGACGGCACGTGGACGCGGGGGAGAGCGTCCTCGCCGGTTTCGAGGGTGGACCCGCGCTGGTG
>JAJDTN010000132.1 GCA_022827165.1 Candidatus Latescibacterota bacterium
TCCCCGGGGCCTCTGAACCTCGAGCGGGCGCTCTCAGGCGGTAACCACCCTCACACCGAGCAGGCGCCTGGCGGCTCGCCGCACGACCTCGGGCTCCAGGCCGGCCAACTCGCACCAGGGATCGATCCGGGGACTCTCCACGAAGTCCACCTCCATCACCTCGTCGGTTACCTCCTCGGTCTTCGAGATTTCCCGCAACGTGCTGAGAATCATGGCGTTGGCCAACCTACGATAGGCCAGGGACACGCGTTCTACCTGGGCTGCGTCCTGATCCGTACGCATGGCGATCCCGTTCGTTAAAGTGGACATGATCTGGCACGATTTTGCACCCCTATCGGCGCTTTGCCCACAATGTACGGAATTATCGAGCCGGGATCGGGAAAAAGTTGAACCCCGCCGAAAAAAGCCCGCGCCGGTGCCCCTCGTATCCTCAGAGGGCGTGCTCGAGGGCGGCGGCGTAGATCCGCCCCAGGTGGCGCATGGTGCGCAGCGCCGCCGCCGCGTCGGCTCCGGGCGCCGGGCGGCCCTCGACAGCGTCCACGAAGGCCTCCCACTCCCGTGACCAGGACCGGTCGGGGCCGGGGAACCGCCGGAGCCGCTCCTGCGGAGCTCCTCCCTCCGGGGGCCGGCGGCCGAGGACGAGCCGCTCCTCACCGTAGGACCCGCCGAGGCCCTCGGCGACGGCGTATCCGTCCCGCCCGAAGACCTCCAGGCTGAACAGGTTCCTCCACTGGGTCCAGCTCACGTGCAGAGAGGCGATCTGGCCCGCGGCCGTGCGCATCAGGGCGAAGGCGTTGTCCTCCACGGGCATGTCCCAGAAAGCGGTCACCGCCTCGGCGCTGACGGCCTCGAAGTCGCAGCCCAGGATCCACAGGAAGAGGTCGACGAGGTGAGCGCCCTGGTCGAGCAGCTCGCCCCCGCCCGAGACGGCCGCATCGGACCGCCACTCGCGGTCGTAGCCCGGGCGACCCCCGTGGCCGTAGCGACCACGCACGAACATCAGGGGACCGAGGCTCCCCTCCCCCGCCGCCCGCCGGACGCCCTCCACGGCCGGGTGGAAGCGATGGTTGTACCCGGCCCTCAGGACCCGGCCGTGGTCCCGGGCAGCGGCGGCCACCTCTTCGACCTCGGCGGCGTTCCGGCCGAGGGGCTTCTCGCACAGAACGTGACGGCCGGCCTCCAGGGCCGCCACCGAGATCTCCGCCAGCAGGTGGTGAGGAGTCGAGACCACGACCAGATCGACGCCGTCGGCGGCGGCCAGGGACCGCCAGTCGCCGTGGGCACGGGCACCGTGCTCGGCAGCCAGACGCCGGGCCGCCGTCTCGTCGACATCGCAGACGGCCACCAGCCGGCTCGCCTCGTCGGCGGCCACCGCCGCCGCCCGCTGGCTCCCCGCGCGGCCGGCTCCGATCACGGCGACCCGGTGAGTCATGGCTTCAGGCGCCGAACCGCGCCGCCCTCGCCGGCCATCACCGCCCCCACATCGAGGTGCTCCCAGTCGTCCCACACGGCCGACAGCAGACGGCCGCTCAGGCCCGCGGAGCGCTGCGAGACCAGGTAGAGGACGAGTTCCGCCGCCCCATCGGGAGTGGCTGCCGGCGCCTCGGGGGCGGCTCCTCCCTCGGCGGCGGCCATCTCCCGGAGGGCGGCCGCGGCCTCCCGCGCCATGTCGGTGCGGACGGCCCCGGGGGCCACGGCGTTGACGCGCACCCCGTGGGGTGCCACCTCGGCCGCCAGGGTCTCGGTGAAACGCACCACCCCGGCTTTGGCGGCGCCGTAGGCGCTGAACCACGGCCGCGGACTCACGGCTCCCCCGCCGGAGAGGTTGACGATCGCGCCGTGCCGGCGGGCGATCATGCCGGGCAGCACGGCTCGGCTACAGAGGAAGCAGCCGCCGAGGTTGACCCGCACCGCCCGCAGCCAGACCTCGGGATCGGCCTGGTGAGCCGGCCCGACCGGGCCCAGGACTCCCGCGTTGTTCACCAGGATGTCGATCCCGCCCCAGGCCCGCTCGACCTCGGCGACGCCGGCGGCGACCTGCCCGGGGAGGGAGACATCGGCGGCCAGGGCCAGGGCGGCAGAGCCCGCAGCCGACAGCTCCCGCGCCGCCTCTTCGACCTGTTGCCGCGTCCTGGCCAGGACGGCCACGCGGGCGCCGGCGGCCCCCAGGGTCCGGGCGATGGACCGCCCGATGCCCCGTCCGCCGCCGGTGACCAGGGCGTTCCGGCCCTCCAGCTCCCCCCCTGCGCTCATGGGCGGCGAAGGTATGCGAG
This sequence comes from Candidatus Latescibacterota bacterium, assembly GCA_022827165.1. The sequence goes on from JAJDTN010000132.1 coordinate 2,274, forward strand.
ATCGGCTTTCGGGGAAAGACAGCCGCGTTGCCTGTGTGCTCCCATCCTTTACATTTTACAACCACTTCGGACCATCCAGCCCCTTCACGGATCACCCCATGTCCCTCTGTGCGACCGAGGCCGACCCGCGCGCGATCTGCCGCCGCATCAACGCGAGCGCACCCGCCGAGTACATCTTCGAGGGCGACCGCTCGCGGCTCCATCCCGAGAGCCGCCTGCCTTGGCGGATCTCGCCGGAGCCGTTCTGGCTGACCGCCGACCAGCACGCCTTCCTGCTGCGGCTGGGTCCGGCGCTGCACGCCTTCAACCGCGCCGCCAATCTCCTCTACCACCAGAGCACCAGGGGCCTGCAGCCGGACTGGGTGCGCGCCTACCTCGACGCCGGCAAGCCGGAGCGGACCGTCGACATGGGCCGGCTCAACCGCGTCAAGTCGCATCTGCCCGTGGTGATCCGCCCCGACCTCATCGTCACCGCCGACGGCGTGCGTGCCGCCGAGCTCGACTCGGTTCCCGGCGGCATCGGTTTCACCGCCCAGCTCACCGCCGCTTACGCCGATCTCGGCTACGAGCTGGTGGGCGGCGCCCAAGGCCTGGTTGAGGGATTCTGGCAGGCCGTTGCGGGCACGGCCAAGGACCGCGACGAGCCCGTGGTCTGCATCCTCGTCTCCGACGAGGCCGAGGCCTACCGGGGCGAGATGGAGTGGCTGGCCGGCGCCCTGCGGGAACGCGGCCGCCCCGTCCACTGCCGCCACCCGCGGGAGCTGCATGTCGACGACGACGGCGTGCTCATCGACGAAGGCGGCGGGCGGCTCCGGGTGGACGTGGCCTACCGGTTCTTCGAGCTCTTCGACCTGCCCAACATCCCGAAGGTCGAACTGCTCTCCTACCACGCCAAGAAGAACGCGGTGCGCGTGACACCGCCCATGAAGGCCTATCTCGAGGAGAAGATGTGGCTCGCCCTGTTCCACAATCGGCGGCTGACCTCTTTCTGGGAACGGGAGCTCCCGGGCGACGTCCGCGATCTGCTGGAGGGCATCTTCCCCTGTACCTGGGTCCTCGACCCCGCCCCCGTGCCGCCCCACTCCGTCGTGTCCGGCCTGCAGGTCGGAGGATGTCCGGTCGGCGGCTGGGAGGAGCTGCGCCACCTCAGCAAGAAGGAGCGCGAGCTCGTCATCAAGCCCTCGGGGTTCTCGGAGAAGGCCCAGCAGAGCCGCGGTGTCACCGTCGGCCACGACGTGCCCGAGGAAGACTGGCGCGACGCTCTCGACGAGGCCCTGCGGTCCTTCGAGCAGACGCCCCAGGTGCTGCAGGACTTCCACAAGGGCGCCCGCCTGCCGGCCCGCTACTACGACTTCGAGTCCGATTCCATCAAGAGCATGCACGGCCGCGTGCTCCTGCGCCCCTACTACTACGTCGTCGGCGAGGAGGTGCTGCTCGCCGGCGTGCAGTGCCTGGTCTGCCCCTCCGACAAGAAGGTCCTGCACGGCATGACCGAGGCGGTGCTGACGCCCGCCGCCGTGGCGCCGGCTTCGGAGGACGGCACCGGATGAGCGGCCCGATCCTCATCGATGGCGCCCCGGTCGAGGCGGATGCCCGCGGCCCTGGGGACAAGCTCGCCGAACTCGAGGAGATCCTGCGTCCCCTGGGACGCGTTCTGATCGGCTACTCCGGGGGGGTCGACAGCGCCCTCCTCGTCGTCGCCGCCCACCGGGTCCTGGGCACGAACGCCATCGCCGTCACCGCCGACTCCGAGAGCTACGCCGAGGGCGAGCTGGAGCTGGCGGCGGAGGTGCTGCGTCCCTTCGGCATCCGCCACGAGGTGGTTCGCACGGGCGAGGTCGACAACCCGGATTACGCCGCCAACCCGGTCAACCGCTGCTACTACTGCAAGAGCGAGCTGTTCTCCCACATGACCGCCCTGGCCGCGGAACTGCAGGTCGACAACCTGCTCTTCGGCCACAACGCCGACGACCGGGGCGACTACCGGCCGGGAGCCACCGCGGCCCGCGAGTTCGGGGTGCGGGCGCCGCTGCAGGAGGCCCGTCTGACCAAGCAGGACGTGCGCGACCTGGCCCGGAGCCTGGAGATCCCCGTGTGGGACCGGCCGGCCCTGGCCTGTCTCTCCTCCAGGTTCCCCTACGGCACCCCGGTCACCCGCGAGGGGCTGCGCCGCGTCGACGCCGCCGAGAAGCGGGTGCGGGCCGAGGGCTTCGGCTCACACGTCCGCGTGCGCCATCACGAAGAGGTGGCCCGCATCGAGCTCCCGGCGGACGACCTGGCGCGGCTGCTCTCCGACCGCTCCCTGCGCGGCCGGTTGCGCACGGGGCTCCTCGATCTCGGTTATTCCAGGGTCACGGCCGATCTGCGCGGCTTCCGCTCCGGCAGCCTGAACGAGGTGCTGACCGGTGCCGGGGGCGGCGGCGACCCGGCGGCGGCCGTGCGCCGGGAGGCCTCCGGCCTCGGCCTGCTCCCGTGCGAGTCCGGGGAGGAGGGCCAGGTCCTCTGGATACGCCTCTCGGAAGAGGCCGGGGACCGCCTTGGGGAGAATTCGCTGCGCACCGCCCTGGTCTCCGCCGGGGAGCGCGCCGGGGCCCGCTACGTCGCCCTCGACCTGACTCCCGCCTCTTGATCCGCGAGATCGTCCTCTACGGCTCGAAGGTCCTGCGCCGCAAGGCCCTCCCGGTGACCTCGGTCGACGCCGAGGTGAAGGCACTCATCCAGGATCTCTTCGACACCCTGGCCGAGGCCGACGGCGTCGGCCTGGCGGCGCCCCAGATCGGCGTCTCCCGCCGCGTGATCGTCGTCGACATCTCCGCCGCCGAGGCCCGGCACCCGCCCGTGGCCCTCGTCAATCCCGTCGTCGACGCCGGCCGCGGCTCAGTCACCGCAGAAGAGGGCTGCCTGAGCATCCCCGAGGTCTACGGCGAGGTCTCCCGGTACACCGATGTCGACGTCTCCGCCCTGGACCACGAAGGGCGTCCCTTCGCGTTCACCGCCGAGGGCTTCTTCGCCCGTGTCCTGCAGCACGAGATCGACCATCTCGACGGCCGGCTCTTCATCGACCACCTGCCCCCCCTCAAGCGTCAGCTGTTGCGCGGCGCCCTCAAGCGCATCCGCAAGGAGGGCGAGGAGTGGGACCGGCGGCACTCGCCGCACTGACGGCGCGTTGACAGGCGCACGGACCGCCGTTAGCTTCTTGAACTTGCTCTACTGCACGGGATCGTAGTTCAGCTGGTATAGAACGCCGGCCTGTCACGCCGGAGGTCGCGGGTTCGAGTCCCGTCGGTCCCGCCAGAATCCAAAAGGCCCTGGATGCTCGCATCTAGGGCCTTTTCCATTGCCGTCGGCAGGTCCGCGTTCAGCTCAGAGCGCGCCAGACGATGGCGACCAGGAAGCAGAGGATGAAGCCCATGGCCACCGGCAGGAGGGCCGAGACCGTGGTCCATTTGGCGCTCCGGGTCTCCTTGTAGATCGTGTAGATCGTCGTCGAGCACGGATTGTGGACCAGGCTGAAGAGCATCAGGTTCACCGCCGTCAGCAGGGTCCAGCCGCCGGAGACCTTCAGGATGCGGGCCTTTTCCGTCACCGAGTCGGGCTCGAACATCACCCCCGCCCCCGACCCCAGATCCGAGCCGACGCTCAGGGCCGTCAGCATGAGGATCGTGGGAATGATGATCTCGTTGGCCGGGATGGCGATCACGTAGGCCAGCAGGATGACGCCGTTGAGGCCGATGAGGGCGCCGAAGGGTCCGGTGAAGTCGATGAAGTGTTCCGCCAGGCTGGCTTCGCCCACGGTGATGATGGAGGTCAGCCAGATCAGGGCGCCGGCGGGAATGGCGAAGATCACCGCCCGCCACAGGACGATGAGGGTGCGGTCGATGACCGAGGTGTAGATCGTGCGCAGGACTTGTGGAGGCCGGTAGGGAGGCAGCTCGAGGCTGAAGGCGGAGGCCTCGCCCCTGAGCACGGTCCGGGACAGGGCCCAGGAGACGACCAGGGCCAGCAGGACTCCGGCCACGGCCACGGACACCACAGCGGCGGCCGAGACCAGACCCGCCAGGTGGGCGGGCACGAGGCCGCCGATGAAGATGGTGGCCACCAGGATCTGCGTCGGCCAGCGCCCGTTGCAGAGGGAGAAGTTGTTGGTGATGATGGCGATCAGGCGCTCCCGCGGGCTGTCGATGACGCGCGTGGAGACGATCGCCGCGGCATTGCAGCCGAAGCCCATGGCCATGGTCAGGGCCTGCTTGCCGTGGGCGCC
>JAJDTN010000400.1 GCA_022827165.1 Candidatus Latescibacterota bacterium
CTACTTCTACGACATGCTCGACTTCCTCGAGCACGAGAGCATCAGCGTCGCCCTCAAGGGGGTCCTGGCGGTCCCGCCGGAGGAGCACGACGCCGCCAAGGCCCGCGGCTGGGAGATGGTCCGCCGGGCCCTCGACGACGGTTACCCCGCCATCGTCTGGCAGGCCATGACCGTGGAGACGAGGAACTCCGGCCAGCGTCCCATCCCCTTCCTGTGGAGCCTGATCACCGGCTACGACGAGGAGGCCGGGACCTACAGCGCGCACCATGGCGCCGCCGGGGACTTCACCATCGCCTGGGACGCCTTCGGCCACTCCGACCCGGTGAACTGGTTCTGCGTCATGGTCTTCCGGCCGCTGACGGAACCCTTCGACGGCGCCGCCGCCAGCCGCAAGGCCGTCGAGCACGCCCTCGCGGCCTCCCGGGGGGAGCATCCCGGGGGCCCCGGTCCGGCCCACGGACTGGCGGCGTGGGAGATGTGGCTCCAGGCCTTCCGGGACGGCACCGTCGACGTCCACGCCGTCGGGGGCCACGCCGGCTTCCTGGTGCCGGCGCGCCGGGCCGCGGCCGTCTACCTCCGCGACGTCGAGCCCCACTTCCCGGAGGCCGCCCGCCCGCCGCTGCGGTCGGCGGCCGACAGCTACGACCGCGTGGCGGCGCGGATCTCGGAGCTGCGCGCCCTGTGCGCGACGGATGGTCCGGACCTGCAGCGGGCGGCCGACGTCCTCGCTTCCGCCCTCGAGGCGGAGCGCGCCGCCCTGGCGGGGCTGCAGCAGGCCCTGGAGGCCGGCGAGTGAAGCTGAAGGACTCCATGGAGCTGGGCGGCCGCCACCTGCTGGGATGGCTCGACCCGGAGCGGGACCACCTGCCCGCGGGAAGCTGGGCGATCACCCACGACCTCGGCCGCTGGTGGGACGCCATGCTGCGCCTGGAGGCGGCCACCGGGTTCGTCATCCCCGGCCACCTGGAGGGTGCCAGCCTGCGCAACCTGCACTGGCTCACCGACAATCCGGACGGGCTGCTGTGGGTGCCGCGCGGGCTCGACTGGCAGAAGATGAAGTTCGAGTTCCACAGCTTCCGCGAGGGCATCCTGGCCTTCGCCGCCCTGGCCCGCTTCCGCAACAGCGCCTGGGCGAGGCAGGCCGGGCGCCGCTACCTGGAGTCGATCGACCGGGGCCTGCGACCCGACGGCTCGTGGGACGTGAACGCCTTTGCCTACATCGACGAGTACCGGCGCGGCGACAACCTGGAGCCCGGCCACACCCCGGAGAACGAGACCCGCTTCCAGCTGACCGTCTCCCACGGGCGCTGCATCGAGGCGCTGATCTGGTATCACCGCTGGACGGGGGACCCGCTGGCCATGGACCTGGCCGATCGCCTGGCGGCGTTCCACCTGAAGTACTCCACCACCGAAGAGGGCACCATCCCCGGCCATCTCGCGGCGGCGGACAGCGCCCAGGGGGACCGCCAGTCCTACCTCTACACCTTGTGCGGCCTGCTGCTCTACGGCGTCACCACCGGCCAGGCGGAGTACGTCGACGCGGTGGTCCGCACCTATGCCGCCGGGGTGCCGCGGATCGTCAACGAGTGCGGCTGGGTGGCCCACGACCTCGGGCGCCTGGTCTTCCCCGACGAGACCGGCAATCCGCTGGCCAACACCGAGTCCACGGGCGCGGCGGCGCGGCTGGCCCTGTGGATGGCGATCCATCACGACGCCGCCTGCTACGACGACGTGGAGCGCCTGGTGCGGGCCCGCCTCTTTCCCGGACAGACCACCGAGGCGGACCAGCGCGGCCTTCCCGAGGAGTCCCGCGACCCGAAGGCGATCGGCGGGTGGGGCGGCAACGACTACCCCCACGCCGGCAAGGGCTACAACCCCAGCGGCACCGCCGAGATCGTGCACACCCTGAGCGCCATCTACCGGAACGTGGCCACCCGCGGTCAGAACGGACTGTCCGTCAACCTGCACTTCGACTACGAGGACGCGAGCGTGCGGGTGGTCGTGGAGCGCGCCGAGAACTCCCGGCTCACGGTCGTGCCCCGGGCCCGCGGCGACATCCGGGTGCGGCTGCCGGGCTGGGCAACGGCGGGGAGCGTGCGGATCACTGTCGACGGGGAGCCCGTGGCCGTGCGCCGGGTGGGGGCCTACGCCTGCCTGACGCGGGAGCAGGTCGCCCCGGGCAGCGAGATCGTCCTGAGCCACGACCTGCCGGTGCGGCGGACCCGGGAGACGATGCCGGCGGGAGAGACCTACGAGTTCGCCTGGAAGGGCGACGAGATCACCGGCGTCCATCCGAACGAGCAGCCCCTGCCGTTCTATCCCACCCTGGACGATCCCCAAGGGACCGAGGCCGGGACCCGCGGACACGTCGAATCCCCCGGGGTGGAAGCCTGGTTCGAGGCGGTCCGCTCCCGGGACGTCGACCGGGTGCGTGCGGTCCTCGACGCGGACCCCTCCCTGGTGGACCGGCGCATCGCCGACCTGTCCGCCGATCCCTGGACGGAGGCCGCTCCCGGGGATCGCAAGAGCAACACGGCCCTCCACTGGGCCGCGGTGCGCGGCTGGGGGAAGGCATCCCTCGCCGACCTCGCGCAAACCCTCATCGACTACGGCGCCGACGTCGACGCCCTGGGCTACAACGGCAACAAGGGCGTGGCCCCGGCCGTGGTCCTGGCCGCCTGGGAGGGCGACCTCGACGTGCTGCGCGTGCTGCTGGAGAACGGCGCCGACCCCAGCCGCCCGGCCTCGGCCGAGTCGGCCCTCTACACCGCCATCGAGCACACGGAGCCGGATGCGCCCGAGCCCAACAAGGTGAGCCTGCTGCTGGAGCACGGCGCCGAGCACGACATCTTCACGGCGGCCATGACCGGCCGGACCGACCTCGTGGAGTCGCTCCTGGACGAGTACGATCCCCTCATCGACCGCCGCAGCCTCAAGCGCAACCGCACGCCCTTGGAGGAGGCCGTCCACTTCGGGCGCTGGGAGACGGCGGAGCGGCTCGTCGAGAGGGGGGCGGCGGTCTCGGTGCATGCAGCCGCGGCCCTGGGCCGGACCGATCTCCTGGCAAGCATCCTGGATGAAGACGGGGAGCAGTTGGAAGCGCGGGACGACAGCCGGGAGACGCCCCTGCTCACGGCCGCCCGCCACGGCCGCGCCGAGGCCGTCGAGCTGCTGCTGCGCAGGGGAGCGGACCCCGACACCGAGAACCGCTGGCAGATCGGTGCCCTGCGCGAGGCGGTCGGGCGAGGTCACGCGCGGGCGGCGGAGCTGCTCCTGGCGGCCGGCGCCGATCCGGCGAAGGTCGACCGCGCCGGAAAGACCGCCGGCGAGCTGGCAGATCCAGCGGACCGGGCGCTGCTCGAGGTGCTCGACCGGTATCAGGCGCGATGACACCGGGACAGGCGAAGGGTTTCTGGCAGCGGGCCTTCCTCTCCGAGGAGCAGCGGCCGCTCACGCCCGGCGAGTCGGCGCTGGTCATCGCCGCCACCTACGGCCCGGCGTACTCGGAGGAGAAGAGCTTCAGCAGCTACACGCTGAAAGCCCATCACCTGTCTCCCGACGTCGGCCGGATGACGGAGCTGATCGAGGCGGAGCCCGGCCTCCTCGAGTCGATCGGCCCGGCGCTCGCCTGCCTGACCACGACCCTCCCAGGATGCGCGGCGAGCCTGAAGCTCGTGCTGGAGCGCGGCGTGCCCCTGCGCATCGACCCGGGGGAGTACAACGTCCTCCACGAGGCCAGGGCCGAGACGGCGCGGGTCGCATTTGAGGCGGGCGCCGCGGACGCGACCGGGGTGGCCCCCACCGTGCACACGGGCTGGCCGAACAACGTCTCCCTGCTCTACTGGCCCGCCGTCTTCGGCGGCAGCGAGGACGCGGTGGAGCACGTCGAGGTCCTCCTCGACCACGGCGCCGATCCCGAGGTCAGGATCCAGGGCAACGGCGAGCGCGGGAACACGGTCCTGCAGGAGGCGGTCTCCCCCTACGGTCCCGGGCAGGAGGGGAAACGGCGCGTGGCCCGCAAGCTGATCGAGCGCGGCGCCTTCTACGACCTGCTCTCCGCCTGCGGCCTGGACGACCTGGCCCGGGTGCGGGAGTGCGCTCGCGAGGCCGATGTCGTCAGCTGCCGGGGCGAGGCGGAGATGACGCCCCTGCACTGGGCGGCCCGGGCGGGTGCCATGGATTGCGCGAGGTGGCTGCTGGACCGGGGCGCCGAGATCGATGCCGTCACCAAGGCCGGCAACACGCCGCTGCACCTGGCGGCGGAGCGGGGCGCGGCCGAGGCCGTGTGGCTGCTCATCGGCCGAAACGCCGACATGAGCGCCCAGGACAGGAAGGGCCGCACGCCCCTGCACCGGGCGACCTACAACGGACACGTCGACGCCGCCGAGGCGCTGATCGTCTGCGGCGCCGACACGACGATCGAGACGAGGACGGGCAAGACGCCCCTGCAGCTGGCCCAGCTGGACTGCAAGTACTTGCGGGGCGACTGAGGGGATCCCGCCTCCCGGCGGTGGTCTACCCCAGGTGGCAGCCGTCCGCCGCCCGGACCAGGAGTTCCCCGCGCCAGGGTATCAGATCCGCGCCGGCGCCAGGGTCCAGGCCTGCAGCGAACTCACCCTCGCCCTCCCCCCGCGCACGAAGAGGCTGATGCCGGTGCTGTCTCTCCGCGTCGGATAGATGCGCTGGGTCACGCACTGCCGGCGGTTGGCGAAGACCTCGAGGATGGAGCGATCGAGGAAGATTCGCAGGGTCAGCGGCTCCCCCCGGACCAGCTCCAACGGCCCTTCCTGGGCGGTGACGTACTGGTCGCTCCCGGCCAGGCGCGGCTGCGGCTTGCGGTAGCGCGTGTAGCGGATCCCCCGGTCGAGGGTCGACCGGCTGACGTCGACCCGAAGCACCGCCGCTTTCGAGTCCCAGGAGAGGGCGGTCTCCTCCTCGCCTCCCGGGGCGCGCCGCACCTTCAGGCCCACCTCTCGCGCCTCCCCGGGATCGATCTCGACGGCCAGCTCCAGGCAGTCGCCGCCGATCCCCTCGACGGGCACCTCGGAATCGGCGGCCAGGTCGAGGGACCCCGGCCGGCGGTGATCGAGGCGCAGCACCTCCAGCTCCGGGGCCGGATCGATCTGCAGACCGCCGCCCGGCCCCAGGGACAACACCCGGGGAGCGGTCATGACCCCGGACCAACCGGATGCGCGCTCCGCCTCGACGCCGCGCAGCTCGCGGGTCCAGTCGAGGAAGACGCGCCGGCCTCCGGCGTCCAGCAGGGTGCGGGGACCGCCGAGATGACCGCCTTCCCAGCTCATGCGTCCGTGGACGTCCGGCAGG
>JAJDTN010000201.1 GCA_022827165.1 Candidatus Latescibacterota bacterium
CCCCGGGCTCGAGGTCGCGCGCCGCCCACTGGTGGTTCGCCTTGTTGAAGACCTGCATGGCGTCGCAGGTGGCCTCCAAGGCCCGGTCGAAGGCCCGGTGCAGTCCGCCGGCGATCGACACGTGGGCGCCGAGGAGGTGGGCCACGCCTCAGGCACTCGCCGCCGGGGGCATGACCAGCTCTTCCTGGTCGCGGACCCCGTACGTCGGCGGCAGCTCGCGGTAGTCGGTGCCGGAGCGGGCGTTCCAGTCCCAGACGACCTCTCCGTCCTTGAGGGTGAGCTCGCAGAGCAGGCGGCGGTCGCCCTCGAGCCGGCCGTCGAAGGAGTCCATGTAACCGAAGCGGCCCTCCTCCAGCCGCAGGACGGCCACGTCGGCGGCGGCGCCCACGGACAGGGTGCCGTGCTCCGGCCGGCCGATGGCGCGGGCCGGCTCCACCGTCGACAGCCGCACCACGTCGGCCAGGGGCATGCCCAGGACCAGGAACTTCGACATCGTCGTCGGCATGTCTAGCATGCCCAGGTTCATGCTGCTGTGGTGCAGGTCGGTGGAGATCGAGTCCGGCCAGAAGCCCTGCTCCACGCACGGCACGGCGTTGCGGAAGCAGAAGCTGCCGGCCCCGTGGCCGACGTCGAAGAGCACGCCCCGCTCGCGGGCGGCGGGCAGGTAGGGCAGGACCCGTCCCTCGGCGTCGACGCAGGGCACGGGACCGCGGTAGACGTGGGTGGAGATGTCCCCGGGCCTGAGCCTGCGCCCCACGAGCTCGTAGTACGGCCGCTCCCGCTTGAAGAACCCGAAGTCGACCATGACCGGCATCTCCGCCTGCTCGCCGGCCTCGAGGACGCGGTCCACCTGGGTCCAGTCGGGGGGGATGTAGTGGGCGCACTTCAGGCCCACGACCACGTCCTCGTGCTCGCGGGCGACGCGGGCGCAGGCCTCCGGGTCCATGTCGTGGACGTTCTGCTCCGCCGGCATCATGGTCATGCCCAGGCCGACGATGTTGACGAGGGCGTAGGTGCGCGTCTGGAAGCGGTCGAGGACCCGGTTGCGGAAGTCGGGGAGGTTGCGGTACCCGGCCGATCCGGTATCGACCATGGTCGTCGTGCCGGCGCGGAAGCTGAAGCCGTCGGGCAGGACGCTCTTGTCGCCGGCCCACCCCTGGGGGTTGCCGGGGGTGGCGTAGAGGTGGACGTGGATGTCCACCAGGCCGGGGGTGACGTAGAGGCCGCTCACGTCGATGACGCGAGCCGCCTGGTCGGGCGGGATGCGGGTGTCCACGGCGGCGACGCGGCCCCCGGCGGCGGCCACGTCACGGACTTGGTCGATGCCGTTGGCCGGGTCGATGACGTGCCCGCCGCGCAGCAACAGGTCGAAGCGCATGAGGTCTCCTGGGATCGATCGGGGTGAGCGGGTAAGATAGAGGGATCGCCGCCGCACGGCGCCAGATGTCATCCGGCCGAGTGCCACGGGAGGGCGGGGCGGCACGAGGCCCGGCGTTGATCGGCACCGCCGGGTAGACTTGAATCTCCCGCTCCACTGACCGCAGGCCATCCGAGGAGGCACGAGTGAGCGACATGATTCGAGAGGGACGGCGGGTGCTGGTCTTCAGCGCCCACGCCGCCGACTTCTGCTCCCGCGCCGGGGGCACCATCGCGCGGCTGACGGACAAGGGCAGCGAGGTCCGCGTCTACGACCTCAGCTACGGGGAGAAGTGCGAGTCACCCGCCCTGTGGGCGCGGCAGCCGGCGCCGACGATGGAGGAAGTGAAAGCCGAGAGGGGACGGGAGATGAGCGCGGCGGCGCAGGTCCTCGGCGCCGAGATCGAGTGCCTCGACTGGGGCGACAGCCCCCTCATCGTCGACGAGGGCCGCCGGCAGCAGCTGCTGACCCTGTTCCGCCGCTTCCGCCCCGACTTGGTGCTGAGTCACTGGATCGACGACGTCCTGCACCCCGATCACATGGAGACCACCCGCGCCGTGGTCTGGGCCAGCCGCTACTGCTCCCGGCCCGGCCTCGAGCTCGACGAGCCGCCCACGCCGGCGCCCCAGGTGGCGTTCTACGAGACCACCCTGGGCACGGCGCCGGTGGCCCGCTTCCTGCCCAACCTGTTCGTCGACATCGGCCCGGCGCAGGCCCGCAAGCGCGAGGCCCTGGAGCACCTGAAGGCCCAGCCGGACCTGCCCGACCGCTACGAAACCCTGGCCCGCTACCGCGCCCTGGAGGCCCAGTCCACGGCCTGGATGAAGGGCTGCGAGTTCGCCGAGGCCTTCGTGCGCCTGGGCACGGAGGCGGCCGGCTTCGAGGGCCCCAGCGGCTTCGGCCCCTAGTCCGCCGCCGCGGCAGGGGGCCGCCGGAAGAGGAACAGCAGGGGGCGCGTGTCCCCGGGGTCGGTCTGCCGGCCGCGGTCGTTGTTGTCGAGCACGACGTACACGTGCTCGGCGTCCATGCACAAACCCTCGGCCCGGCCGGAGCGCTGGTTCAGGTATCGGTACTCCGGCGCGCCGGTGACCTCGCCGAAGCTCCAGAAGGCCAGCTCCCGCAGCTCGCCCGCCTCGTACTCGATGCGCAGCACCGCCTCGGCGTTGCGGCTCAGGGCGTAGAGGTCCTTGCCGTCGTAGAACAGGTCGGAGAAGTCGGGCTCCAGCGGTTCCGGCAGCTCCAGCAGGGACTCGCCGAAGGCGTGGGCGGAGACCGCCGCCTCGCCGCCGCCGGGAGCGATGACGACCTCCACCAGGCCCCGGGGGGCGCGCTCGGCGGCCAGCAGGAGGCGGCCCCCGCCGAGGAGGGCCAGGCCCTCGAGGCGGGCCTTCCGGTCGCCGAAGAGCCCGGCCTCCAGGCCCTCCTTCTCGACGCCGGGGGTGACCCAGGCCAGGTCGGTGCCGGTCTCGTGGACCCGCAGCACCCGCAGGATGGCCTCGCTCACCAGGAAGAAGAAACCGTCCTTGTAGGCGATGCCCTCGAAGTCGAGGGAGAGGACCCAGGCGCCCGACCAGGGGGCGTTGAAGGTGACGTGAGGCTCGAGGACGGCGCGATCGGGGTGCAGGCGGATGCGGCAGACGGCGTGGTCGTGCTGGTCGGAGACGGCGTAGAGCTGGCCGTCGACGATCGTCAGGCCCGAGGGGTGGGCGTTGTCGAGGCCCTCCACCGGCAGGGCGCGGACCAGCTTCAGGGGGATCGTCTCGGCGGACCACGCCGCCTCGGCCGCCAGGGCCGCGGCGCATGCCAGGGCGAGCAGCCGGCGGCGGCTCGACGAGCCTCGGAGTCCGGGGAGATCCATCGGCCTTTTCCCATCCCCGGGGGGCCACGCCGCCGGTTCCGTCCTCCCGCCGACGTCCCTCCCGGGCTCACAGAATACCGCCTCGGGATGGCGCGGGAAAGCACCCTCCCCAGCGCCGCGACTGCGCCGCGGCCTCGCTCAGGGGCTCGCCGCCAGCAGCCCCTCGACCTCCTCCCGGCTCGGGAGTCCGGCCTGTCCGCCGAGGGCGCGGCAGTTCAGGGCGCCCGCGGCGCAGGCGAAGGGCAGGGTCCGCTCCAGGGGCCAGCCCTGGAGCACTCCGAGGATGAACCCCCCGTGAAAGGCGTCTCCGGCGCCGGTGGTGTCG
>JAJDTN010000130.1 GCA_022827165.1 Candidatus Latescibacterota bacterium
TTGCCCTCCCGGCGAGCCGAAGTACGCGATCAGACCATGGGCATCCTCCACTTCCCGGGGCAGCAGCAGGGTTCGCTCGAAGCGTTCCTCCAGGGCGAGGATGTGGAAGTCCCAGTTCCCGGCATCGGAGACAAACCGGAAGAGGAGCATGGCCGGCGGGGCCAACCCGTCCAGATGGCCGGCCAGGTGCACGGCGGTCCCGGTGGTCATGCGGGTCGGCATGGGCTCGTCGAGACGCACCAAGGGGAAGTAGCGCCGCGGCAGCATCACGGGTCCCTCCCCCCGTTCTATCTGCAGGCCGTCGAAACGTCCCAGGGGGGAGAGGGTATCCTCGCCCGTGTCGGCCTCGACCAGCAGGCTCCACTCCCCATCGTGGCCGTGGGGAAAGACCGCTTCACGGACAAACCGGTCCCCGATCACCCAGGCCCAGAAGTCCAGCTCGACGCCGTCGGCGCGGGAGAAAAGGAAGCGAACCAGGAGGATGCCGGAGTCCTCCAAGCTCCCGGACAGAGACAGCGGCTGCCCCGTCTCCAAGGTGGCCGGCAGGGGCTCGTCCAGAACGATGCCGGCGAAGAAGTCCCGCGGCACGTCATCGGCCTCCAGCAGGAGGGGGTTGAGCAACAGCAGCACCATCGGGAGGGCCAGACGCAGGGTTCTCTTCATCGGGACCGCCTTGGATTGAGATCGATTCAGCGCAGCAGCAGCAGCTTCCCCACCCCCCGATGCGGCCCCGCGCGCAGGCGGTAGAGGTAGGATCCGCTGGCCAGCAGCCGCCCCTCGTCGTCGCGGCCGTCCCATGTCACCGAGTGGAATCCCGACTCCCGCGGCCCCGACACCAGGACCGCCAGCTTCTGGCCCAGCAGGTCGTAGACCGCAAGCTCCACCGACGGCTGGTCCTCCGGCAGGGAGAAGGAGAGGTGGGTGCGGCTGTTGAAGGGGTTGGGGTAGTTGGGGTGGAGGGCGAAGGCCGGGGGCCCGGCGGCCAGCTCCAGCGACGTGACCATGGGCAGGATCTCGAAGGAGGTCACGGCCCCCACGTAGGTGAGGTCACCGGCCGGACCCAGGTTCACCGAGAGCCGGTAGAGGCCGACCGGGACTTCGTCGAAGCGGATCTCGCCGCCGAGACGCCCCGCCTCCACCGCCAGACTCCGGGTGATCTCCACGCCGGGCTTGACCTCGCCTTCCGCGTCGAGAGGACGGAGTGAGAACTCGATCAGCGTGGCCTTGGCATCCGACACTTCGCCGCCGATGCGCAGGGGCCGGTCGACGTGGACCGAGGTCGGCAGGGGACGGTCCAGGCGCACGCGGTTGAAGTAGCGGGTGGGAACCTGCACCGGACCCTCGCCCCGGGCCGCGCGCAGGGAACGGAAGGTCCCGAGGAAAGGCGTCGGCCGCCGGTCCGGGACGTAGACGTTCAGGGTGTAGGTCCCGGCCTCCTCGTGGAAGAAGTAGATCGTGCGTTCGAAGCGGCCGCCGTCGACCAGCATGAAGAACGTCTGCGCTTCGCCGCCCTCCTCGGGGACGAACTCCAGATGGATCTGTTCGACGCTGTCGGCCGTGGTCCCCTCGAAGAGCAGCGGCTCACCGGTGGTCAGCTCCAGGGGCGGCGTCGAGTCGAAGGTGATGCCGGCGAAGTGGTCCGCGGCCATGGAGGCGGCTGCCGCGGCCTTGGCCACCGCCAGCGGCACCGCTCCCAGGCGGGCCCTGGCCTCGGTCTGCAGCCGCAGGGTGCCGCGGCCGTCCCCCGTCACGTGGAGGAACTGCAGGCCCCAGGGCCGGACCCCCAGCCCGGGCGGTTCTTCGCCGAGCCTCCAGGTGACCGGAACCGGCGGAGGGAAGCCGCGGCCATCGGGGGACTGCAGGGAGGGCACGCTGTAGTTGAGCCTCGGGTGGCGGCTCTGCCCCGTGCCGCTGATGTAGAGCTGCGCCCCCCAGCGGGCCATCAGGTCGGCGAAGCTCTCGCCGGTGGCGGCCTCGATGTTCTCGCGGCCGATGCGGTCGGTCTGCACCAGGCGCAGCAGCACCCCTTCCCCGAGCAGGTCGACCAAACCGCGGACGAAGAGATACGCCGCCCCGCGCGTGGCGAAAGTGAGGATGCCCCGGTTGAGCCCCACGGAGGCCGGCTCGCCGAGGAAGGTCCGCACGAGCCGGTAGTTCTCGTTCGGCGGCTCCTCCACCAGGTCCTCGGCCAGGTGCGACAGCCCCTCGTTGAGCCAGGGCTCCTCGCTGATTCCCTGGCGCACGAGGACGTGCTGGTTGAAGCTGATCAGGTGCTGCAGCTCGTGGGCCAGCAGGGACCGCCAGGACTCCTCGGGGACGAGCGGGTTCGCCCACAGCAGGTCGGTCAGGTTGCCGTCCCCGCCCAGGGACCGGGGCAGCAGCGACGAGGCGCGGAACTGTCCGGCGGCGCCGACATCCTCCATCAGGTGGGTCACGAGGACCGCGACCCGGCCGTCCCCGTCCACGTCGGAAGCTGTCCCGAAGGCCTCCACCACGACCGGGTAGTCCTCGGCGAACTGGTCGATGATCGCCTGCATCCGCCCTTCGTCGATATTGTCGTCGTCCTCCCGCAGGTCTTCCTGGACCCAGGCCACGACGCGCTCGTTGACCGCCGCCACCCTCGCCTTGAAGGACCGCGCCGCGACGCCGCTCTCCCCGGCGAAGCGGAAGAGGCGGCTGTCGCCGACCTCGTCCTGCACCGCCGCCGGCTTGCCCGCCCAAAGCCCCTGCTGCTGCACCCGCAGCGACAGGGTCCGCTCGAGCTGCCGCGCCCGGTAGTCGACGGAATCGCGGCGGTCGGGCGGCGTCGCCGCCGCCGGCCTGGCCAGGGCGGACGAGCCGTCGAGGGAGATGTCGTACGCCCTCGACGGGTTGAAGCGTTCCATCGGCGCCGCGTAGAGGGCGAGGACCAGGTCCCGCTCCTCCAGGTCGACACCGGACTCGATGCGCCCCGAGGCGTCGGCCCGCAGATGCACGAGGTCGGCGGCCGCTCCCTGGACCTCCAGCCCCGAGAGGGCGATCGAGACCCGGGGCCGGAAGGGATCGTCGCTGACGAGGGTGAGCAGCCCCTCGTCTCCCCCCGGGCCGTCGTACCTCACCACGATCTCGCCGGCCTCGCCGGGCCCCAGCACGGAGGGGAAGCCCTCGACCTCGAAGGGCCCTTCCACCTCGGGGGATCCCAGCTCGACGGCCGCGTCCCCCCGGTTGAACAGGGGGACCCGGCCCTGTCCGCCGGCCAGCAGCGACATGGCCAGCACTCCCACCTCCAGGTCGGGGAGCGACGCATCGACGCCCTCGATGACGATCTCGCCGGCGCGCCAGACCCGGTCGTCCTGCAACTGGAGGATCCCGGTCAGACGCAGCGGGCCGGTCTCCCCCGGCCTCAGCCGCACGGGGTAGTGGAAGCGTCCATCCTCCACGCCGGGAAAGACCAGGCGGCGCCGGCCGCCGTCGACAGGCTCCAGGGAGAACCAGAACCCGCGCACGGAGGGATCGACCCGGCCGGCCAGGATCAGCGGACGCTGCACCGGCCATCGCAGCGGCAGTGGCTCGTCGAAGGCCAGGCCGCTGAAGAACCGTCGGGGGATCTCGACGGGCCCGGCCCCGCGGCGGACATCGAAGTAGGTATAGGCACCCACGACCACCGGTTCGCCTTCCCGCGGGACGACGTACAGGAGGAGGAAGGAAGCCTCCTCCGCTTCCCGCGGCAGCAGCAGGGTGCGCTCGAACCGCCCGCCATCGACGAGGAAGAAGTAGTACCAGTACGACTCCGCCTCGGACCCGAACTGGAGGAGGATGTCGGCGGGCGAGTAGTAGTCCTGCAGAGACCCGGCCACGTGCAGGGCCTCGCCGGTGGTCAGGCGGGTCGGCAGCGGCTCATCGAGATGGACCAGCGGGAAGTAGCGCCGGGGCAGCGCCACCGCTCCCTCCCCCCGGTCGGCCCGCAGGCCGTCGAATCGTCCCAGGAGGGACTCGGTCCCGTCATCGTCCTGGGCATGGACCACCAGGTCGAAGTCGCCGGCCGCGCCGTGGGCGAAGACGGCTTCCCTCTCGAAACGGCCATCGACGACCCAGCACCAGAAATCCAGCTCGAGGCCGTCGGCACCGAGAAAGGAGAAGCGGAGGAAGGAGATGCCGTCGTCCTCCACGCTCCCCGCCAGCGGCAGGGTCTGCCCCGTTTCGAAGGCGGCGGGAATGGGGTCGTCCAGGACGATGCCGGAAAAGTGGTCCCGCGGCACCTCGGCCCTTGCCAGGAAGGGGCTGAGCAGCACCAGGGCCATCGAGAGGGCGAGACGCATCGGTTTCTCCAGGGGAACGGCGGCGATCCCACCGAGCGAGTGCAGGCTCAAGGTAGCCATCGGCCGGGGCTTGTTGCCACACGGGCGGGCGGGCATCCCGCGGCTTCGTCCCGTCGATTGCTGCGGTTCATGCCCCGTGGTATCCTTCGCGCGCCGACGTTGAAGCAACCGAACTCCAACGAAGAGAGACCATGAAACACCCGGCGGTCATCGGCGCACTCTGCGCGCTGAGCTTCACCTTCCTCGGTGCGGCGACGGAAGGGTATGCCGCGGATCTTGGCGAAGGGCCACCCGGCCCTGAAGAGCAGAAGTCCGGCCGAAGGGGCCTCGTGACCTGGGCGACGATCTACGGGTTCAGCCTCTACGGTCCCGGCACGGTGCGCCTGCTGGAGATCGAGTCCGAGCGCCAGGTGGCCGGACTGCAGATGCTCATCGGCGGCGGGTCGTTCTTCACGGCCCTCGAGACCACCCGGGACTACCGCCTCGGGGCGGGGCGTTCGCTGCTGATCCTCGGGGGGAGCTGGGCGGGTACGCTCTACGGCCTGGGAGTGCCCGTGTTCTTCGAGTCGGAGAACGACAAGGCCTACCTGGCGGCGGCGATGATCGGCACCCCGGCCGGCGGACTGATCGCCCACCGACTCAGCTCTCACAGGTGGTTCCGCAGGGGCGAGACGGACATGCTGGTCGTGGGAGGTGTGACCGGCGGACTCTACGGCGTCGCCATTCCCTATGTCCTCGACATCGAGTCCCTCGACGAGTGGACCCAGGCCCGGATCTACGTCGCCTCCGCCATGGTGAGCGCGCCGGCGGGGGTGTGGACGACAACGAGATGGATGCGCGACAGAGCGATGAGCCAGGGACGGGCCCATCTCCTCACCCTGGGGGGTGTCGTGGGCGCCGGCTATGCCAGTGGATTCCTCAGCCTCGGCGACGTGGAGAGCCCGCGGGCCCATGTCCTGGCCGCCATGATCGGCCTGCCCGTGGGGACGTTCTTCGGTCATGAGTGGACGGGCGAGGAGGAGTACACGCCGGGCCGCGCGAGATGGATCATCCTCGGCGCCTACGTAGGCAGCCTCTTCGGGACGGGGGTCGCGCTGATGGCCGATGCGGAAGATCACAAACCGTACGTCCTGGGCAACATCCTCGGCTCGGCCGCCGGGATCTGGTACTCCCACGGTTTCACCCGGGACAGCCAGGGGCCCGCGTCGGACGGGGTCTCCATCTCGGTGCCCTCCCTCGACCGATGGGTGACCATGGGCCTGATGATGCGGCACAAGCCGGCCATGGGTGAGGGGATCCCCATGGAGCTGGTGCGGATCGAGTTCTGACTCTCGAAAGGGGATGCAGAGGGATGACGGAAGCATACGTGGTCGACAAGAACCTGGGGCAGCCGCTGCGCGTGGAGGAGGGCGACCTGCCGACCCGCAACGCCGACGGCGAGCCCGTGGTGGAACTGACGGACGAGCAGAAGTACCTCTTCGACGTTCGAGGGTGGCTCCTGGTGCCCGGCGTGCTGGCCGACGACGAGATCGAGGCGATGCGCGAGTACGCACTGCGGGTGGAGAGAGACTCCGAGTCGCTGCCGGAGCACGAGCGCTCCTTCGTGGCGGGACCGCTGGAGAAGCTCACCGATCACCCGGTGGTGGTGGGCTTCCTCAACGAGTTCCTCGCCTTCCCGGGGCTGTCGAGCGCGGAGTGCTACGGCTTCCGCATGGAGGGCAGCGGCCTGCGCAACCCCGCGGCGACCCCGGAGCGGCAGGGCGTCTTCAACCCCCACAACGGCAGCGGCCTCTTCCGGTTTGCCGTCGATTCCCACCATTACCAGAGCATCCCCGGAAAGTCCTTCAGCGGCCTGACCCGCGTCGTGTGGGAGCTGGCGCCGGTCAAGATGGGCCAGGGCGGCACGCTCCTGGCCACGGGGAGCCACAAGGCCGCGTATCCCGCGCCCGCCGCCATCCAGGACCCCGGGTCCGCGGCGTGGGAGACCTACGAGTGCCCCGCCGGGTCGGTCCTGTTCTTCACCGAAGCCCTGGCCCACAGCACCTCGCCGTGGACGAATGCGGACAACGAGCGGGTGGGCATCTTCAACCTCTACAACAGCGTCGGGTCCCGGTGGAGCTCCTGGTCGCCGCCAGCCGAGCTGGTGGCGCAGATGCCCCCCATGCGCCGGACCCTGTTCCGCGAGACCTGGTGCGCCGACAACCTGCCGGGTTTCCGCTACGGGGGGCAGAACCAGCGGGACCGGCCGGTGGCGTGATGTACAATCCAGGGCCAAGTCTCCGTCGATCAGCTTGACGGCGGCCACCTGGGCTTCTTCCGCGCCATCGGGGTCGAATTCATCCACCTGGACCTGCGCGGCGGCAAGGGCGTGGGGAACGCGGCCAACATCTCGCTGGCGCAGATCTGCTCCACCCTGGAGCAGTTCCGCCGGATCTTCTTCGAGATCGCCCCGAGCCCGAGCAACGGCATGCTCTTCTGCAGGGGCTGCATGACCGACTGCTGGGGCCGGAGAAGGTCTACGACGCCATCGCCGAGATGGCCTCAGCGGACAAGATCGCCAGGGTTCACTTACGCAACGTGCGGGGGCAGTTGCCGTGGCTCGCGGAGGTGTTCATCGACGAGGGCGAGGTGGACATGCGCCCGGCGATGGAGGTCTACCCGGACAACGGGTTCGAGTGGGCGTACATGGTGGACCCCACGCCCGCCATTGGCCGGGGTTCGGGGGGGTGCATGGGAAGGCAAGTGCGATCGGGTAGGTCCAGGCGCTCGTGGAGGTGGTGTACGGGTGAGGGCTAGTAGGTGGCAGGAGCTTCGAAAACATGCCAAGCTACCTATAGGAGTCCGAGTCTGGCAGAAATGACGACACAAGCCCGGCGGAAACATCTCAAGAGATGGTCTTCAGAATCTTGGCAGTTCCGGAAACCAAGTCCTCGATCTCGTCTTCAGTTGGTTCTCTTCCCCTATCATGGTCACAGATGTTCCTGATATCGGCCAAGTGTTGCACGAAACGCCATTGCGGAACAGAAATGGTACTCTTGTCCCTCAAAGTCTGATTCAGATCGGATATTGTCGGGTACTTCTTCCTTATCACGATACTGTGGACCTTACAGACTTGCCTCAGGTGTTTTTCGATTACAACGCCACAGATGGCTCCAGCGGCACGCAAGAAACCGGCCTTTCCAAGAGCGCGAGCGCTCTCTACTTCTGAATCGAAAAGATCTGCCTGTAGTACTAGAGTTAGGTCGAGTAGCGAACTTGCGAGTGTAGCCCTTGCTGCCCGTACGATATTCAACTGTTGCTCGAACTCAGGTATCGCAGCCTTGCCATCGACCAGGACTTTCCGATCGTAATCTGGCCCACTAGATATTGCCAAACCCTGAAGATAGTCACGCACCATGTAGTTTTGGAAAGTAATCTCCTTCCGAACACGGGGGGACTCATAATACGATGCGAAGTCCTGCAGCCTATCCGGCAGGATCTGCTTCACCAAGGCCAGAGCTTCAGAGTACCATGCTTGGTAGTCTCGTTTGAAGTTAGGCAACTCTCCCAGAGTGGCCTTTACATCCTTGGCGGACTGTGAGTCCTCCTCTCGCAACAAGGCCACCATCTCTTCATCGAATTGCTCGCCGTGACACTCGCGAAGAATGGCGAACTTCAGCAATTCACCAAATCCAATCAGACGATCCAATTCCTGTCCAAAGTCACCTCTTCCCTCCGACATCTGCAAAGGCTCCGTATGATGTGGCTGCGTGGGCAGCTCTAAGGCTTCGGGGAGTTGAGGCCTATGGGCCACAGGTCAGACATCGCAGGGTGCTGTGTTCTGTTGTGTCGACGGCCCGTGCGGCTCATCGAAGGCTCACTCCCGCTGGGCTCGGTCGAAAAAAGGACGCAACACATCATGAATTGCGCCATTTTGGCTGAACTCGTGAATCGCCTCGCGGTGCGCCCTGGCGACCCTGACGATCGTCGACCCCTTGCCG
>JAJDTN010000188.1 GCA_022827165.1 Candidatus Latescibacterota bacterium
CTCAACCCGGAGGTCCTGTGGGGGCTGACCGGAGCCCAGGTCTTCAGTCTCGTCATGGCTGCGGCGGGAGTCGGAGTCGGGATCCGCCTCCTGCGCCGACCGGCGCCGGCCCCGGAGAAGGGCTCCTAGCAGGCCTTGGGCGAGCGGCCCCGCCACAAGCGGGTCTCCACCTTCCGGAGCGCCGCCGACCTGCGCGCCCACTGCGCCGCCCTCGGCGTGCGCATCCCCTGCGACGACGAGGTCCTGGCGGCGCCGGGGTCCCCGCTGGCGCAGCCGATCGACGCCGGGTCCGGCCTGCGCATCGGGAACCGCTTCGCCATCCAGCCGATGGAGGGCTGGGACGGGACCGGCGACGGCCGGCCCACGGACCTCGTTCGGCAGCGCTGGCGCAACTTCGGGATCTCGGGGGCGAAGCTGATCTGGGGCGGCGAGGCCTGCGCCGTCTGCCCCGAGGGCCGGGCGAACCCGAACCAGCTGATCTGCTCGCAGGAGACGGCCGGCGGCATCGCCGAGCTGCACGGCCTGCTCCGCAGCGCTCACCGGGAGCGGTTCGGTTCCGGTGAGGGCCTGGTGGCGGGCCTGCAGCTGACCCACTCCGGGCGGTTCTGCCGGCCCTTCCGCAAGGACCGCCCCGAGCCGGTCAGCGACGACGAGCTCCATCGTCTGATCGAGCTCTACGTCTCCGGCGCCCGCGTCGCCGGCGAGGCGGGGTTCGACTTCGTCGACGTCAAGCACTGCCACGGGTACCTGGGCCACGAGCTGCTGTCGGGCTTCACGCGACCCGGTGATTTCGGCGGCTCCTTCGAGAACCGCACCCGCTTCCTGCGCGGGATCGTCGAGGGGATCCGCGCCGACCAGGGGGCCGGGGCGATCGCCATCGGCGTCAGGCTCTCGGCCTTCGACTGGGTGCCCTTCCGGCCCGATCCGGGCGGCGCCGAGAGAGGCCGGCCGGGGCCGGGGATCCCCGAGCCCTACGAGGACCACCTGCCCTACCGCTACGGATTCGGCACCGACAGCGGTAACCCGGCGGCCGCCTGGGACCTGACCGAGACCTTCCGCTTCCTCGACCTGCTGCGGGACCTCGGCATCCGGCTGGTCAACCTCTCCTGCGGCAGCCCGTACTACAATCCCCACATCCAGCGGCCGGCCCTCTTTCCTCCGTCAGACGGGTACCAGCCGCCGGAGGATCCCCTCGTGGGCGTGGCCCGCCAGCTGGCCATGGTCGGCGAGGTCAAGGCGCGCCACCCCGACATGGTGATCGTCGGCTCGGGGTACTCCTATCTGCAGGAATACCTGCCCCATGCCGCCCAGGCCCTGGTGCGCGCCGGCGAGGTCGATCTGGCCGGCCTCGGGCGCATGGTGCTGGCCTATCCGGACCTGCCGGCGGACGTGCTCGGGGGGCGGCCCCTGGCGCGCAAGCGGATCTGCCGCACCTTCTCGGACTGCACCACGGCGCCCCGCAATGGCATGATCTCCGGGTGCTTCCCCCTCGACCCCCTATACAAGGCCCTTCCCGAGGCGGCCGAGCTGAAGCGGATCAAGGCCTCGTCCGGAGCGGACTGAAGCGGAGACCGCCGGGCGCGCCGCTTCCCATCGGGCCAGGAGATTCCCATGCACGACGGCTGGTACGCGGAAGACACGACCCACGGTCCGGTGAGGATCGACACCTTCGACGAGTCGCGGCCCCACGAAGGCAAGGTCCTCGGCATCGTCCAGGCCCACGCCGACGACATGCCCCTCTACTCGGGCGGGCTGGTGGCCAAGCTGATCGCCGAGGGCTACAAGGCGTTCCTCATCCAGACGACCAACGACGAGAAGTGCGGCCCCGGCACGATCGCCGACGCCATCAAGAGCAACGAGGTCGACGTGAGCGCCCTGGCCGACAGTCTCGGCATCGAGGACGTCTTCAACCTCGGCTACCGCAACCACCGCCAGGAGGAGAATTCGATGCTGGAGCAGCGCTGCCGGCTGATCTTCCTCTTCCGCCACCTGCAGGTGGACACGGTGATGAGCTTCCACCCGTGGGCCCGGTGGGAGGAGAACCCCGACCACTACGTGACGGGGCAGCTGGTGGAGTCGGCGTGCTGGATGGCGGCCTCGACGAAGGACTACCCCGAGCAGGTGCAGGCCGGGATGAAGCCCCGCGGAGTGCGCGACAAGTACTACTGGGCCATGCGCCCCGGGTCGCCCTACAACCTGGTCACCGACATCGGCCCCTTCCTGGAGCTGAAGATCGAGTCCATGGCGGCCAACAAGTCCCAGGGGCCGGCCGGGTCCCACGGGCGCCGGCTGAGGGCGCGGCTGGCGGCGGAGGGAAGGAAGCTGCCGGCCCTGGGCGACGACGACGAGACCGCCGACCGCGAGTACATCCGGCTCTTCGGACTGGAGGAAAACCGGCGGATGGCGGCGCCCTACGGCCTGGAATACGCCGAGTACCACTACTACTTCCCGCCGGGCGGCACCTTCCCCTGGCGCGACACCGGGCGGCAGGTCGAGGCCTACGTGCGAGAGCACGCGGTCCGGCTCTGAGGCAGGTCCCGCTCAGCCGGTGACGGCCCCCGTGGAGGCGCTGGAGACGAGGCGCGCGTACTTGGCCATCACCCCGCTCCGGTAGCGGGGTTCCGGCGCCGTCCACCGCGCCCGGCGGCGCTCCAGCTCCTCCGGGTCGAGGGCCGCGTCGACGCGGCGAGCCTCGGTGTCGATGGTGATCTCGTCGCCGTCGCGAATCAGCGCGATCGGCCCCCCGGAGGCCGCCTCCGGAGCGACGTGGCCGATCATCAGGCCGCGGGTGGCGCCCGAGAACCGGCCGTCGGTGAGCAGGGCCACCGTCTCCCCGAGGCCGGCGCCGACGATGGCGCCGGTGATCTGCAGCATCTCGCGCATGCCCGGGCCGCCGACGGGCCCCTCGTAGCGGATCACCACGACATCGCCATCCCTGATGTCGCCCCCTTCGATCCTCGGGAGCACGTCATCCTCGCGATCGAAGACGCGCGCCGGGCCGACGTGCCTGGAACGCTCGTACCCGGCGAGCTTCACCACGCACCCCTCCGGCGCCAGGTTCCCCCGCAGGACGACCAGTCCGCCGCTGGAGCGGATGGGACGGTCGGCGGGGCGAACCACCTCCTGCCCCGGCGTCTCCCGGGCGAGGTCCGCCTCCTCGCCGATGGTGCGCCCGGTGACCGTGGGGCAGTCCTCGTTCAGGCAGCCCCGAGCCTTCAGCCGCTCGGCAACCAGGGCGACGCCCCCGGCCTCGTGCAGGTCGGAGGCGACGAAGAGCCCGCCCGGCTTGAGGCTGACCATCAGCGGCGTGCGCCCGGAGATGCGCTGGAAGTCGTCCAGGTCCAGCTCGATGCCGTACTCGCGGGCGATGGCGAGGAAGTGCAGGACCCCGTTCGTCGAGCCGCCGGTGGTGGCGATCGAGGCGATGGCGTTCTCGATGGAAGGTCGGTTCACGACCTGCCGGGGGCGCAGGCCTCGCCGCACCAGGTCGACAGCCATCGCGCCGACCTCCACCGCCGCGCCCTCCTTGGCGGAGTCGGCAGCCGGGATCGATCCGGATCCCATGGGCGCCAGCCCCAGGATCTCCGTCGCCGTGGCCATGGTGTTGGCCGTGAACTGGCCGCCGCAGGAGCCGGGGCCCGGGCAGGCGGCATCCTCGATCGCCTTGAGCTCGTCGGCGCTGATGCGGCCCCCGGCCTGGGCGCCGATCGCCTCGTACACGTCCTGGATCGTCAGGTCGGCGCCGCGGTGCTTCCCGGGCATGATCGAGCCGCCGTAGAACACGAGAGCCGGAAGGTCGAGGCGGCCCAGGGCGAGGATCGCTCCCGGAGTGGTCTTGTCGCATCCGGTCATGGCGACCACGCCGTCGAGCATGTGGCCGCGCGCCACCAGCTCGATGGAATCGGCGATCACCTCGCGGCTCACGAGAGATGTCTTCATCCCCTCCGTGCCCATGGTGATGCCGTCGGAGACGACGACGGTGTTGAACTCCATCGGCGTGCCGCCGGCCTCGCGCACCCCCCGCTTCACGTGCTCCGCCAGGTCCCGCAGGTGGTAGTTGCAGGGGCCGATCTCGGTCCACGTGTTGGCGATGCCGATCAGCGGCCGGCCGAGGGCGTCGTCGTCGTAGCCGACGGCCTTGTACATGGCCCGCGCTCCGGCGCGGGAAGGCCCTTCGACCATGGTTCGGCTCGGCCGCATCATTCACCTCCTGTTTGGTACCGGGGGGTCGTCTCGATGTGCTCGGACAGATCGGAAGCCATGGGCAGGGGCAACTCCGGGAGTGGGGTGAGGGCATGATAGCCGCACGCTTCGGAAGGGGTCAACTCTGCGGTCCGGCCCGCCTTGCCGGGTCGTGAGGCGCCGTCTACCATCCCCCTCCATGCCCCTGCATCCGATCGTCGTCCACTTCCCGATGGCCCTTCTCGCCTTCGGCTTCTGCCTCGACGTGGCCGGCCTGGTGGCTCGCCGGCCCTGGCACCGGCTCGGCTATGTGCTGCTCCTGGCCGGCACCGCGGGCGCCATGGCCGCGGTGGTAACCGGCAATCTCGCCGCCGCCGACTTCCGCGCTTCGGTGCACGCGGCGGCGATTCAGCAGCACGAGGACTACGCCACCCTCGCCCTGCTGCTCTACCTGGCGTCGGCCCTGGGCCGGTTGCCGGGTGTCCTGCGCCCCGGGGATGCCGGCTTGGCGCCGGCCTGGCTGCTGGTGGGCGCCGTTGCCCTGGGGCTCCTCTTCGCCGCCGGCCTTCAGGGGGGAGCGCTGGTCTACGAGCGGGGGATCGGGGTCCGCAGGCCCTAGGCTTGGCGCTCCAGCACCTGGCACCGGCCGTGGTCGCCCACGACGACGGCGTCCACCAGGCCGATGAAAAACCCGTTCTCCACCACCCCGGGGATCGCGTTGACCTGGGGCTCCAGGCCGCCGGGGTCGGCGATGCCCTCGGTGAAGCGGCAGTCGAGGATGTAGTTGCCGTTGTCGGTCACGAAGGGCTGACCCTGCGGGTCCTGCCGCCGCTCGACCCGCGGACCCAGCTCCATCAGGCGCTGGCGGGCCAGGGTCCAGGCGAAGGGGACGACCTCCACCGGCAGGGGCGACCGCGTGCCGAGGCGCTCGACCCGCTTGGAGGCGTCGACGATGACGACCACCCGGGCGCTGGCGCCGGCGACGATCTTCTCGCGCAGCAGCGCGCCCCCGAGGCCCTTGATCAGGTCGAGGCGGGGATCGACCTCGTCGGCGCCGTCGATGGTCAGATCGATGGCCGGACAGTCCTCGAGGCTGCGGATGTCGAGACCGACCTGTTCCCCGAGTCGGGCCGAGGCCAGGGAGGTGGGCACGCACCGGATGTCGAGACCTTCCGACCGCGCCCGCTCGCCAAGGGCGCGGATAGCGAAGTCCGCCGTCGAGCCCGTCCCGAGGCCGACCACCATGCCGTCGACGACGTAGTCCACGGCCCGGCGGGCGGCCAGCTCCTTGTCGCGATCGGACATCCCGTCCCTCAGAGGCGCATGACGTAGTGGATCTGGCGGGCCACTTCCCGGAACCCCACGTCCGGGTAGAAGCGGGCGCCGACCGGGTTCTGCTCCAGGGTCTCGATCCGGACCGCCTCCATCCCCTCGGCGCGCAGGAACTCGATGGCGTGCTCCATCAGACGCCGGCCGATGCCGCGGCCCTGGTGGTCCGGGTGGACCGCCGTGTTCGGAATGTGGCCGATCCGGGAGGCGCCGTCGATCCGCGTGGTGATGTACCCGAGGATCTCGCCGCCGTCCTCGTAGACGAAGACGCCGCGGCCGTTCTCCCCGGCCACGTCGGCGTCGATGTGGCGCAGCTTGCGGAACCGCCAGTCGCGGCCGCCCATGAGGCCGAACATCTGCTCGATGTTGCGGTCGATCGACACGCTTTCAAAGCAGATGGCGGTGATCTCCTTCAGGCGCTCCAGATCGGCGGATCGGTAGGGACGGATGCCGACTCCGGGTTCGGGGGCCGGAGTCATGGCCCGGCCGACCGGCAGCAACGGAAGCCGATGAGGTCGAGGCTGTAGCTCTCGTCGAGGAGGCGGCCGTAGCGCGCGTCGGCGCGGGCGTAGTTGGCGCTGTGGAACCAGGACCCCCCGCGGACCACGCGCCATCCGCTCCCGGCGTCGTACCATCCGTCCGTCCACTCCCACACGTTGCCGATCATGTCGCGGACGCCGTAGTCGTTGCCGCAGCCGTCGTGGGCTCCGCTCGGGGCCGTTCCCCGGTCGCGCACCCAGGTCCCGTCGGCGCCGAGGAAGGGGGTGTTGCAGCGCTCCGGCTCGAAGTCGGGACCGTAGCCGTAGACGAAGTTCCTCGGGCCCCGGCAGGCCAGCTCCCACTCGCGCTCCGTGCACAGGCGGCGGCCCCGGGCGGCGCACAGATCCGAAGCCTCGCGCCAGGTGACGTCCACGCGGGGCAGCTCTCCCTCCACGTTGGGGTACTCGTAGCGGTCGATCCAGAAGTCGCCGACGCGGACCATCCCGGCCGAGGCGGCGGCCGTTCCGCCCTCCTCGGCCTGCAGCAGGACCGCCGGCAGGGCGGAAAGGAGCAGGGCCAGGGCGGACAGGGCGGCCCCGGCCCGGAGGTTCCCCCGGGGGGCCTGGCTCACGGCGCGAACTCCACCACGCCGAAGCGGGCGGGATGGTGGAAACCCCTCTGGAAGGTGGGGCTCCAGGCGGTGTACTCCGTCTCCTGGCGGTAGCGTTCTCCCAGGGGCTCGGACTCCGCCTCCAGCACCCGCATCTCCCCCTCGAGGCGGGAGCGCTCGCCGGGGTCGCCGTCGTCGCCAAGGGCTTCCAGCCTCTCGGTCAGCCGCGCCACGGCCTCTCCCAGCTCGCGCAGCCGGGCCCGGACGCCGGCGCCGGCGCCGCGCTCGATGCGGTAGAGGTTCAGCCGCCAGCGGTCGCCGACGCGCGGCTTTCCGCCCCCGGCGATGGTCGGCGCGAAGGCCGCCCACGGGATGGCGATCTCCACCGTCCATCCGCGATCGACGTCGGTGCTGTCGTTCACCGTGCCCACCGCCTGAACGGCCGTCTCCAGCCCGAGGATGTCCCAGTCCTTGTCGGAGACCCACTCGGGGTGGATCCGGCCGATGTGGAGGTCGACGACGGCGTTGAGGGGATTGACCTCCAGCTCGAGGTAGTCGAGGCCGTCGCCGTCGGGATCGATGAAGACCTCGACGACCTCCTCCGACCACATGGGGTCGTCTTCCTCGGTGAAGAGGGCCCACATGTCGGCGTCGCGGCAGGCGTAGGCGACGTAGAGGGCCTCGTCGTCCCAGAGCATCCGCGCCCGCGTGGGATTGGCGATGCGCCCGTAGTCGTTGAGGATGCGGGTGAAGGCGTCGATCTGGGGCGCCGCGGCCCAGTCGAACTCGTCGAGACGGCCGTCGACGGAGATCTCTCCGCCGGCCTGGCGCACCATGTAGTGGGGGAGGGGGGACTCGCTGAAGACGCCGGACGGCTCCTCGGCGGCGGCGGCCTCCCGGGCCGCGAAGCTGGAGGCGATCAGGCTGGCGGCGAGGAACCCGGGCAAGGCACGTGGAAAGGACACGGTCGCTCCTTGGGATGGGGAGATCCACTCCTGGTGGGTCGGCGGAAAGTTCGGCACGAGGCGGGGCATCGGCAACCGGCGCGGAGGGGATCCGGGATCGCCGCCGGAGGTCCTTCCAGCCCGGGAGGGGCTGCCGAGGATCGCCTCGCGGCGACTCCTGCAGGCGGGTTGACAGGGTGCGGCTCGAACCTACCTTCACGATTTCGATCGAGATGGCCTCCCTCCCATACAACCCTCCCACGGTCAGGCCGGTGGCGCAGCCCTCTGCCCGCCCCCCGGGCGACCGCGCCCGGGGCCGCGCGGCCTCCGACCACGGAGGGGAATCGCAGACAGGGACCTGCGCCTCTTGCCGGGAGAGCTTCTGACCCCCCGCGAGGAGACCATCCTCGCCGCTCTGGTGCGCGTCCACGTCGAGGTCGGCAGCCCCGTGGGCTCGGCGGGCCTGCTCGAGCGTGAGAGTCTCGAGGTCAGCCCCGCCACCATCCGCAAGATACTGGTCAGCCTCGAGGAGAAGGGCTTCCTCCGGCAGCCCCACACCTCGGCCGGCAGGCTTCCCACGAACAGGGCCTACCGGTTCTACGCCTCCCACGCCCTCGACGGTCAGGACCTCACGCACATCGGCGTCCTGCGGCGTCAGCTCGAGGCCAGGCTGCAGCAGCTCTCGGCCGACGAGATCCACGGACAGCTGGCCGGGATCATCGGCGACCTGTCGATGCAGTTGGGGCTTGTTCTGGCGCCCGCCTTCGAGCAGGTGCGCCTGCAGCGGCTCGAGCTCATGCGCCTCGCCGGGGGCCGCCTGCTGCTGGTGGTCTCCCTCGAGACGGGGCCGGTCCACAGCCTGGTGATCGAGGTCGGCTCCAGCGTCGACCCCGGCGAGGTGGTCGGCGTCTCCACGCGCCTCAACGAGCGCCTCGCGGGCCTGACCCTGGCCGAGGTGCGCGAGACCGTCCGCGAGCGCTTCGGTGACATGGCCAAGGGGCAGCAGGACCTGCTGCGCCAGGTGATCGAGCAACTCGAGTCCATGTCGTCGCCCGCCGGACCCGCCCTGCACGTGGCCGGGGCGCGCCACATCTGCGCGCAGCCGGAGTTCCGGGACGCCCTGGACGTGGCCGAGCTGATGGACCTGGTGGAGCACCGCGACGAGCTGGCCGGTCTGCTCTCCGACCGCGAAGGGGTGGTCGTCACCATCGGCGAGGAGCACGACCCCCAGGGGCTCCGCCTGTGCGGGTTGGTGACGGCGAGCTACGAGGTCCACGGCGCCGTCGGCGTCATCGGCGTCATGGGGCCGGCGCGCATGCCCTACGACCGCGTCATGGCGCTGGTGAACTACACCGCGTCGAGGGCGCCGGAGCTGGTCTCCTGAAGCCCCGCGCCTCCGGGAAGGACCGCTGCACCGGGCGGTCGGCGTCCCCGTGCGCCGCCGCTGCAACCATCGAGCGCGATCATCCATGAGTCGAGAAGTGAAGGACCAGCCCGACGAAGAGCCCGACGTCCCGCCTGAGGCGGGACCCGAAGCCCCCGCGGTAGAGGCGTCCGAGGAAGAGGCGGCCGAGCCGGCGCCGGAAGAGGCGGAGGTCGAGGCCGAGCCCACCGACCTCGAGCGCGCCCTGGCGGAGGCCGAAGAGAACCAGAACCGCTACCTCAGGACCGCCGCCGAGCTCGACAACTTCCGCAAGCGCACCGTCAGGATCCGCGCCGAGACCCGGGACGACACCCTGCGCGACATGCTCCTGCAGGTGGCCCCCCTACTCGACAACTTCCGCCGCGCCCTGGGGCAGGAGGCATCCGATCCGGCGGCCTTGCGCGAGGGCATCGAGATCATCTTCCGGCAGTTCAACGAGATCCTCTCCGGATACGGTCTCGAGGAGATCGAGGCGGAGGGACAGGGCTTCGACCCCAACCAGCACGAGGCCATGCTGCAGATACCCTCCGAAGAGCATCCTCCCGGAACGGTGATGCAGGAGATGGAGAAGGGCTACAAGCTCAATGGCCGCGTGATCCGTCCGTCCAGGGTCGTGGTCAGCACGGCGCCGGTGGACGAGGGTTCCTCCGAGGCCGGGTCGGGAGGCCGGGGCGGCGAGGGCGGCCGCGACGAGGGAGCCGAGGACGAAGGGTAGCGGCGAGATCGAATGGCGAAGCGCGACTACTACGAAGTCCTCGGGCTCGAACGGGACGCGGGGGAGGACCAGATCAAGAGCGCCTACCGAAGGCTGGCGCTGAAGTACCACCCCGACCGCAATCCGGGCGACGGCGAGGCGGAGGCGAGCTTCAAGGAGGCTTCCGAGGCCTACGAGATCCTCAGCGACTCGGAGAAGCGGCAGAAGTACGACCGCTTCGGGCACGCCGGCGTGGAGGGCAACTTCGGCAGCGGCGGCTTCCAGTGGTCGGACTTCACCCACGCCACCGACGTGGAGGACATCCTCGGCGATTTCTTCGGCGGAATCTTCGGCGGTGGCCGGCGGCGGGCCCGAGGTCCTTCCGGCCCCCCGAAGGGCCGGGATCTGCGCATCGCCCTCCAGCTCACCCTCGAGGAGGTGGCCACCGGCGCCGAGAAGAAGATCAACCTGACCCGTCAGCAGCGCTGCCCCACCTGCGAGGGGAGCGGGGCCGCGGCCGGCTCCGGCGCCAGCATCTGCGCCACCTGCAACGGCATGGGCCAGGTGCAGCAGGTGTCGCGCTCCTTCTTCGGACAGTCCGTCACCGTCACCGCCTGCCCCGCCTGCGGCGGCGAAGGCCGGACCGTGGCCGATCCCTGCCGCGACTGCAGGGGCGAGGGCCGCGTGCGCGACACGTCGACAATCACCGTGCGCATTCCCGCCGGGGTCACCACCGGCAACTACATCCCCCTGCGCGGTCAGGGCGACGTGGGTCCGCGCGGGGGGCCGCCGGGAGACTGCCTCGTCTTCATCGAGGAAGAGGAGCACGAGCACTTCTCCCGCGAGGGGAACGACATCCTCTTCCGGCTGCCGATCACCATCGGCCAGGCGGCCCTCGGCGACTCGGTGGCCGTGCCCACCCTGCACGGCGAGGTGCGGATGAAGATTCCCGAGGGCACCCAGTCCGGACATGTCTTCCGCCTCCGGCAGAAGGGGATTCCCGATGTCGACGGGCGCGGTTGCGGCGATCAGCTCGTCGAGGTCCTGGTATGGACGCCCACCCATCTGGGCGCCGAGGAGCGGCGTCTCTTCGAGCAACTGGAGAAGATCCAGAGGAGACGCGCCGAGAGCGAGGGCAAGGGTCTCTTCGACCGCATGCTGAGAGCCTTCGGCTGAGGCCGCGAGGGCTCCCCACGGGTGTGACGATGGCTTTCCCGCGGACCCTGCCAGAGGATTCCACGACACTTCCGGGAGTGGCGAACGCGGTGGCCTTCTCCTCCGCCAAGGGGGGGGTCGGCAAGTCCACCGTGGCCCTCAACGTGGCCCTGGCCTTGTGCGCCCGCGGAGCCCGGATCGGTCTGCTGGACGCCGACATCTACGGTCCCAGCCTGCCCGTGCTCACGGGGGTGCGGGAAGAACCGGCAGTCGGCGCCGGCGATCGCATCCAGCCTCTCCAGGCCCACGGCCTGGCCATGATGTCCATGGGCTTTCTCACCCGGCGGGAGGCTCCGGTCATCTGGCGCGGCCCTCTTCTCGGGCAGGCCGTTCAGCAGTTCCTGCAGCAGGTCGACTGGGGGGAACTCGACTTCCTCCTCGTCGACATGCCCCCCGGCACGGGCGACATCGCCCTCACCCTGAGCCAGGTGGTCGCCCTCAGCGGCGCCGTCGTGGTCACCACGCCCCAGGGCGTGGCCCTCCAGGACGTGGAGCGCGGGATGGCGATGTTCGACAAGGTCGAGGTCGACATCCTGGGGCTGGTGGAGAACATGAGCTGGTACCTCTGCCCTCACTGCGACGCCCGGCACGAGATCTTCGGCCACGGGGGGGGACGGGAGGCCGCCGAGCGCCTCGAGGCGCCCTTTCTCGGAGAGATCCCCCTCGACGGCGAGATACGCGAGGCGGGCGACCGGGGTCAGCCGCTGATGCTGGCGCAGCCGGACTCCGCGCGGGCCCGGGCCTTCGACACCGTCGCCGCCGGCCTGATCCGGGTCCTGGAGAGCCTGTCCTGATGCGGGGCTGGGCGCGCTCCCGGTCGATCTGGCTCCTGCCCTTCGGCACCAGTTGCTGTGCCGCCGATCTGGCCGCCCTCTTCGCTCCTCCCCACGACCTGGGCCGCTTCGGCCTGCGTCTTGTCCACGATCCCTCCCGCGCCGACGCCATCGTCATCGCCGGCCGCGTCACCCGCGCCCTTGCCCCCCACCTGCTGCACGCCTTCGAGTCCATGCCCCGGCCGGCGCGGGCGATCGCCTTCGGGACATGCGCGTGCTCCGGCGGGGCCTACGACACCGACGAGGTGATGCCGGCGGATTCGGTCATCCCCGTGGACGCCTACGTGACCGGCTGCCCACCCGAGCCCGGGTCGCTGCGGCCGGCGCTGCAGCGACTGAGCTGGTCCGGGTCCTGAGCCGCCATGGAAGCCGAGGCCCGCAGTTGGCAACGCGTCGCCATCGATGTCCCGTCCGGCGCCAGCGACGAGGTAGCGGCCCTCTGCTTCGAGTTCGGCAGTTGCGGTGTCCACGCCGAGGAGCGGGGTGAGGGGACGAGGCTCACCGTCTACTTCGAGGGTTCCGCGGACCTCCAGGGGCTGGGCCGCCGACTGCGGAGCGGCCTTCCGGACGGCCTCTCCGGGGAGTTCCCCATGGCCCTGGATGTCGAGCCCGAGCGGGACTGGAGCGAGGGCTGGCGGCGCTTCTACCGCCCGCAGTGGGCCACCGAACGGATCGTCGTGCACCCGCCCTGGCTTCCCGTCGACACCGGCCCCGGTCAGATCGCCATCGCCATCGACCCGGCCATGGCCTTCGGCACGGGCGGACACGAGTCGACCCAGCTGGCCTTGCGGGCCCTGCAGGAGACGGGCTGCGAGGATCGCTCCTGTCTCGATGTCGGCGCCGGCAGCGGGGTGCTGTCCATCGCCGCCATCCTCCTCGGCGCCCGCCGGGTGACAGCTGTCGACACCGACCCCGTGGCGGTGGACAACGCCAGGCACAACCTGCGCGAGAACCTGGGAAGGGACGCCGGCCGGGCGAGGGTCTGCCGCGGCAGTGTGGAGGCGGACTCGGAGGAAGCCTTCCACCTGGTGGTGGCCAATCTCGAGAGCCACCTGGTCCGTCCCTTGCTGCCCGCCATCGCCTCTTCCTTGACCGCCGCCGGCGCCGCTCTGTTCTCGGGTCTGGTCGTCAACGAGAGGTCAGGTTTCGAGGACTGGCTCCTCGCCGTTGGCCTGCGCGTCGACCAAAGTTGGACCAAGGGGGAGTGGCTCGGCCTGCGAGCCCGGAGGCAAGGGAGCTGATGCCGGCGTTCCTCGTTGACGCGGCCTGCGTCCGGGAGGGGGGCGTGGTGCTGGGGGCGGAGGAGGCCCGCCACCTCCGCGTTCGCCGGCACCGTCCCGGCGACGAGGTCGACGTCATCGACGGCGAGGGCACGGGGTACCGCATCTGCATCCAGACGATCGAGGAGGAACGGGCGACGGGCCGGATCGTGGGACGCAGGTCGGATCTCGGTGAGAGCCCCGTGCGGCTGCACCTGGCATCGGCCCTCGTCAAGGGGCACCGGTTCGACCTGGTGGTCGAGAAGGCCACGGAGGTGGGCGTCGCCTCCATCACCCCGGTGACGGCGCGGCGCAACGTCGCCCGGCCCGGGGGGCGCGGCGACCGCTGGCGGCGGTTGGCGCAGTCGGCGGCCAAGCAGTGCGGGCGGAGCCGCGTGCCTCGTGTGAGCGAGCCGGTCCCCCTGCCCGAGGCCGCCGGGGCCATGGCGGCCGAGGGCGCCCGGCTTCTGGTAGCCGACCCCGCGGCCCCCGGCGATCTTCGTTCGGTCTGCTGCCCCGGAGCCCGGTCCGCGGCGCTCTTCGTGGGCCCCGAGGGGGGCTTCGCGCCGGAGGAGCTGGACGCCCTTGGCTCCCTCGGGGCGCGGATGTTCGCGTGGGGGAATCGAAGGCTGCGCGCCGAGACCGCCGCCGTCGTCCTGTCGGCGATGGTCATCACCTTGATGGAGTGGCAATGCGAAGAGACTGCAGCATCCTCGTTCTGAGCGGCCCCAACCTGAATCTGCTCGGCACCCGGGAGCCCGAGGTCTACGGCTCCCATACCCTCGCCGGCATCGAGGAGCGGGTCAGGGCCGCCGCCGCCGAGCTGGGCGCCGAGGTCCGCTGCCGGCAATCGAACCACGAAGGCGAGTTGGTCGAGGCCCTGCACGAGGCCCGAAGCTGGGCCGATGGTGTCGTC
This sequence comes from Candidatus Latescibacterota bacterium, assembly GCA_022827165.1. The sequence goes on from JAJDTN010000188.1 coordinate 13,886, forward strand.
TTCAACCCCGGGGCCTTCACCCACTACAGCCTCGCCCTGCGGGATTCCGTCTCGGCGGCGGGACTGCCCACCGTCGAGGTCCACCTGTCCAACGTCCACGGCCGCGAGTCCTTCCGCCGCCGCTCCGTGATCGCCCCCGTCTGCCTCGGCCAGATCGCCGGCTTCGGCCCGGAGAGCTATGTACTCGGATTGCGCGCGGTGGTGGAACGGATCCGGGCAGCCGACAACTGAGGGCCGCACCGACCGCGGCCTTCCCGGAGAGAGACCGCTGGCCGCAGGGCCGGAGCCCGGAGGCGGCAGCTCCTCAGAAGGCGTGCCGGTAGACGAGTTGAACCGCCGGCTTTCCCGCCGCGTCGAGGGACAGGGTGGGGAAGACCTTCGTGGTCTTGGTGCGAGGGATCAGGGCCACACCCAGGCATGCGGCGGCGAGCGCGCCCGAGCTCCAGCCCCAGAGGCGGGCCCGGTCGGCCTTGTCCTCGAGGTCCTGGGCCCGTGCGAGCAGGCCGGCCTGATCGTCCAGATCCGAGTTGTTGTTGCGGTTGATCTGCGCCTCCTCGTCGCGGGCGGAGGCGGTGTCGAACTGGAGCCAGGAGATGAGTCCGAGGGCCACGGTCCCGCCGAGGAAGCTGATGTACGGGAACTCCCGGACCTGGACGACGCGGGCCTGGCTGCCCAGGGAATCGAGGGTGACCACCTTGGAGATCTCGGCGACGTCGAAGGTGTGGATCTCTCCATCTCCACTCCGCAGGATGAGGAGATCGTCGTCGCGATTGAGCAACTGCCCCATGACGACGGTGCCGTCGGCCAGGTAGATGCGGGCGTCCGGAGCTCCCTGCGCCAGCAGCGCCGCGGGCTGCAGGGCGAGACAGGTGACCACGATCAGAGAGATCATCGGACGCATGGCGTGCCTCCCGCGTAAGGTGTTGCACCACAAGGCGAATTCGATTCCAGCAGCGGTCTTCGGCAATATACGGTTCGCCGCGGGACAGTCAACGACATGAGGCTGGACGCCGACTCGATCCCCCGGGCCACGGTGGCGCAGATCGAGGCGGCCCTGGCGGGCGCCGGCGCCGGCCGGCGGGTCATCGCCCTTCTGGAGCGGGACCGCCGCGCCGGAGTGCGTCTCCTGGCCATGCGCGAACGGCGCCGTTACCGGGCGCGCATGGCCGAGAACCGGCGCCGGCGCCGGATGCGGGACCTCGAGGAGCGGTACTGGCAGGAGGGCCCGCTGCGGGTGGCCGGGGTGGACGAGGTCGGGCGGGGATGCCTGGCGGGTCCGGTGGTGGCCGCGGCCGTCGTGCTGCCCCCCGAGGCGGCGCGGGCGGGCGAGCTCTTCGACCTCGACGACTCGAAGGTTCTCGACGCCGACACCCGCGCCCGGCTCCGGGACGAGATCCTCGCCCTGGCCCTTTCCTGGGCCGTCGCCCCGGTAGCCGCGGAGGTGATCGACCGGATCAACATCCTCGAGGCCTCCATGGAGGCGATGCGCATAGCGATCTCGGACCTCGATCCGACCCCGGACCGGGTCCTGGTGGACGGCGCCCGGGCTCCGGGCAGCGGCCTGCCCGAAACCGCCGTCGTCGACGGCGACGCGCGCTCCGTGAGCATCGCCGCAGCCTCGGTGGTGGCCAAGGAGCACCGGGACCGGATGATGGAGGAGCTCCACCGGCGGTTTCCCGAGTACGGCTTCGACACCAACAAGGGATACGCGAGTCCAGCGCACCGGGAGGCCCTGGCACGCCACGGTCCCTGCCCGCTCCACCGCCGCACGTTCTCGCCACTGGCCCAGCGCGAACAGCTCAGTCTGGACCTCGGCCCGGACACCGGGCGGGATGGGGAGACCGTCGCCGCCGACTACCTCCGCGACAAGGGGTACCGCGTCCTCCACCGCCGTTACCGCGCCGCCGGCGGGGAGATCGATCTCATCGCCGCGGACGGGGACTGCTGTGTCTTCGTCGAGGTCAAGTCCACCGACCGGGCGTGGGATCGGCCGGAGGACCGGGTCCGCCGGGACAAGCGCCGCAAGCTGATCCGCTGTGCCCGCCAGTTCGTGGAGAGATCCGCCGCCCCGGGGACGGAGTACCGGTTCGACGTCGTCGCCGTCGATCTCTCCGCCCGGACGCCGGCCGTCGAGCACATGGAGGACGCCTTCGACTCCGGAGCCTGAGCCGGAGCGCCGACTCTACAGCCCCGGCTCCCGGTAGACCACCCGTCCGGCCACCACCGTCGCCACCGCCCGGCCGACGAGCTCGCACCCGGCGAAGGGGGTGTTGCGCGAACGCGAGTGGAAGGCGGCGGGGTCCACGGTCCAGCGGCGGGCCGGGTCGATCACCGTGACGTCCCCCGGATCGCCCTCGGCCAGCCGTCCGCCGGGCAGACCCAGGATGCGGGCCGGGGCCGCGGACCAGCGATCGACGAGGGCCGGCAGGTCGAGCAGGCCGGTCTCCAAGAGGGATGCGATCGACAGCCCGATGGCCGTCTCCAGTCCGACGATGCCGAAGGCCGCCTCGGGCATGGGACAGGACTTCTCCGCCGCCGTGTGCGGCGCGTGATCGGTGGCGATCGTGTCGATCGTCCCGTCGGCCAGCCCGGCGAGAATGGCGGCCACGTCGGCTGCCGAGCGCAGGGGGGGCGCCATCTTCGCCAGCGGTCCCTGGCGGGCCACTTCTTCATCGGTGAGGGTGAAGTGGTGGGGCAGCGCTTCGCAGGTCACCGGCAGGCCCTCGGCCTTGGCGGCGCGGACCAGCTCCACCGTGCCCGCGGTGCTGATGTGGGCGATGTGCAGGGGCCCGCCGGTCCGGCGGACGAGGTCGATGTCCCGCCGGATCATCTCCTCCTCGCCCGCCGCGGGCATGCCGCGGACCCCCAGGCGGGCCGAGACCTCGCCCTCGTGCATGCAGCCGCCGGCGGTGAGGGACCGCACCTCCTCGTGTGGAAAGAGCGGACGGCCGAGCCGCCGGGCCTCCTCGAGGGCGGCGCGCATGAGGCCCTCCTCCTCCACCGGGTCGCCGTCGTCGGAGAACGCCACCGCCCCGGCCTCCGCCATCTCCGCGAGGGGGGCCAGCTCCCGGCCGGCCCGGCCCAGGGTGATCGACCCGATGGCGTGGACCCGGATGCGGGCGTCCTTTCCGGCGCGCCGGGCGAGGTCGCGCACGCGGCCGGCGGAGTCCGGCGGCGGCTCGGTGTTCGGCATGGCGGCGACGGCGGTGAAGCCGCCCGCGGCGGCGGCGGCGGTGCCGGAGGCGATCGTCTCCTTGTGTTCGAACCCCGGTTCGCGCAGGTGCACGTGAGAGTCGATGAAGCCAGGGCAGACGATCCGTCCGGAAACGTCGACGACCTCCGCTCCCGGCGCGGCTCCCGGCGCGACCCGGCCTTTCGAGATGATCAGTTCGCCCACGGCGTCGACGCCGCGGGCGGGATCGACGACGCGTCCACCCCGCAGGACCAGCTCCCCCCCGGTGTCTCCCCTCATCCTGTTCCTTCCTCTGCCTGCCGCAGGTTTCGAAGGAAGCCGCAGGCTTCGTCCCGAGTCATCCACGGCGGCACCGTCCACCCGCGGCGCCTCAGGGCGACGGCGAGCTGCAGGGCGCCGGGCAGCTCCACGGGAAGCTCCGGGTCGGCGCAAGCGCCGATCCGGTCGAAGGTCTCCCGTGCAGGGCCGTGCCACCGCACCCGTCCGGCGTCCAGACAGGTGATGCGGCCGCAGAGCTCCGCCACCAGGTCCATGTCGTGGCTGATCAGCACCAGCCCGTGCCCGCCGCGGGCGAGATCCGTGAGCAGGGCCGCGATCCTCTCCCGGTTGCCGCGGTCGAGTCCGGCGGTGGGCTCGTCCAGGACCAGGATGGAGGGCCGGATGGAGAGCACGCCGGCGATCGCCGCCCGCCTTCGCTCCCCGCCGCTGAGACTCAGGGGAGGCCGGGAGCCGAACTCCGGGGCGGGCAGGCCCACGGCGTCGAGTGCGGAGACGGCCCGTCGTTGCGACTCGGCTTCGTCGTGGCCGTGGTTCCGAGGGCCGAAGGCGGCATCCTCCTGCACCGTCTCCTCGAAGAGCTGGGTCTCGGGGAACTGGAAGACCAGTCCCACCTCCCGCCGCACGGCCGCCGCATCGCCGGTGAGCCAGATGTCGGCGCCGTCGAGCAGGACCTGCCCCGACGTCGGCCGCAGCAGCCCGTTGAGGTGCTGCGCCAGGGTGGTCTTGCCCGATCCGCCGGGGCCCAGCAGGCCGGTGATCAGACCGCCGGGGACCTCCAGGTCGACTCCGTGCAGTGCCGCCACCGGCGCCGGCAGACCGTTGCGGTAGGTGTGTCCCACCTGGCGTGCGGACAGCCGGCTCGGAGCGGCCTCGGGGACGCCGGAGGCGGGGGCTTCCGGATGGTGACGGTTCGGCGAGAAGCGGTCCGTCAGCCAGCCGGCGAGTCCCTTCAGATCCAGGGCGTCGGAAGCACTCCCTCCCGCCGCCTCCGCGGCCTCGGCGGCCAAGGGCACGGAGAGGCCGATCCGGCGCAACCGCGCGCCGCCGGAGAACACCCTGGACGGCGGTCCGTCCTCCAGGACCCGCCCCTGGCACAGGATCAGGAGGCGCCCGGCCTCGGCCGCCTCCTCCGGAGACTGGGTGATCTGCAGGAGGGTCAGGCCGTGCCGTCGCCACAGCCGGGACACGGTCTCGACCAGGTTGCGGCGGCTCCCGGGATCCAGCAGGGCCGTGGGCTCATCGAGCACGAGGTAGCGGGGCCGCACGGCCACGGCCGAGGCGACGGCGAGTCTCTGGCGCTCTCCCCCCGACAGCAGATGGGGAGGATGGTTCCGGTAGACGTCGAGGTCGAACTCCCGCAGAACCTCCTCGACGCGGCGGCGCATGGCCCCCGGCTCGACGCCGTGGTTCTCCAGTCCGAAGGCGATCTCGGACTCGACCGTCGGCGCCACGAGCTGGTCGTCCGGATGCTGGAAGACCATCGCCACCCGGCGCCGGATCTCCGGGAGGTTGGTTTCCTCCGCCGTGGACAGGCCGTCGACGCTGACGCTGCCCGAGGTCGGCAGCACAAGGGCGTTGAGGGCGCGGGCGAGGGTGGTCTTTCCGGAGCCGTTCGGGCCCATGAGCGCCACCCACTCACCCTGGGCCACCTCCAGGTCGACGCCACGCAGGGCCTGGATGCCGCCGGGGTGGTCGACGGAGAGAGATCGGGTACGGATCATCGCCGGAGGGAGGACGCGTTGCCCCCGCCACTGCGGGGGGTTACCTTCGAAAGCCTGCTCATAAGGGCGCCAGTTCTGCGGCGCCCGTCAAGTGACGCATCGCGGCCGGTGACGGGCCGCCAAGCCTGAGAGGCTGCTTTGATCCAATCCCTCCTCGCGAGGTTCCAGCGCCCGCTGGTGCTGGCCGCGGCGCTGTCCATCGGCTGCGCCGACGACGACGACCGCACGCAGATCACGGGTCCCGAGTTTCCCGCCGCGGAGGGGCGTCTCTACCGGATACAGGAGGTCACCTTTCCCACGGTCGACGAGATCCCCGTGGCGGCCTCCTATGTCCGCGCCAGCGAGGAGACCCGCCCCGTGGTCATCCTCATCCACGGCCTTGGCGATCCGCTCGCCCGTCTGGAGTGGGTGCTGTCCGATCGGTTCCCGGCGATCCTGGAGGCCGGCTACCACGCCCTGGCCGTCGACCTGCGCGGCCACGGGGAGACACCCCTGCCCGACGACGGCCGTCCGGCCGGACAGCTGACCTACGCCGATCTCGAAGAGATGCACCTGGAGGTGGGCGCCGCCATCAGCTGGCTGCGCGGCCAGCCCACGGCCGACAGGGCCCGCATCGGTGTCATCGGCGTCGGCCTCGGCGCCAGTGTCGCCTTCGTGAGCATGGGGGCCTTCGCCGACGACCTTCGCGCCGGCGTGGCCCTGTCCCCGGGGTTCTGGGATCCCGACCTGCGGCCTGTCGTCATCGGCGGGGGCATCTCACCGTTCGCACCCCACACCATCCTCTACCTCGTGGGGGGCGCGGATACCCTGACCCTCGGCGACACGGTCGTCAATCTGTGGGAGTGGGCCTCCCTCCTGGCCGAGAACACGCCGGAGTCGAGTCTGCACATCGTCGAGGAGAGCGACGCCCACGGCTTCGAGCTGCTGAACACGCCGGGGGTCATGCAGCGGATCCTCGACTGGCTCCAGGCGCACCTCTAGAAGACGCGGCCTTCCGGGCGCCGGCGATCCTCCAGTTGGCGGGCAAGGTCGCGGTCATCATCCCCGCCCACAACGAGCAGGACGCCATCCTTCGCGTCCTGGCCGACATTCCGCCCGCAACCGCAGACGACGTCATCGTCGTCGACAACGACTCCAGTGACACCACCGCGCAGAGGGCGGCCGAGTGGGGGGCCCGCGTCGTCCACGAACCCCGAAGGGGGTACGGGCAGGCCTGCCTGGCCGGGATCGCCGCGCTGCATCCGGAGACCGAGATCGTCGTTTTCCTCGACGGGGACTACAGCGATTACCCCGGGGAGATGGTGGATCTCGTCGAGCCGCTGCTGGCGGGCCGGGCCGACTTCGTCGTCGGCTCACGGGTCCTCGGCCGGCGTGAGCCCGGGGCGATGCTGCCCCAGGCCCGCTTCGGCAACGCCCTGGCCACCGTCCTGATCCGGTGGCTGTACGGTGTATCGTACACCGACCTCGGGCCCTTCCGGGCGATCCGGCGGGAGACCCTCGAGCGCATCGGCATGTCCGACCGTGATTTCGGCTGGACCGTCGAGATGCAGGTCAAGGCCGCGCGTCTCGGCGTGGCCGCCGTCGAGGTGCCGGTCAGCTACCGGCGCCGCCTGGCCGGGGCCTCGAAGGTCACCGGGACCCTGACAGGGACGGTGCGGGCCGGGTGGAAGATCCTGAGCACGATCTTCCGCCACGCTTGACCCCCCTCTCGACCCCCCGTAGCTTGCCGCGTTCCGGAGCAAGCCCCCCCATGCGTCTCGAAGACCTCGACTTCGACCTGCCCGAGGGGCTCGTAGCCCAGTACCCTTCCTGCCGCCGCGACGCATCGCGCCTGCTGGCCATCGATCGGGATGGCGGCAGCCGGCGCCATCTCCTGTTCCGCCAGGTTCCCGACCTCCTGCGCCCCGGAGACATCCTCGTCCTGAACCGGAGCCGGGTGGTGTCGGCCCGGCTCAACGGACGCAAGGCGCGGACGGGGGGGCGGGTTCAGATCCTGCTCCTCGGCCGGGAGGAGGAGTGCTGGCTGGCCATGGCCCGGCCCCTGCGGGGACTGGCGCCGGGGGATCGCATCGACCTCGACGGCTCACAGGACTCCCTGGAGGTGGTCGAGCGGGTCGAGGACAGGGTCCGCCTTCGTCTGCCCCCGGCGGGGGCCGAGGCGCCCGAGGACGATCCCACCGGGTTCAAGGCTCTCCTGCCGCTGCTGGAGCGGGCCGGCGAAGTGCCGCTGCCTCCCTACATCCGCCGCGAGGGCGAGCCCCTGGACCGGGACCGCTACCAGACCATCTACGCCCGTGATCCGGGATCGATCGCCGCCCCCACGGCCGGACTGCACTTCACGGGCGAGCTGCTGGACCGCGTCCGGTCGCTGGGAGTGGCGGTGGCGCACCTCGTCCTCCACGTCGGCCCCGGGACCTTCGAGACCATCCGTTGCGCCGACCCGCGGCGCCACCGAGTGGCGGCGGAGTACTACCGCCTGCCCGTCGAGACCGCCGAGGAGGTGAACCGGCGCCGCCAGGCGGGAGGCAGGGCGATCGCCGTGGGCACCACGGCCGTGCGCGTCCTCGAGTCCGCCTGGGACGGCCGGGGGCTGCGGGCGGGAGAGGGCTGGACCGACCTCGTCATCAAACCCCCCCACCACTTCCGGGCGGTGGATGCCCTGATCACCAACTTCCACCGGCCGCGGTCCAGCCTGCTCATGCTGGCCGCCGCCTTTGCCGGTCGCGACAGGCTGCTGGACGCCTACGTCGAGGCGGTGCGCAAGGACTATCGCTTCCACAGCTACGGCGACGCCATGTTCATCGCCTGACATGACGACGGCCGCCGCCATCGTCCCCGCCGCCGGCCGGGGCCTCCGCATGGGCGAGGGGCCGGCCAAGCAGTACCGGCTGCTGAGGGGACGCCCGGTCTTCTGGCACACCCTGGCGCGCCTGCAGGCCAGCCCGAGGATCGGGCGGATCATCGCGGCCATCCACGGCGATGACGAGGAGCGCTTCGGGCGCATCGCCTCCGATCCCCTCCTCGACAAGCTCCAGACTCCGGTCATCGGCGGTTCCACCCGGTCGGAGTCGGTGCGGGCGGGGCTGGAGGCCGTCGCCGACGAACGGCTCGTTCTCGTGCACGACGCCGTGCGGCCGTGGGTGTCGACGGACCTGATCGAGCGCGTCGCGGCGGCGGCGGAGGAGCACGGGGCTGCGGTGCCCGCCCTGCCGGTGACGGAGACGATCAAGGTCGTCGACGGCAGCCGGGTCATCGAGTCGCCCGACCGCAGCCGCCTCTTCCGCGCCCAGACCCCCCAGGGTTTCCGCCGCTCCCTTCTGGAAGGGGCCTTTCGATCGTCCGCGCCAGGCCCGCCGCCGACGGACGAGGCCTCCATGCTGGAGCGGGCGGGGATCCCCGTGCACGTGGTGCGGGGGGAGGAGGAGAACGTGAAGATCACCCACCCCGAGGACCTTCGGTCCGCCGCCGAGGTGCGGACCGGGATCGGCTACGACGTGCATGCCTTCACCGCCGGCCGGCCGCTGGTCCTGGGCGGTGTCGCCATCCCCTCCGACCGGGGGCTCGCCGGTCACTCGGACGCGGATGTCCTTACCCACGCCGTCATCGACTCCCTCCTGGGAGCCGCCGGCCTGGGGGACATCGGGCGTCTCTTCCCCGACGACGACCCCGAGTACGAGGGCATCTCCAGTCTCGTCCTCCTCGCCCGGGTGGGGGACCGCCTGCGGGAGGTGGCGGCGGAGGTCGTCAACGTCGATGCCGTGGTCATGGCGCAGGCGCCGAAGCTGGCCCCCCACGCCGGGACCATGGCCGAAACCCTCGCCGGCGCCCTGGGAATCGATCCCCGCCGGATCAGCGTCAAGGCGACGACCACCGAGCGCCTCGGGTTCATCGGCCGGCAGGAGGGGATGGCGGCGCAGGCCGTGGCCTCGGTGCGGCTCTGACCGTGGGTGAGTATTTCGAGCAGCTGGTGCAGCGGATCGGGGAACTCCCGGCGCCCTGGGCCTATGCGGCCCTGGCCCTGAGCGCCTTCCTCGAGAACGTCCTGCCGCCGGTCCCGGGGGACATGGTGGTCGTGTTCTCCGCCTACCTGGCCGGCCGGGGGGTGCTCTCCTGGGTCCCGGTCTACGCCGTGACCTGCCTGGGGGGAACGGCGGGGTTCCTGGTCATGTACGCCATCGGCCGATCCCAGGGCCGCGGGTTTCTGCAGGGCGGCGGCTGGCGCGGCCGGATCTTCCCGGAGCGGCGGCTGCAGCGGGCCTCCCGGTGGCTGCAGCGCTACGGCGCGTGGCTGGTCCTCGGCAACCGGTTCCTCAGCGGCGTGCGGTCCGTCATCGCCATCAGCGCGGGCTTCGGGGGTCTGGGCTGGCCCACGGTGGCGGGTCTGGGCCTGGTGAGCATGCTCCTGTGGAACGGCGTTCTCCTGTATGCGGGGATGGCCCTCGGGGAGAACTGGGACCGGGTCTCGGAGCTGCTGGCGCGTTACAACCGGGGGATGGCGGTCCTGCTGGCCGCCGCCGCGGCCGCTGCCGGGCTTCGCGTGTGGCTGCGTCGGCGTTCCACAATTGACAATCCGAGCCGTTCGGAATAGCTTCACATGTTCCTTTCGAATTGCCGCGAGGAGTCGTCGCGTCTCGAATGCTGGGCTTCTCCAAAGGTGGACCCGGAGTTGACGACACGGACCTATTCCCCGAAAGGGGCCGAGATCGAGAACCGCTGGTACCTGGTCGATGCCGAGGGCAAGACCCTCGGCCGGCTGGCGACCCGGATCGCCCATTACCTGCGCGGTAAGCACAAGCCCGCCTATACGCCTCACCACGATATGGGAGACCACATCGTGGTCATCAACGCCGAGAAGATCCGCGTCACGGGGAACAAGGCCGAGCAGAAGGTCTACTACCGGCACACCGGCTATCCCGGCGGCATCCGCACCACCAGCTTCGCCCAGATGATGGAGAAGCACCCGGAGCGGATTCTGCGCACGGCGGTCAGGGGGATGCTGCCCCGCACGCCCCTCGGCCGTAGCATGTTCAAGAAGCTCAGGGTCTACGTCGGCGGCGAGCACGGCCACAGGGCCCAGCAACCCGAAGTGCTCGATCTCTAGGACGGAGCGCGTCTAGGAGTCATGGCAGAGGAACACAGGTTCGAAGCGACAGGGCGCCGCAAGACTTCCGTGGCAAGAGTGCGGTTGCGCCCCGGGTCCGGACAGATCCTGATCAACGGCCGCCGCGTCGAGGACTACCTTCGGCGCGACGCTCTCGAGATGATCATGGTCCAGCCCTTGCAGGTTACGGAATCGCGGGACAAGTTCGACATCCACATCAGCAGCCAGGGCGGCGGCCTGCGTGGTCAGGCAGGCGCCATGTCTCTCGGAATCGCCCGTGCCCTGGTGGCGTACGATCCTACCATGCGGACGACGCTGAAGAGGGCCGGCTTCCTGACTCGCGACCCCCGCGAGAAGGAACGCAAGAAGTACGGGCTCGCCGGCGCCCGAAAGCGCTTCCAGTTCTCCAAGAGATAGGCACGCGGCAGGCGAGCCGGGTGGAAGCCTCAACCAGCTCCTCAGGAGACGACTCCTCAATGACAGAAGTGAGCCTCCGCGATCTGCTCGAGGCGGGCACCCATTTCGGCCACCAGACCCGCCGCTGGGATCCGAAGATGAAGCCTTTCATCTTCACCGAGCGGAACGGCATCCATATCGTCGATCTCAACAAGACGCTAAAGCGCCTTCAGGAGGCCACCGACGCCGTGCGCCGCACGGCGCAGCAGGGTCGGGCGGTGCTCTTCGTCGGCACCAAGAAGCAGGCCGTGGACGTCATCCGGTCCGAGGCCGAGCGCTGCGGCATGTTCTTCGTCACCGAGCGCTGGCTCGGCGGCATGCTGACCAACTGGCAGACGATCCGGCAGAATATCCGGCACCTCGACCACCTCGACCGCATCGCCAACGACGGCACCTACGAGAAGCTCAAGAAGAAAGAGGTTCTGCTTCTGGAGAAGGAGCGGACCCGGATGGTCAGGACCCTGGAAGGGATCCGCAAGATGAACGGCATTCCGGGGCTCATCTACATCATCGACATCCGCAAGGAGCGGCTGGCCATGGCCGAGGCGCGCAAGCTCGGCATCCCCTCCGTGGCGATCGTCGACACCAACTGCGATCCCGAGGCGGTGACCTACCCGGTGCCCGGGAACGACGATGCCATCCGTTCGATCGAGTTGATCACGCGCGCCGTGGCGGACGCTGTCATCGAGGGGAGCGCCGCCGCCGACAAGGGCCGGGGGGCCCGTACCGAAGAAGACGAGCCGGCCGCCGCGCCCGTCGAAGCCGCCACCTCCGCCTGAGGGGCGTCCGGAGACCTGGAAGGGAGGCAGGAATAACCGTGGCTCAGATCACCGCTGCCAGGGTTCGCGAGTTGCGCGAGCGCACCGGCATAGGGATGATGGACTGCAAGAAGGCCCTGGCGGAGACCGGCGGGGACATGGAGAAGGCGGTTGAGCACCTGCGCAAGCAGGGGATGTCAGCCGTGGAGAAGCGGTCGGGGAGGGATGCCAAGGACGGGCTGATCAACTCCTACATCCATCCCGGCAGCCGCCTCGGCGTGCTCCTCGAGGTCAACTGCGAGACCGACTTCGTGGCCAGGACCGACGACTTCCGCGAGTTCACCCGCGACGTGGCCATGCACATCGCCGCCGAGCAGCCCCTGGCGGTGAGCCGCGAGGAGATCGACCAGGCGGTGGTGGACAAGGAGAAGGAGATCTACCTCGAGCAGGCCCGCAACGAGGGCAAGCCCGAGCAGATCGCGGAGCGGATCGTCACCGGCCGGCTGGACAAGTTCTTCCAGGATGTGTGCCTCATGGAGCAGGCCTTCGTCAAGGATCCGGACAAGACCATCGAGGATCTGGTGACCGAGCAGACCGCCAGGATCGGGGAGAAAATCACGATCCGAAGATTCGCCTGCTTCCGCCTCGGCGAGGAGTGAGTCCGGAGCCTGCCGTCGACAGCGCCAGATGACATGCTAGAAGAGATCTTCGACGAGGTTCGGAAGGCGATGGAAAACGCCATCGCCGCCCTGTTGCGGGATCTCGGCGGCATCCGCACGGGGCGCGCCACCGTCTCCCTCCTGGACGGGATCCGGATCGACTACTACGGAACGCCCACACCCCTGAACCAGCTCGCCTCCATCAGCGCTCCGGAGCCGCGCCTGCTCACGATCCGGCCCTACGAGCAGAGCCTTATCGATCCCGTGGAGAAGGCGATTCGCGCCGAGGCCTCCCTGGGCCTCAATCCCAGCAACGACGGCCAGATCATCCGCCTGCCGATCCCCGAACTGACCGAGGAGCGCCGGATCCAGTTGACCCGGGTCGCCCGAAACCGCGCCGAGGAGGGGCGGGTGGCCGTACGACACGCCCGTCGGGACGGTCTGGACCTGATCGACGAGGCCAGGAAAGAGGGGGAGATCTCGGAGGACGAGGCGCGGCAGGGCCAGACCCGGATCCAGGCCCTGACCGACGACTTCGTCAAGAAGGTGGACGAGACCATCACGAACAAAGAGACGGAGATCATGGAGGTCTGAGGCAGCATTGGTCCTCGGCGGTCACCGGGCGATGCGGCACCGCCGCGTCGCCCTTTTTGCGCCCCACGGCGAGGACTGAAGGCTTTGGGAGAAGCTCGCGCGACTGACTGATGAACGGGACCAGGGACAGCCGGCGGATGGGTGAAGCTCAGGACGGAAGCAGCCACTGCGCGCTCCCGGGGTTCTCGAGAGCTGCAGCCGGGAAGGCCAGGTGGCCGTGATCGCCCCGCTTCTGCGGTCCACGAGGCCCCGGCAGTGGGTGAAGAACCTGTTCGTTCTCGCCGCTCTCGTGTTCTCCGGGCACCTCCTCGATGCCGACTTCGCGCTCACCGCCCTGGCGGCGGCCGCGGCCTTCCTGCTCAGCAGCGCCTCCGTGTACCTGATCAACGACGTGGCGGACGCGCATCGGGACCGCCTGCATCCGCAGAAGGCCCGGCGCCCCGTGGCCAGCGGCGCTCTCTCCCCCCGGGTGGCCGTTTCGGCGGCGACGGTGCTCCTGGTGGGGAGCCTCGCCGGGTCCTGGTTCCTGCAGCCGGCTTTCACCGCCGTCCTCGCCTTCTACGCGGCCCTCAACCTCGCCTACTCCCTCGGGCTCAAGGACGCCTTCCTGGTGGACATTCTGATAGTGGCCGCCGGGTTCTTCCTCCGGGCCATGGGCGGCGCCGTGGCCATCGACGTGGGCATCTCCACCTGGTTCATCCTCTGCACCTGCACCCTCACCCTGTTCCTGGCCGCCGCCAAACGACGCGGCGAGCTCGACCTGTTGCGGGAGGAGGCGGCCGGGCATCGGCCGGCCCTGGCGGCGTACGAGATCCCCTTCCTGGATCAGGTCATTGGGGTGCTGGCGTCAGCGACCATCGTCTGCTACGCCTTGTACGCCACCGGCGTTGGCGAGGGGGGCCTATCCGCCGGTCATCGGATGGAATGGACGATCCCCCTGGTGCTCTACGGGGTGCTGCGTTACCTCTATCTCGTTCACCGCAGCGAGGCCGGAGGTGACCCGACGGCCCTGTTGTGGCGCGACCGGCCCCTGCAGCTCGCCTTGGCCCTGTGGGCGGGGCTCAGCCTGGCCCTGCTGTATGCAGTGGAACCGGCCTTATGAAGGCCGCCGGGAACCCTTGACGGCCGGTCCACGGCTCGTCAGAATCAGGTGGCCGGGCGCGGGACCGGCCCGTTCCGCGCCTCACACGACGTTGCCGTATGTCGGCCGCCAGGTGCGCCGTTTCCGCCATGAATCCTGACGATCCCAACGATCAGTCCTCTCCCGGACAGACCTGGGCCGAGCCGAGGCCCCTCCTCTCACGCCTCAATCCTCGCCGAGTCGTCATCGGTCGGCTGCGCAGCGTCGATGTCGGCGTCGACGGCAAGCGGGACTGGGATCTGCACGTGCACGATGACCGGTTCTACGGCCGGTTGCTGCGGGCGGGCTCATTGGCCATGGGCGAGAGCTACATGGACGGCTGGTGGGACTGCCGCCGCCTCGACGAGATGATCCATCGGATCCTGCGGGGCGATCTGAAGGAGAGCGCCATCGGCTGGTCCCGGGTCGGTGCCAGCCTGCGGGCCTCCTTCGTCAACCTGCAGAGCGTCTCCCGCGCCTTCCAGGTCGGGCAGCGCCACTACGACATCGGTGAGGACCTGTTCCGGCGCATGCTCGACCAACGCATGGTCTACAGTTGTGCCTACTGGAACGAGGCCGATGACCTCGACGCCGCCCAGGAGGCCAAGCTCGATCTAATCTGCCGGAAGCTCGGTCTGCAGCCGGGCATGAAGGTGCTCGACATCGGCTGCGGTTGGGGGGGGACGCTGCAGTATGCCGCCCAGCGCTACGGCGTCGAAGGCGTGGGCGTCACCATCTCACGGGACCAGGCGGAGCACGCGCGCCGGCGGTGCGGCGATCTGCCGATCGAGATCCGGCTCCAGGACTATCGGGAGTTGCAGGAGCCCTTCGATCGCATCCTGTCCGTGGGCATGTTCGAGCACGTGGGGGTGAGGAACTACCGGGTCTTCATGCAGGTCGTGCGCCGCTGTCTCGACGCGGACGGGCTGTTTCTGCTG
>JAJDTN010000349.1 GCA_022827165.1 Candidatus Latescibacterota bacterium
GCCATGACCGGCTGCGGCGGGTCCGGCGGCCCCATGGGGCCCGGCTCGCAGCCGGCGTCGATGGAGGTAGTCTCCGGCCTCGGCCAGCGGGCCCTGCCGGGCCGTTCCCTGGCTGGGCCCGTCGTCGTGCAGGTGGTCGACGCCCGGGGCCGGCCCGTCCCCGGCGTGAGCGTCGCCTTCGCCCCCGCCGCCGGCCACGGCGAGGCGGACCCGGCCTCGGCCGCCACCGGCGCCGACGGACGGGCCGCCTCCACGTGGACCCTCGGCGCCGGCGTCGGCGTGCAGAGCCTCCGGGTCTCGGCGGCCGACACCGTCGTCTCCGTGGCCGCCGAGGCCGTCGATCTCGACGGCGAGCTGGACGCCCTCTTCGCGCCCGCTTCGGCGGCGGAGGTGGAGGCCGTCCGCTCCGACTGGGCCGCCCGCGACGTCTCGGCCCGCGGGGTGGCGGTGGAACACCAGGAGGGGTACTCCCTGGCCGGCCGGGCGTGCGCCCTGCGGATCCTCTCCCACCGGGTGGACGGGGTCCTGCACTACGGCGCCGTCCTCGTGCCCGAAGGGGCCGCCGCCGGGAGCCTGCCCCTGCTGCTCTACCTGCACGGCGGCGACAGCGGCGTGTCGGTGGACGACATCCAGATCGTCGCCTTCGCCCTCGGACCGCTGGTGGAGCGCTTCGTCTACGTGATCCCCTCCTTCCGGGCCGAGCCGCTGATTCACGGCGGCGAGAGCCGGGTCTCCGAGGGCCCGGCGAGCCCGTGGGACCACGACGTGGACGACACCCTGGCCCTGGTCAACGCCGTCTTCGAGTCGACGCCGGAGGCCCGCACCGGCGGGATGGCCGTCGTCGGCGCCAGCCGGGGGGCGGGGGTGGCGCTGCTGGCCGGGATCCGCGACCAGCGCATCGAGCGCATCGTCGCCGTCTTCGGCCCCACCGACTTCTTCGACGGCTGGGTTCGCGGGATCGCGCGTGATGCCGCCCTGGGGAGCCCCCGGGACCTGCCGTCGGTGGCCCACCTCGACTCCACCGTCATCACGCCCTTCGTCCGCGGCGAGGTGCCCCTCCCGGAGGCGCGCCTGGAGTTGACCCGCAGGTCGGCCGTGCTCTTCGCCGAGGATCTGCCGCCGGTCCAGCTTCACCACGGTACCGACGACGACGTCGTCTCCGTGAGCCAGGCCGAGTCCCTCATCGGGACCATGGACGCCCTGGGGCGGACGCCGCCCGGCTTCGAGGCCTTCATCTACCCCGGGGGCGGGCACTCCTATTTCTCCCTCGACGGGCTCATCCCGCGGTCGGCGGTCTTTCTCCGGGACTGGCTCGCGTCCCTGGGGGGTTGATCGCGGGCCGTGGAGGGGTAGCCGGAGCCGGGGCCCCATTCCTTAGTATTGAGTCGATTCGAGGTTATCCGAGGCCACTCGAAAGCGAGGGACAGGATGCAACGAGCATTGACAGCGGTGGCGTTGATGGCGGCCCTTGCCCAGACGTCCGCGGCGGACCCCGCGGACCGTCCAAGCGAGAACATCGCCCTCGGGGCGAGCTACACGCTGTCCCCGGGGCCGAACTACGGGCTCTGCACGGAGGCCGGCGACAGCGAGCAGCTGACCGACGGGATGTACACGGACGGCTATTTCTGGGCGGAGCTGTCGACGGTGGGGTGGCAGGAGAAGACACCCTCGGTCTTCACACTGGACCTGGGGGCGGTGAAGCCGATACGGGGGGTCTCCTTCAGCACGGCGGGCGGCTTCGCCGACGTGACCTGGCCGCTGATGATCCGCATCCTCGTGGCGGGTGAGGACGAGGTGTTCCACGAGATCGGCGACTTGGTGGAGCTGAGCGAGCAACAACACGGCCCCCTCGTGCCGGAGAGGGCGAGCGACGCCATTTGGGCCCGGGAGGGCATGCAGTTCTCCAACGCGGAGATACATCACTACTGGGACCGCGACCGGGAGCGCTACCCGGGGAAGAAGCTCACCCCCGAGCTGCGCGAGAGGATCATCCGCGATCTCAACGAGATGCGCGCTTCCCAGTACGGGACGTACCGGTACCGCACCGACCGGTTACGGACCCACGGCCGCTATGTCAGCCTGGTCGTGTGGAACGAGCCGTACACCTTCGTCGACGAGATCGAGGTCTGGGCGGGAGAGCCGGAGTGGCTGAAGGAGCCGCTGCCGGGGCCGGCCATCCCCGATGTCCAGGTCTACGCCGGCGGGCTCGCCATCCAGAAGGGGATCCGGACGCGCCTCGTGCGCGACATCGAGGCCCTGAGAGCGGCGGCGGAGGAAGAGGGTGTGCCGGCGCCGACGCGGAGCGACGTGCTGGCCGAGCTGGCGGCCGTCGAAGGGGAGCTGGGGCCGGCCATGGCCTTCGGGGACGACTTCCGGGCGGTGCTGCCCCTGAATCCCTGGCATGAGCGGGTCCTTCGCACGCAGGCGCGGCTGTGGCGCGCCCGGGGACTGGAGCCGCTCACGTTCTGGTCTCCGAACCTGTGGGATCCGGTGCCCCTCGTCGGTACCCCCGACACGTCGGCGGAGCCGGCCGTCGAGGTTCACCTGATGCGCGGGGAGTACCGCGCGGCGGCGTTCAACGTGAGCAACAGCGGTGACGAGCCGGCGCAGGTGGCCTTCCGCCTGGAGGGTCTGCCAGGGGGCGATAATCCGGAGTACGTGACTGTTCACGAGGTGGCCTGGACCGATACCCGGAGAGGGGACCCGGTGGCGGCGGCCCTGCCGGAGGTTGCCCCGGGCGGGGACGGCCTGTACACGGTCTCCGTGCCCTCGGGCATGACCCGTCAGGTGTGGCTCACCTTCCATCCCGTGGACGTGGAGGCGGGCGCCCACGAGGGCGAGGTCGTGGTGGAGTCCGGCGAGGGCCGGCGGTTTCCGCTGCGCATGCACCTGTATCCGCTGGACTTCCCCGAAGAGCAGTCGCTTCACCTGGGCGGATGGGACTACACGGACCGGATCGGCCACTTCCCCCTTCTGACGGCGCAGAACCGGCAGGCGATCATCGACCACCTGCGCGAGCACCGCGTCGACTCGCCGTGGGCCCTAAAGCTGGCCATGCCGCGGGGCACCCACGATGCGCGGGGGGCGATGACGGCGCCGCCCTCCACCGACTACTTCGATGCCTGGATCGACCTGTGGCCGGACGCGGCCCAGTACCTCGTCTTCGCGAAGGTGGGAAGGCACTTCGAGTCGTTGCCCATGGGCACGCCGGAGTTCAACACGGCGGTGAAGGCGTGGGTCACGTTCTGGGCGGAGCACATGAAGGCGAGTGGATTGCGGCCGGAACAGTTCGGGCTGCTCCTGGTGGATGAGCCGGACGAGCCGTGGCAGGACGAGCGCATCCTGGCCTGGGCGAGGCCCATCCGCGAGGCCGACACGGGAGTCCGCATCTGGGAGGATGTCACCCACCGGGACATGGACGAGGCGGACCAGGAGATGATCGACGCGTGCCACGTTCTGAGCCCGAACTACGTCAGCTTCCTGACCCAGGGCCAGGAGTACCGCGACTACTTCGTGAACAAGCGGGACCAGGGGATCGGGCTGGAGTTCTACGCGGCATGGACGAGCCGGATCTGGGATCCGTACGCCAGCCGGCTCACGGCGTGGACCAGTTGGCGCTTCGGGGCGTCGGCGTTCTACATGTGGTCCCTCACCGACACGGGCGGAGCGTCATCGTGGAACGAGTATCTCACCTTCAAGGATGCGTACTCGCCGATCTTCATCGACGAGGACTCGGTGACCGCCGGCAAGCACCTCGAGGCGACGCGGGAAGGCGTCCAGGACTACGAGTACTTCGCCATGCTGGACCGGGCGCTCCGGAAAGCGTCGGCCCAGGGGAGGACGGATCCGGAGGTGGAGGAGGCCCGCCGCCTGCTGGAGAGTCTGCCGGCGAGTGTCTGCGATGCGGCGGGCCACGGGGGCGAGGTCGACGCCAGCCAGCCCCTGAACGGGTTCCACTGGTTCAACGAGGAAGTCGACCGGACCCTGGCGGACAAGGCGCGGGTCCAGGTGCTGGCGGCGCTCACGGCGCTGGCCGGTGAGTAGTCCATGGGATGGACATCGGCGGCGGCGGCGATGCTGATGGCAGGACTGGCGTCGGCGCCGGCGGCGGTCCCGGCGGACCGACTGGACGAGAAGGCCAGGACCGCCATCCAGGAAGGGATCCGGACGCGCCTTGTGCGGGACATCGAGGCCCTCAGGAAGGCCGCGGAAGAAGAGGGGGTGCCGGCGCCGACGCGCCGCGGCGTGCTGGCCGATCTGGCAGCCGTGGAAGGGGAGCTGGGGCAGGCCTGCACAACCTTCGGGGATGACTTCCGGGCCGTGCTGCCGCTGAACCCGTGGCACGAGCGGGTGTTGCGCACGCAGGCGCGGCTGTGGCGCGCCAGCGGCCTGGAGCCGCTGGCCTTCTGGTCTTCGAACCTGTGGGATCCCCTTCCCTACATCGGTCTGCCGGACACGACGGGGGAACCGGCGGTCGAGGTACACCTCATGCGCAGGGAGCACCGCGCGGCGGCCTTCAACGTGAGCAACAGCGGCGACGGGCCGGCGCAGGTGACCTTCCGCCTGAGCGGCCTCCCCGGCGGCGACAATCCGCCGTATGTGACGGTTCACGAGGTGGCCTGGACGGACACCCGGGGCGGGGTACCGGTGGCGGCGGCCCTGCCCGAAGTCGCTGCCGAGGACGGCCTGTACGCGGTGACCGTGCCCTCCGGCATGACCCGGCAGGTGTGGCTCGCCTTCCATCCGGTGGACGTGGAGCCGGGAGTCCATGAGGGCGAGGTCGTCGTGGAGTCCGGGCCCGGCGGCAGGATTCCGCTGCGCATGCACCTGTATCCCCTGGAGTTCCCGGAGAAGCAGTCGCTGAACCTGGGCGGATGGGACTACACGGACGAGCTCGGCGAATACCAGGCCGTGACCCGGCAGAACCGGCCGCTGATCATCCGGCACCTGCGCGAACGTCTCGTGGACTCGCCGTGGGGGTCGCCCCGGCTGATCAATCCGTACTACCCGGACGTGCGGGGCGCCTATGACGAGCAGGGGATGATGACGGTGCCCCCGGAGACGGCCAAGTTCGATGCCTGGCTCGAGATGTGGCCGGACGCGGCCCAGTACCTCGTCTTCGCCAAGGTGGGCCGTCGTTTCGTCTTTGCAGGTGAGGGGGAGAACTCATGGGACATGGACACGCCGGAATTCGCGACGGCCGTGAAGGCATGGGCCGCGTTCTGGGTCGGGCACGCGGTGAAGAAGGGGCTGAGGCCGGACCAGTTGACCCTGCTCCTGGTGGATGAGCCTGACGAGGATCCGGATCGGGACCCCATCATCCTGGCGTGGGCGAAGGCGATCCGGGAAGCGGATACGGGGGTCCGCATCTGGGAGGACGTGAACCACCGGGACATGAGCCAGGCCCTGCAGGCGATGATCGATGCCTGCCACGTGTTGTGCCCGCACATCAAGATCTTCCTGAACAGCTCCGCCCCCATACGGCCCGATGACGCGGCCCGGGAGTATCGGGACTACTTCCTGGAGAAGCGCGACCAGGGGACGGTGCTGGAGTTCTACAATGCGGACGGGCCGACGCGGCTGCTCGATCCGTACGCCTACTACCGGCTCGCGGCGTGGTGGTGCTGGCGCTACGGGGCCACGGGGATGCACTTCTGGTCGCTCACCGATACGGGCGGTTCCTCCTCCTGGAACGCATACGTGGCCGAGCGGAATTCGTACGCGCCCATGTTTCTCTCCGAGGACTCGGTGACGGCCGGCAAGCACCTGGAGGCCCAGCGGGAAGGGGTGGAGGACTACGAGTACTTCGCCATGCTGGACCGCGCGGTCCGGGAGGCGTCGGCGCGGGGGCCGACGGGTCCGGAAGTGGAGGAGGCTCGCCGGTTGCTGGAGAGCCTGCCGACGAGTGTCTCCGATGCCGCGTTCTCACGCCGCACCAAGTGGCTGGACGAGAGCGTGGACCGCACCCTGGCCGACGAGGCGCGGGTCCGGGTGCTGAAGGCGCTGACGGCGCTGTGAAGGTGGTGATCCTGGCGGGCGGCATGGGCACCAGGCTCCAGGAGGAGACCGCGGTCAGGCCGAAGCCGATGGTCGAGATCGGCGGCCAGCCGATTCTCTGCCATATCATGAAGATCTACCAGGCCCACGGCTTCCGGGAGTTCGTCATCGCCCTCGGCTACAAGGGGGAAGTCATCGAGGACTTCTTCAGCAGAGACTGCGGTGAGGATTGGATCGTCCACCCCGTCGATACCGGTCAGGATGTCGAGTCCGGAGGAAGGATCCGACGGCTCGCCGACTGGATCGGCGAGGAGACGTTCATGCTGACCTATGGCGACGGGGTCGGAGATGTCGACATCCCTCGACTCGCCGCCTTCCACGGATCCCACGGCGGTCTCGCCACCGTAACGGCCGTCCACCCGCCCTCCCGTTTCGGGCGCCTGGAGCTCGAAGGCGATCTCGTGCGCGACTTCCGCGAGAAGTCGCAGCTCGATGCCGGGTGGATCAACGGCGGGTTCTTCGTCCTCGATCCCGGTGTCCTCGACTACATCTCCGGCGACGAGATCATCTTCGAGCGCGAGCCGATGACCCGGCTCGCCCAGGATGGACAACTGCGGGCGTACAGGCACGAGGGCTTCTGGCAGTGCATGGACACCCTGCGCGACGTGGTGAGGCTGGAGGAGCAGTGGGCCGCAGGGAACGCGCCCTGGAAGATCTGGTGACCTCGGCCGTCGAGAGCACGAAGGACGAACTCTGGCCAGGCCGCCGTGTCCTGGTCACGGGGGCCGCGGGCTTCATAGGCTGCCGGCTCGTCGAGCGGCTCCTGGGGCTGGGAGCCGATGTGACGGCACTGGACGTCGACGCCGATCCCCGGTCTCGGCTGTACGAGTCCGGCCTCCTCGATCGGCTCAGGGTTGTCAGCGGCTCCGTCGAAGACTCCAGCGCCCTGGCCCGCTCGGTGACCGGGCATGGAGCGCAGACCGTCTTCCACCTCGCCGCCCAGGCGATCGTCCCGGAGGCCCGGGCCAACCCGGTGGCCACCTTCGAGACGAACATACGAGGGACGTGGACTCTCCTGGATACGTGCCGCCGGATCGGTGACGTCGTCAGCGAAGTCGTCGTCGCGTCGAGCGACAAGGCGTACGGAGAGAGCCGGAGGCTGCCTTACACCGAGGAGATGCCGCTGACCGGGCGGCAGCCGTACGAGGTCTCGAAGGCGTGCGCCGACCTGCTTGCGCAGTGCTACCACCACGCCTTCGGACTGCGGGTCGCCGTGGCCCGCTGCGGCAACGTGTACGGAGGCGGGGATCTCAACTGGAGCCGGCTGATTCCGGGCACGATCGCGGCCCTCGAACGCGGTCAGCGCCCGGTCGTCCGCAGCGACGGCAGCCACATCCGGGACTACATCTACGTCGAGGACGTGGTCAGCGCGTACATCAGACTCGCCGAGGCGCTCCACGACGGTTCCATCGGCGGAGAGGCGTTCAACTTCAGCACGGAGTCGCAGTCCACCGTGCTCGATATCGTCGACAAGCTGCGGTCCCTCATGGGCTGCGAGCATCTGGAACCGGAAGTCCGCGCCACGGCCGAAGGCGAGATCCCCGCCCAGTATCTCTCCGCCGAGAAGGCGCGGTCACTGCTTCAGTGGAACCCCCGGTACGACCTGGACTCGGGGCTGCCGCCCACGATCGAGTGGTACCGGACGCACCTCCAGCGAAACTCCGTGAGATCTGCATGACCCGCGATCCCGACGAGCTTCGCCGGCAGATCCTGGATCTCGTGCGCCAGTATCACGGCGCCGCCTTTCCCTCCGAGCCCTTCGAGCCGGGCGCGGGCCCGGTCCCCGTCTCCGGGCGCGTCTTCGATGCCGAGGAGCTGGTGCACCTGACCGATGCGGCCCTCGACTTCTGGCTCACCTCGGGCCGCTTCGCCGAGCAGTTCGAGCGGGAGTTCTCCCGTTTCTGGGGTCTTCGACACGCCAGCCTCTGCAACTCCGGCTCCTCGGCGAACCTGCTGGCCCTGTCCTGCCTCACCTCCCCGAAGCTCGGCGACCGACGGCTTCGTGCAGGCGACGAGGTGATCACGGTCGCCGCCGGCTTTCCGACCACGGTGAACCCCATCTTCCAGACAGGTCTCGTGCCCGTCTTCGTCGACATCGATCTCGGGACCTACAACATTTCCGTCGAGGCGCTGGCCGAGGCCGTCGGCCCGAAGACCCGGGCCGTCTTCCTCGCCCACACTCTCGGCAACCCCTTCGATCTCGACGCGGTATGCGAACTCGCCGCCCGGCACGATCTCGTGCTCATCGAGGACTGCTGCGATGCCGTGGGATCCCGCTTCGGCGGCCGGCACGTGGGCACCTTCGGGAGCCTCGCAACGGTGAGCTTCTACCCGGCCCACCATCTGACCATGGGGGAAGGCGGCTGCGTCCTGACCGGCTCCTCCGAGCTGAACCGGATCGTCGAGTCCTACCGCGACTGGGGCCGCGACTGCTGGTGCGACCCCGGCGAGCAGAACACCTGCGGCCGCCGCTTCGACTGGCAGCTCGGGGAACTGCCGGCGGGCTACGATCACAAGTACATCTACTCGCACGTGGGCTACAACCTCAAGCTCACGGACATGCAGGCCGCCGTGGGAGTGGCGCAGCTGCAGAAGCTCCCCGACTTCATCGACAGGCGCAGGCGGACCTTCGACCGCCTGCATGGAGAGCTGCAGTCCCTGGAGGAGCTCTTCATCCTGCCGTCGTGGCTGGAGAAGGCGGAGCCGAGCTGGTTCGGGTTCCCCCTAACCCTTCGCGAGTCGGCGCCCTTCGAGCGCAAGGCGCTCATCGCCTACCTGACGGACCGCGGCATCGGCACCCGGGCCCTCTTCGGCGGGAACCTCACCCGTCAGCCCGCCTACACGGGCCTGCCCTACCGCGTGGCCGGTCCGCTGTCGAACTCGGATGCGGCGATGGAGCGGTCCTTCTGGCTGGGCGTGTACCCGGGGATCGATGAGGCCATGACGGCGCACCTGATCGACAGCCTCGAGCAGTTCTGCTCGCGCTTCTGAAACCGCTCCCGGAGGCCCGCCGGTGTTGAAGCTTTCCGTCATCATGGCGGCCTGCAACGAGAGGGAGACGATCGAGGCCGCCGTCGAGGGAGTGCTGTCCCTCGACCTTGCGAAAGAGCTGATCGTGGTGGACAACTGCTCCGACGACGGCACCCGCGAGTACGTCGAGTCGATGGAGGCCGATGGCCTTCGAGTGATCCTGCAGGAGCGGAACTTGGGCAAGGGCCACTCCATCCGCACGGCTCTGCCCTATTGCCGCGGAACCTGGACCGTCATTCAGGACGCGGACCTCGAGTACGATCCCGCCAGCCTGCCGGTCCTTCTGGAGGCGATCGAGTCACAAGGGTGGGACGCGGCGTACGGGTCCAGGGTCCTGGGCGGCCATCCGGCCCTGTATGAGCACTACTACTGGGGTGTCCGCCTGCTCACCAGTCTCACCAATGCCGCCTTCGGGTGCCGCCTGACCGATGTGGCCACCGCCTCCAAGATGGTTCGCACCGACGTCTTCCGGAGCCTCGATCTGAAGGGGAACGGGTTCGACCTGGACTTCGAGCTGACGAACAAGCTCGCCAGGCGCGGTTGCCGCATCGGCGAGATCCCCATCGCCTACACCCCGCGGTCCTTCGAGGAAGGCAAGAAGATCCGCGCCCGCGACGGCCTCCGGGCCCTCTTCACCATCGCCAGGGACAGGCTCTCGCGAGATGCCGCGGGCCAGGATGGCCCCTAGAGACAACATGATCCGTTGGGAGATGGGCGGTCTCATAGCCGCCGCGGCCAGCGGCCTGTTCTACTTGCTGGTCACCTGCCTGCAGCCGGTCCGCACCGATGACGTCTTCTGGCATCTCAAGCTGGGGGAGATCCTGTGGCAGGGGAAGGAGTTCCCCGCGGCGGACCCCTTCCTGTTCACCAGCCCCGAGGACACCTACCCCTTCTACCACGAGTGGCTCTTCCAGGTGGGGCTCCACTTGGTCCACTCCCAGTGGGGCATGGCTGGTGTCAGAGGACTGACCGCCCTGCTGGCGCTCCTGGCCTGCGGGGCGGTGTGGTACTGGGCGCGGGGCATGGGCGGGACGGCCCACTTCCCCTGGTTGGCTTCCGGCGTGCTGGTCCTCTTCGCCTACCAGCGGCTGATCCAGCTGCGTCCCCACCTGGTGACTGTGATCTTCTTCTTCCTCCTGCTGGGGTACTTGTGGCGGCACAGGGACCGGATCGGCTGGGGCCCCCGCCTGGTCTGCGCGGCCACGATGATCCTGTGGGCGAACCTGCATTCCGTAGCCCTGATCATCTTTCCCTTCTGGTTGGCCTTGCTGGTCTTCTGGTGCTTTCCGCGGAGGTCCGCGGAGGCCGACCTCCCGGGACATGCGGCCGCTTTCGCACTCAGCCTGGGGGCCGTCATGGTGAACCCCATGGGCTGGAAGCTCTATGTCTTCTACTGGCTGAGCCAGTCCCACGACCCGGATATCCAGGTCTACGACTACACGCAGGTCCTCGATGAGTGGGGCCACTGGAATCCCTTCGGTGTCACCAACTTCCTGCCCCTCTCCTCGCCGGTCCTGGTGGCGGGGTTCCTCCTGTTGCTGATCCTCCTCCTCTTCCGCCTGGGGCAGGGGATTCGTAGCGCCCGGCGCCTGGGCGTGGATGCCCCGGGCAGGGAAGAGCTGATCCGGGCCTGCTGGGGAGTGGGAGCGGCGGTGTTGATGCTCTTCGCCGTGCGCTTCTTCTGGATGGCGCCTCTCGTTCTCGGCGCCATCGTGCTCCTCCCCGGGAGAAGCCAGGCCCGGGGGCGGCGGTGGCCCCATGTGGCGGCGAGTGTGGTGTGGGCCCTGGCCGTGTGGCTGCACTTCCAGCATCCGGGAACGGCGAGGTACCGCCATCCCTGGGATACCGCGGAGCAGCGCGCCCGGTACCTCGACCAGGATGTCGATGAGGTGAAGTACCACTGGGAGGCGATTCGGTTCCTGAGAGAGCTCCAACTCGAGGGCCGGGTCTTCAATCCGTACCACCTTGGGGGGGCCTTGAGTTTCGGCCTCAGTCCCAGGATGAAGACCTTCATCGATGGCCGTATGGAGCACTACCTGGACGAGGTCAATCGCGACCATCACACCATCGAGTCGGTGGGGAGGGGCTTTGAGCAACTCCTGGAGAAGTACGATGTGGAGGTCTGCTTCGTTCCCATCAGCCGGTACACGGTGCGCCTGCGCCTGGCTCTGAAGGAGCTCGACTGGGTCCTGATCTACACGAACTTCCAGACCCAGGTCTACTGCCGGGCCGATCACTTCGCCCGCTGCCAGGGCCGGATCATGGCGCACTACGGCCTGGAGGGCGAGACCACCAGCCGCCAGGCCCGGAAGGACCTGTACGACCGGTTGCTGACGACGACCGTGGGGATTCCCGGCTGGCCCATCGAGGGGGTGCGCATGGGGGCCGGGCGCTACATGAGGACCATGAACCTCCTGCTCATGCACTTGTTCGTCCCCGAGGCGCGGCAGTGGTACGAGACCGCGTCCCCGAGACTCAGCCTGTCGGACGCCCGGCTCGTCGACTATCGCCAGGTCTTCGCCCGCTACAACCAGGTCCGCAAGCAGTTGAGAGAAGAGAGGCACAACCTCGATGGCAAAGTGAAAGGGGGCCGCACTTGATCAAGCAGGCAGCAGCCATCGCAGCCGCCGTGCTGCTGGGTGTCTCACCCTCCCAGCCTCTGGAGCGCACCGACAGGGAGTTCAAGATCTTCCAGTTTCCACCCGACATGATCCCGCGCATCGACGGCGAGACCGGCGACTGGGACATGGTGCCCGACAGCTATGCGTACGGTGTGGACGAGCTCTCCGACACGGTGAGGGGGAACTTCACCAACTACAACCGCGAGGACCTGGACGTCACCGTGCGCGTCGGTTGGGTGGAGGGGCTGAACCGCCTCTACTTCCTCTACGAGGCGTACGACGACTACTGGAACATGTACTACAAGTACGGAGACCTGTTCGAGGTCGCCGTCGACGCGGACCGGTCCGGGGGGCCGAACATCGTCAACCCCCAGATCGACAATCCCTGGGAGAGCCACTTCCTGTTCAAGGGGGTCCACGCCCAGAACTACCACATCTTCACGCCCGCGGGGGAAGGGCGGGACTGGGCTTTCGTCTGGGGGTGCCAGCCGTGGATCGGCCGGCTGCCCTGGGCCAACCACGCGTACTCGTACGACTTCGAGGAGGGGGAGAGCGGCCACCTCGTGCTGGAGTTCTGGATCACGCCTTTCGACTACGCCCCGTACGACGGCCCGGAGAGGGCCGCCGTCTCCCGCCTGGAGGAGAACGGCCTGATCGCCCTGTCGTGGTCGGTCCTCGACTTCGACGAGAACACCGAGGAGTACGAGGGGTTCTGGAACCTGTCCCACGAGACGAGCATGTACTGCGATGCTTCCAGCCTGTGCGCCTTCCGCCTGATGCCGCTGGAACCGGAGTACCTCAAGCCGCTGGAGGCGGAGTACTCCTTCAAGGTCATCGACATGGACCGCCGGCTCATCGCCTTCACCGATCGATCGCGGGGGCAGATCACGTCGTGGTCGTGGGACTTCGGCGACAGCACCTCCTCCGCCGAGCAGCACCCGATTCACCAGTACGAGGAGCCCGGCGAGTTCGTGGTCATCCTGGACGTGGAGGGGCCGGAGGGGAAGGCCCGGCGCATCAAGGTGAACCAGGTGGTGGTGAAGTGAAGGGAGCCGCGCTCGCGCGAGCCCGGGCGATCCGGCGCGGTTACTCGATGGTGAAGCTGTAGAGGCTGGCGTTCCTGAGCTGGAAGCGGATGCGGACCGCTCCGCACGAGGGCAGGGCGCCGCGCGCCTTCCAACGGACGGTCTGATGCACTCCATCCCCGGTGACCGGGCGGCACTCGGACAGGCCGTAGCCGGGGACCGGGGCGCCTGACGGGCCCAGGACCTCGGCCCTCAGCTCCCCTCTGCTAGCATCGGCGTTGACGCTCAACCGCGGGCCGTCCGCGGCGATGAGCGTGGTCTCCACGATGCCCGGCGTCTCCCCGGCGTCGAGGGAGACCCAGCCGTCCAGCCGCCAGGCGGCGCGGGCGATGGTGATCTTCTTCCGCGGCACGTAGCCCCCGTGAGTCGTGGTGATGCCCGTGTAGTAGAGGCGGACTTCATCCTCCGTCAGGACGGGCCCGTTGGCGACGCCGAGTATGCAGCCGGCGTCGTAGTCGTGGGGTCCGTTCGCGATGACGGGCGACCGGTCTTGGCACCGGGACCAGGTTCGGCCGTCGCGGCTGTGCACCAGCTGCACGTCGATGGGTCCGTCGTCGCGGCTCTGCTCCGGACCCTTCTCCACGGGTGGGCCCGTGTGCCGGAAGTGGGTGACGAGGCCCAGCCACATCCCGCCGTATGGAATGACCGACATGTGGTAGAACTGCGAGAACAGGCCGCCCTCCGCCCGGGTCTGAGCGTCGTCGATCTCGTCCGGGGCCATGACGAGGTCGGCCTCCGACCAGCTCTGCATGTCGGGGCTCGATGACAGGTAGACCAGGCGGCGTTTGCGGCCCCGGTGGATGCCGTAGCGCTTGTGGAAGGCGAGGTAGTCGCCGGTAACGGGGTCCCGGGCCAGGCTGCAGGTGTCGCCGCCGGGCAGGACGGGGTTGGTGGGGTAGAGCTGCCAGCTCAGGCCGTCGGCGGAATGGGCCGCGCAGTAGCCGCGGCTCTCGGGCGACAGGGAGACGCCGAGCATCTTGTAGCGGCGTTCGGGGTCGGGGTCCGCCGGGTCGAGGATGACGCTGGGGCTGTGGAGGCGGATGGGGAGGACGTTGTTCCTGCCGAGCTGCGGCCGGCGCCAGGTCACGCCGTTCTCCGATTCGGCGTAGAGGACCCGGTCCGGCCAACGCATGTACCACATCCGCAGGGTGTCGCCGTCCTCGGCGGGCAGGACCGTGCCGTAGATGTAGACGCGCTCGTCGCCGTAGGGCGTCTGCCAGGATTCCCGGCCCGCGATGACGGGCTGCGGCAGCTTGCGGCAGGGATGGGTCCGGCGTTCGACGCCCTCCCTGCGGGCGATCACTTCATCGTCGACGAAGAGGTGCTTTGCGCCCACCCGCTGCTCACTCCGCCGGGCGGACCACGAGGGCGCTGATCCCCCACTCGTTGTCGCCGCCCGCGCTCTCGAGCTCGACCTCCAGGTGGCCGCCGGGCTCGATGCGCACCGGGCAGGTCCGCACCACCGGCTGATCGAACGAGCCGCCGTCGAAGCCGGTGAGGACGGGTCTGCCTTGCACCGACACGTCCATCTTCACCGGGCCCTCGCGGGTGCCGGCGCCGCGGAGCGCGAAGGTCAGCTCCGCTTCGTAGTCGCCCGCGGGAAGGTCGGCGCGGAAGGTGCCTCCCGGGGACTTGCTGCGGATGCAGGTGTGAAGGCGGGCGTCGCGCAGGCTCCCGACCTCGTCCGGCGGCAGCGGCACGGCGGTGATGTCCGCATCGAGCCAGCCATAGGTGATCTCCCGCCGCGGCGGCGGCACCTCCTGCTGCGAAGGGAATACGCGCATCCGTGTCAGGCGCCAGGCTTCTCCCCTAAGCCTGCTGGGGTGCCACCAGTTGCCCACGGTTCGGTCCGCTTCGAGGGTGAGGTCCAGCCTGCCGCCGGTGACGCTCACCGGGAAGCGGATGCGCTCGGGCCGGCTGGTGACGCCGGGGATGGAGCCGCTGCTGGCGACGTAGCCGCGGGCGGCCAGGCGGCCGTCCGCCCGGACGTTGAACGGCCCGCTCCAGCCGAGGCCGGCCAGTTCCAGCTCGACCTCGTAGCGGCCGTCATCCAGGGCCGTCCGCAAGGTGGCCGCGCCGTCCGAGACGACTCCGCCCCTCTCCGTGAGCTCGCCCGCGATCTTCAGCCAGCCGGAAGCCGCTCCTTCCCGCCAGAGGCCCTGCGATGCGCCCGGCGCGGTGAAGGAGACATCGAGGACCGGCTGTTCCGTCACCGCACCGGCGACCTCGGCCGTGACTGCCAGGATCATGAAGCCGATGCCCTCGCCGCCGTCCTCGATGACCAGCTCCTTGAGGGGCTTCGCCTCGCACTCGATGGGGTAGGTGTTCAGGATCGGCGCGCCTCCGTCCCAGCGGCCCTGCACCTTCCAGTTGCGGGCGAAGAGAGCGCGCCGGGCGAAACCCCACTGGAAGACGTTCTCGTAGTCCTCCAGGTTGGTCAGGTCGAGGCGCCGGGTCGTGCCGTCGGCGTAGTCGAGGTGGTAGCGGGCGCCGGTCTCCTTCCAGCTGGAGCGGTCGCGGACCACGTGGCCGAGCACGTAGAGCCTGCGGACGGTCCTGCCGATGGGAATGGCGATTCGCTCACCCTTGCCGACCACCAGCATGGTGCGCCCCTCCGCGGCCGACGCCGGGTCGGGCAGGGCGAAGGGGATGCTGTTGATCTGCCAGGTCGCGCCGAAGGGAAGGCCGATGAGGTTCGTGCCGTCGTGTTCTGCGGAGCGCGGCAGCGGGGCCCGGTAGGGGTAGGCGGTGGCCGTGCGCACGGGCAGGTAGCCGGGCTCGCACTCGCCCCCATTGCTGGCCTGCCTCTCGCCGAAGTCGAAGCCGGTCTCTCCGGGCCGCAGGGGATGCCGCTGCCAGTCCGCGTAGCGGCCGAAGGGGTCGGCCAGCGGATCGGCGTTGGCCACGGCGGCGAGGGAGACCGGCTCGTAGTGCGCGTCGGCAGGAGTGGGCGCGTCCGGGCCGCGCAGGTGGTACTGCCCCATGCCGCGCCGGTCGAGGGCGAAGTCGACCAGCTCCATCTGGCCCTCGTCGAGCCCGGCCTCGGCCAGGGCGGCCATCACGTAGGGATAGTACCGGTAGGTGTAGATGAACCCCCGCACGCCCTCCATGGGCGACCTCCTGAACAGCTCGGCCAGCTCTTCGAAGGAGAGGCGGCCGAGGTCGTCCGGGATCTCGTACTGCCGGAAGAACTCCGCCAGCCCCGCGCGCCCGTACGGGTCGCCCACGACCAGGAGCCGCCGCAGCCAGTCGAGCACCTCCGGGTCGCCGGTGGCCAGCCAGGCCTTGGCCAGGAGCGAGCGGCCGTAGCGGTTGCCGGGGTTGACCTCGATCATCCGCCGCGCCGCCGTCGTGAGGTGGTCGAGCCACTGCGCGTCGCCGGTCGCCCGGTACAGGAAGTCCACGCCGACCTCGACGCCGTTGGTACGGAAGTGCGGGTTGTCGATGCTGCCGTGCATGCCCATGGCGAGTCCGTACACGTCCTCGCGCATCCCGGGGCGCTCGATGTAGCGCAGGTACCTGTCGTCGCCGGTGGCCTCCCAGGCCAGCACGAGACAGGGCAGGCGGGTCTCCCACTCCGCGCCGCCGCCCACCATGTACCAGTCGGCGTACTTGACCAGCATCTCCTTCGCCCACAGGCTGCCGGTGAGGTAGTAGAGCTCGCCCGCCTCGACCGCGGCGGTGCCGTAGCCCGTGTACGATGCGCCCCAGTGCTGCTGGTCGTGGCGCCGGCCGCCGCCGACGTGGGTCGAGTCCTCGGCGGCATGGATCGTGTCCACGTCCATCACGTGCTGCACCATCCGCTCCCAGTACTGGTAGATGCGGTCGTCGGCCGAGCGCAGGAAGAACAGCATAAGGTCGTGGGCCACGTTGCAGTCGTTGTTGAACCAGCCGTCGTATCCGCGCACGACCCAGCTCGTGGCGGGCACCTCGTCGACCTGGCCATGGGGGGCCCCCTCGTAGGCGTGGAAGAAGGTGTCGCCCCAGTCGACGAGGCCGTCCCAGTGGAAGGTCCGCGGCAGGCGCAGGGCCCACTCCAGGCCCAGGCGGATCATCGCCTCCGTCTGCGGGAAGCGTTCGGTGTCGACCGGATGGAAACGGTTCCAGACATCGCACGAGCCGTAGTGTTCGGGGGTGCAGAAGGCGCGCAGGGGCTCGTCGGCGCGCCGGGCCAGGGCCGAGGCCTCGGCGTCGTTCGGCGGGGTGGCGCTGAAGTCGATCAGCAGCTGATGGGTCTTGCCGAAGCCGCGGCCGGCGGGACCGTACTCGCCGGTGTCGTAGTGGTCCTCCACCCGCTGTCCCTTGTAGCGCCGGCGCAGGTCCAGGACCTTGCCGCCGCGCTCGGGCCACAGGTAGTACCGCAGCGCGCCCTGGTCCGGCTGCACCCGGACCTCCTTGGGGTGCAGCCGCGGGAAATCGCGCAGGGCGACGGTCGCCGTCCCCTGGCCGCCTTTCGTGCGGACCCAGCCGGCGGCCTCCACCCCTTCCTCGAGGACCTGGTCGACGCCGTCGGCGCCCTGGCCGACCACCTGGTACCGCACCCGCCGGTCGACGCTCAGCGGCACCAGGTGGTAGAACCGGTCGGGCATCACCTGCACCAGCGCGGTCTCGGCGAGGGACGGGTCCGGCGCCGCGGTCGCGCCTTGCCCGAGGCCGAAGGTGGTCCTCAGCCGCTCGTCGCCGGCAAACCGCAGTCCGAGTGACAGCGACCGGAGGAACGCCTTCTCCACGTCGGCGTCGAAGGCGAAGAAGTGCTCCACTCCGATGGCGGTGTCCCCCGCCCACGCCGTGTACCGCGTCCAGAACGGGCCGATGCTCCCGCCCGCTTCGTCGCGGTACTCGCCCCGGACCAGCACCACGGCGCGAAGGGGATTGGCGAACTCGACCCGGGCCTCGGTGACGACGGCGTCGTACCTCTGGCGGGGCCCGCCCGCCGCGTCGAGGAGCCAGTTCTCCTCCTGGGGAGGGCCGGGGGGCGTGGTCTCGACCTCGAGACGGCTGCCGCCTGCGCCGGGAACCAGGAGCGACTCGGAGGGCTCGAAGGCGCCGCCGCCGCTCGCGTCGAGCCACACACCGTCCAGGAACGTGTAGGGCCGGCGGCTCACCCGGAAGCGCAGCGGCCCGGTGGTGACCTCGAAGAACCGGTCGCCCTCGCGGACGGAGACCCGCGGCCCGGTGATCTTCACTGTCGACGGGGTCCCGCACTCCAGCGTGAAGCGGGCCGTCCCGCGGGCGGCGACGGCGGCGCGGAAGTCGAGGAGCAGCCACTTCACCGACCCGTCCGGCCAGCGCGCCAGGACGGTTGCGGCGAAGGGTACTTCACGGCCCTCCGCGTCCAGCAGACGGGCCTGCGACTCGTCGGTCAGCGTGCCCTTGCCCAGGGGCACGCCAGAGGTGACGATCTCGTCGCGGTCGGCGCCGGCCAGCTCGGGGACGCGAAGGGAGACGGCGGTCTCAGCCGCGGACACGCCGCGCAGCAGGGACCAGGCGATCAGCGCCAGGAAGACTCGGCGCGTCCATCCGTCAGAATGACGAGCCCGCGTCCTCGGCCTCCAGGTCGATCTCGGCGACGAAGATGTCGGCAGGTCCGGACTTGAAGTGCGAGAGCTCGTAGCCGGCCGGGGGCGCCTCCCGCCGCAGAGTGCCCCACCGCTCGATGTGGTGAAGGGGCTTCTTCTCGCCCTCGATGGCGCCGCTCAGATAGGCGTGCTGCGAGTAGTAGCTGATGATCAGCCGGTCCGCCTCGAGGCAGAGCAGGCCCGGATAGGCCGCGTCGCCGTCGCTGGGCAGGGCGAAGACCGGCGTCACGCCATCCCGCTCCAGCAGAAAGATCCCCGTGTTGCCCGCGGGCGAGTGCTGGGGGACCCACGGCGCCGTGGGGTCGCGGCGGCCGGCCACGTACACCTTGCCCGCGGACTCGCACAGGGCCGGGCAGTGGATCAGCGTCTCCAGGTCCACGCAGGACCACTCCTCGTACGGGGGGCTGGAAGTGTAGAGGAGGGAGTGCTGATTCTCCCGCCGCGTCCGGGAGACGCACCACAGCTCGCCATCGGGGCGGAAGATGACGTCGGCCTCGTTGAACCGCGGTGTCGTGCGGTGGTCCAGCTCGCGCATCTCCCGCAGCTCCTGCGGGGTTGCGCCCTCGGGCTCGGCGGGGATCCTGGAGACGGATGTCCAGTTGCGGCCGTCCCGGCTGGAGAGGAGTTCTCCCCCCTTCTCGGCGCAGTAGAACACCCCTTCGTGCAACTGGACGCGCCACAGCCAGTGGTTCCGGTCGAATGCTCTCGTCGGCGCCGACCACCTGTAGCCGTCGTCGGAGGTGAAGACGTAGGGGTCGACGACCTGGCGTACCCGTCCGGCCACCGGTTCATACCAGCTGTCGGCGCAGAACACGAAGAGCTCGTCGTCGGTGGCCGCCAGCTTCACGTCCCGGGCGTCGTTGGGCGTCCTCAGGACGGCGACCTCGTCCCAGCGCTGCAGGTCCGCCGACCGGAGCAGGACGACGACGCCGTCAGGGGCAGAGTGTGCCGAGGTTCGATCGTAAACCAGCCAGAACGTGTCCCGCCAGTAGCAGAGGTCGGAACACATGTTGTGCCAGCCGTCGCGGACGACGGTACGGTTGGACAGGACCCGCGGCATCAGAGCAAACCCTCCTGTTTCCGTGGCAGGGGACGAAAAAAAGGGGGCGAGAATCGGATGATCTCGCCCCCCATGGTATCAGCCGTCTCTTGCGGCGACGGCAGCGCGGTTCCCTTCAGTTGGCGAAGGTATCCTTGACCCGGCCCCAGCTGTCCTGCTCGACAGCCGTCTCCGCCACCCAGATGCTCGCGTCGTAGCCGAGCAGGGTGTAGTCGACGAAGGCATTGGCCAGGAAGTAGAGGTTGACGTTGCCGCTGTTGATCCAGTAGCCGTTGTAACCGCCGTCAGCGGGGACATCATCGTCTACGGCGGCGAAGCCGACGCCGATGATCTCACCCTCGGTGAGATCGTGGACGACGACATCGGAATCGTCGATGCCCGAAGAGCTGGTGGGCAAGTCGTCGAAGGGCGTCACCCACATCTCCACGAAGAGGTTGACGGCGCCGCCATCGGTGTCGCCCTCGATGTTGTACTCAACGCCGGCGTAGGGCCTCTCGCCGGCCCAAGGGGCCGCGCCCCACAGGAACAACTCGCCCTCGATGTGCAGCTGCCAGCGGTAGTTCTGCGTCAGGGCTCCCTCCCAACGCTCCGGATCGAGACCCGCGCCGGCGACATCGTTGAACTGCTCGTCGCCGCTGTGATCGAAGTCGATGGCGATCTCGGTGTTCTCGTAGTTGGTGTCGGTATAGCCGAAGAACAGGTCGTCGAAGCGCTCTTCCATGAAGTAGAAGAGGTTGGTCTCCGGGCTCCACCCCAGGATGATGCGCGTGGCGAGGTTGGCGGGATCGGGATCGCCCAGACCGTGGATCGCCTCGGTCAGATCGTCCTGTGTCGTCCAGAAGACGGAGGGTACGTTGTCCCACTCTCCCAGGTCGCCGTCCATCACGACGGAACGGACGCCGTCGGCGTTGATGGGGACCTGCACGGCGGCGAAGTTGTCGTCCGGCCGTTGGTGGGCGGAAGTGGCGACGGCCGCAGCGAGGACGATCGCCAGTGCGGATGTGAAAGCTCCCTTCATCGTTCTTCTCCTTTGATTCTCCCGGGGGTCTCCCGGTGAGATGAAGGTGGCGAACGGGCGCTCGCGAACAACCAGAGGAGGAAACCGCGAACGGTTCTGCAGAAAACGGTACTCCATGGCCAGGTTCGGGGCAAGCGAAAAGAGGCCGTCGCAGCGTCGGCGGGAACCGGCCGAAGCGGCGGGGTTTTCTGTTCGGGGATCCATCGGCAAGCCTCCTCCTCCAGCCGTGGCCGCCAAACCCGGATGGTTGTGACGCGCCTCCGGGGACGCCGCCGAGCGCCTGTCCGGATAGGTGAATCACGGCCCCCATCCCCGGATGGCCGCCCTCGGCCGGCCGAGGAGCACGCCCTGGCCTGCGGAGAACAGCATTGCCAGAGGTCGACCGGTCCCTGTTAATTTCCGTCCGTAGAGCGGACGGGGGAGTCCCCGGCACGTAGGGGATGCCCGCGCCCCCGGATCGCAGCAGCACCCCCTCCCGCGTCTCCTGATCTACTCCGGAGGACTTCCTCCTGCGCCCGAATCGTGCCGCGGTGAAGAGCTCGACCGCCTCCCCACCCGGGCCGGGCGGCTGTACGGCCGGCCGGGCGCGGAATCCCCGCGTGAGGCGCCGCAAGTCCGGCCCGCGATGACGGCGCCGCCGCCGCAGAGCGATCGACCTCCGGCGGGGGATCCACGGGGGATCCCGTTGCGGGGCCTCCTCATCGGGGCCGTGTTGTCCTTGGTGCTCAACGTCTGCGACACCTACGCGACGAACGCGATCCAGGGGTCGTATCTGACCCTCAACTTCAGCACCCCCGCCGCGCTCTTCTTCTTCTTCTTTCTCGTCCTGGCCAGCGGCGCCGTCGGCCTTCTGCACCGGTGGCTGGCGCTGACCCGGGCCGAGCTGATCACGATTTACGTCATGCTGGTGGTGGCCTGTTGCATCCCCGGCATGGGCTTCACCCAGTTCATCATCCCCTGCCTCCTCGGGTCGACGTACTACGCCACGCCGGAGAACAACTGGGACGAGCTTTACAACCAGTACATCCCGGAGTGGATGATCCCCCGCGGCGAGGGCGTGGCGCGCTACTTCTTCGAGGGCCTGCCCGAGGGGGCCTCGATCCCGTGGGGCGCCTGGGTCCTTCCCCTGGGCCTGTGGTTCGGCTTCTTCCTGGCTCTCGGCTTCGCCATGATCTGCGCCATGGTGATCCTGCGCCGGCAGTGGGTCGACAACGAGCGGCTGACCTACGCCCTGGTGCAGGTGCCGATGGAGATGATCCAGCGGGAGGAGGGCGGCGCCGTGGGCCGCTCGTTCTTCACCAACAAGACGATGTGGCTGGGCTTCGCCCTCTCCTTCCTGCTGCTCAGCGTCAACGGGCTGCACTCCTACTTTCCGGAGATCCCGCGCCTCGAGCGCATCTTCGTGCTGCCCGCCTTCGGCAACACCTGGTTCAGCTTCTGGTTCAGCCCGCCGTGGACGGGGTTCTTCTACTTCGTCAGCCTCGACATCTCGGCCTCGATCTGGGTCTTCTACCTCCTTGTCCGGCTGCAGCGGGGCGCCCTGAACGTCCTCGGCGTGCACAGCACGCAGCGGATCGACTTCTACTCCGGGAGGGACCCCATCCTCGCCCACCAGGGTCTCGGGGCGGTGATCGTCTTCGTTCTCGTCGGCCTGTGGGTGGCGCGCGGGCACCTGCGCCAGGTGGCGGCCAAGGCCCTCCGCGGGGCCCGCGAGGTCGACGACAGCGGCGAGATCCTCTCCTACCGGCAGGCCTTCTTCGGGCTTCTCCTCGGCCTGCTGATCGTCGCCGTCTGGCTGACGGCGATCGGCCTTCCCTTTCCCGTGGCCCTGCTCTTCGTCTTCGGCGCCATGGTCCTCTTCCTGGCCCTGACGCGAGTCGTCGCCGAGGGCGGCATCCCGGCCATGCGCCCTCCCTTGATGACCTCGACCTTCGTGATCTCCACCGTCGGCACCTCGGCCATCGGCGCCCAGGGTCTGGTGGCCCTCGGCTTCTCATACGGCTGGCACGCCGAGATCCGCTCCTTCGTCATGTCCTCGGTGGCCAACGGGCTCAAGATGAGCGAGATGATCCGCGGCCCGAAGCGGCGGCTGTTCTG
>JAJDTN010000306.1 GCA_022827165.1 Candidatus Latescibacterota bacterium
ATGTCCTTCCAGAATAGCCTGAATGCGACCGCTGGCCACGTCCCACAGCCGAATGGTCCTGTCGGAGCCGCCACGGGCCAGGACCGCCCCATCCGGGGAGAACGCCACCGAAGTAGCGGACTCCCCGGGCCCCGTCAACAAGCCGGCTTCGTCGCCGGTGCGGGCGTCGTAGAGCCAGATGCCGATACTGCCGGCCACGGCCAGCAACTCGCCGTCTGGGGAATAGGCCACGGCCCGGTCGCCTTCTGCGATCGAGCCCTTTCCCAGGCGGGCGAGGGCCCCCTCGGGCAGTCTCCAGAGGTGGTAGGCCGATAGCTCGGGGGGCCAATCCTCCTCCACCACAGGGGTTCCATGCAGGGCCAGAACCACCGGGGTGCCCAGGCCCGAGCTCACCAGGACCTCGACGGCCGTGCCGTCCAGATTGCAGCGCTTGATGCGCTTCCGGCCCGAGTCGGTCCAGTAGACCCTGCCTTCGACCCCATCCACCGCCAGACCTCGGGGAGTGAGCAGGAGCGTAGTGACGAGGTCTTCCACATCGGAGCCGTCCAAGTTGCTCCGCTGGATCCTGTCCGCGCCCGAGTCGGTCCAGTAGAGCTTGCCCCCGGCCGCGTCCAACGCCAGCCCGGAGGGAGTGACCAGGCCGGTGGTGACCAGGTCCTCGACCTGGGAGCCGTCCAGGTTGCTCCGCTGGATCCTGTCCGTGCCCGAGTCGGTCCAGTAGAGCCTGCCCCCGGCCGCGTCCAGCGCCAGCCCGGAGGGAAGGACCAGGCCGGTGGTGACCAGGTCCTCGACCTGGGAGCCGTCCAGGTTGCTCCGCTGGATCTTGTCCGTCCCTCTGTCGGCCCAGTAGAGCTTGCCCCCGGCCCCATCCACCGCCAGCCCCGCGGGAGCCACCACACCGGTGACCACATCCTCCACCTGCGAGCCGTCCCGGTTGGCCCGGTGGATCCGGTCCGTTGTCCAGTCCGCCCAGTAGATCTTTCCCTCCTCGGGCGAGATCAAGGGAGCCACCGGCCCACCGATGCCGGCCGGCAGCAGCGGACTGGAGGGGTCGACGCTGTGGATCAGCAGCAGCCAGGCGTCACTGATATCCACCCGGCCGTCGCCGTTTACATCGCCCAGGGCGATGTCGCCCTCGTTGGGCATGACCGTCGAGGAATCGAAGCTGTACAGAGCCACCAGAAGGGCATCGGCCACGTCCACCCTTCCGTTGTTGTCCACGTCCCCCAGCAGGCGGTCCGTGGGCGTGGAGGCCCTCTTCGCCGCCGGGGAGCCGCCCAGCCTCTGGACGACGAGGTCCACCTCGCCGCCGCCCGCCGGCACCTGGAAGCCCGGGTCCACGTAGGGCGTCAGTCCGGCGCCCGAGACGACCAGACCATAGACCGGGCCCGCCTCAAGCAGGCTCCTGTCCCAGACACCCCGGCCCCCCGGCGCCACCGCCGGAACTCCCGCCTGGCCGTCCACCAGTACCATGCGCCCGGTCCGGGTGTCGTCACCGGCGCGCAGGCGGTAGAGGTAGACCCCGGCTGCCGCCGCCCGGCCCACCGCTTCCGTGCCGTGCCAGCGCGCGGAGTGGTATCCCGCCGGTTGCGGGCCGTCCAAGAGCGTGGCAATGCGCTGACCCAGCAGGTTGAAGACCTCCAGCCGCACGTGGGCCGCGGTTGGCAGCTCGTACGGGATGATCGTGGCGGGGTTGAAGGGATTGGGGTAGTTCGGCCCCAGGTGGAGGTGTTGAGGCAGCGTGCGGACACCGGAGGACAGGGCCCCGGCGGGGAGGGTGAAGCGGCCGGATGCGTCGGTGGTTGCCCTGGCCGGAGGAGCCCGCAGATCGGCCAGGTCGAAGAGGAGCACCCGGGCGCCGGCGGCGGGCTCTCCGGAGGCCAGCCGCACCCGGCCCTCGAGGACGGGCTCGGCGCCGGCTTGGGAAGACAGCAGGGCCGCTGCCAGGAAACCGGCGAGTGTGCAACGCATGGCCTCCACTCCGTGGAAAGGACAGGGAGAACTAACACACTGGCTATCCAGGAATCCAAAGGGATGGAAGGGGCTCCCTTGCAGACCATACCGGCATGGGTGCGTCGCCATAGCGTCCACCAAGCGCTGACCTATCTTTCGCCGCCTTGAGCCCTCCCAGGCTCCCGAGCATCTCCTCCCATCTCCTCAGCTGATCATGATTCGACTCGAGACAGACCGACTGGCGGCCGAGACCCCGGCCGCCCCGCTCCCATGACCGGCGCCGAGAGCGTCGTCCAGGCGCTGACCGCCGCCGGCGTCCGCCATCTCTTCGCCCTCTCCGGCAACCAGAACCTGCCGGTCTTCGACGCCTGCATCGGCAGCGGCCTCCGGCTCATCCACACCCGCCACGAGGCCGCGGCGGTGCACATGGCCGACGGCTGGGGCCGCCTCACCGGCGAGCCGGGGGTGGCCCTGCTCACCGCCGGTCCCGGCCACTCCAACGGCGTCACCGGTCTCTTTGTGGCCCGGGCCGCCGAGTCCCCCTTGGTGATGATCAGCGGCCACAGTCCGCTCGCGCAGGCGGGCATGGGGGCCTTCCAGGAGCTGGACCAGGCGGCCATGGCGGCGCCCGCGGCCAAGTGGTCCCACGCGGCCGACGGGTCCGAGCCGCTGGCGGATCTCGTCGCCCGGGGGCTGCGGACGGCGGTCAGCGGCCGCCCCGGTCCCGTGCACCTCAGTCTGCCCATGGATCTGCTGCAGGCGGAGACGGAGGCGCGCTCGCCCTCAGCGGCGGAGATCCTCCCCGACGAGGGACCACGGCTGAGCGAGGGCGAGGCCGGAGACATCCTCGACCGCCTGCAGAGCGCCGCCCGTCCCCTGATCCTGGCCGGCCCCGCCATGTGCCGCGGCCCCCGCTGGCAGGCGGTGCAGGCCCTGCAGTCGGCCACCGGCGTGCCGGCCCTCCCGTGCGAGAGTCCCCGCGGGGTCGACGACCCCTGGCTTCGCGGCACCACCCGACGCCTGGCCGAGGCCGATCTCGTGCTGCTCATCGGCAAGAGGCTGGACTTCTCCCTGCGTTTCGGTGAGCCTCCGGCCTTCTCGGAGTCCGTCCGCTTCCTCTCGGTCGATGCCGAAGAACCTCTCGACGCCTCCCGCCTCGAAGGCTGCTTTCGGGGCGATCCCGCCGAGGCCGCAGCCACCCTCACCAGCGCCGCGGCGCAGCGGTCGTGGAATGACAGCCCCTGGGGACGGCAGGTCCGGGAGGCGCGCGCCGAGCCGCCGGAGTGGCGGGCCCACCGCGCCAGCGACGCATCACCGATTCACCCGCTGGCGCTCTGCGAGCGGCTGCAGCCCTTCCTGGACCAGGACGGCGTCTTCGTCTGCGATGGCGGCGAGTTCGGCCAGTGGATGCAGGCCGGGCTCACCGCCGGGCTGCGGCTGATCAACGGCCCTTCCGGCTCCATCGGCAGCTCCCTGCCCATGGGCATGGCCGCCAAGGTGCTCCACCCCGATCTCCCGGTCTTCGTCTTCCAGGGGGACGGCACCTTCGGCTTCCACGCCATGGAGATCGACACCTGCCTGCGCTACGGCCTGCCGGTCGTGATCATCGTCGGCAACGACGCCCGCTGGAACGCCGAGGTGCAGCTGCAGATCCGCCAGTACGGGCCGGACCGCACCATCGGCTGCAACCTCCTGCCGACCCGCTACGACCGCATCGCCGAGGCCCTGGGCGGATTCGGCGAGCGGGTGGAGGATCCCGAGAAACTGGCGCCGGCGGTGGAACGGGCCCTGGCCAGCGGCCGGCCCGCCGTGATCGACGCCACCGTCGACGGCCTGCCGGCCCCGGTGTTCTGAGGGAAGGCTGCTCCCCCGCTCCTGCGATGGTCCCCCATGACGTCGACGCTGAGTCCGTGCGTCCGAGACATTACTTCCTTACACTCTTGCCCTTCTTGGAGAGGAGCGAAGTAATCATGAGCCTCTCTCATAGCCGGAACCAGGGTTCGGCTCAGAGGGGGAAGGGACTCCCCGCTTCCATACGGTCTACGAGGGATTTCAACCTGCTGGCCACTCATCTACGGCAGGCAAGAAGCGCCCTGGGAGATCACCTAATCGCAAGGGGTAGGCACCAATATGCCGCGTATCTTCGACAACCTTGAGCCTGAGTCACGCCTCCTCCCAGCCTTACAGGAGACGCTGCGCCTCTATTCCCGGGCTGACTTCTGCGTGGGGTATTTCAACCTTCGGGGGTGGGGGGGATTAGCCCCATGCGTAGACCTTTGGGGGCCAGGCGAAGGCCCATGCCGGGTGCTGATAGGGATGCATGTATTGCCGCATGACGAACTCCGGGTCAGCCTTGTGGATCGGTCTCCCGGCATGGACAACCAGACTGCCCACCGCCGCCGAGTTCAGTTAGCCGAGCAGCTTCGCCGGCAGCTTACCATCGGTGCGCCAACCAACGCGGACGAGCGTACTCTGCGGCAGCTGGCCGGCCAGCTTCGCGCCAAGAAGGTCGTCGTCAAGCTCTTTCTGCGTCATCCCTTGCACGCCAAGCTCTACATGCTCTACCGGGACGATCCTGTGAACCCCATCGTCGGCTACCTGGGCAGCAGCAACCTCACCTTTGCCGGTTTAGTCGGGCAGGGAGAGTTGAACGTAGACGTGGTGGACCAGGACGCCGCCCTCAAGCTCCAGCAGTGGTTTGAGGATCGGTGGAAGGATCGCTTCTGTGTCGACGTTACGGAGGACTTGCTCGGGATCATCGAGGAGAGCTGGGCGCGGGAGACACTGATACCACCCTACCACGTCTACCTCAAGATGGCCTTTCACCTCTCCCACGAGGCCCGCGCCGGTCTCGCTGAGTTCAGGGTTCCCAAGGTGTTTGGCGACCGCCTATTCGAATTCCAGGCCGCCGCGGTCAAGATAGCCGCCCATCACCTGAACAAGCGCAACGGCGTGCTCATCGGCGACGTCGTGGGACTTGGAAAAACCCTCATGGCCACCGCCGTCGCCCGCATCTTTGAGGACGACTACGGATTGGAGACGCTCATCATCTGCCCTGCGAACCTTGTCCCCATGTGGGACTCGTACAGGGCCGAATACGGGCTGCGTGGCAGTGTGCTATCGCTGGGCAAGGTACTTGGCGAGCTGCCCAAGTTGCGCCGCTACCGGCTGGTCATTCTCGACGAGAGCCACAACCTGCGCAACCGGGAGGGCCGCCGCTACCGTGCCATCCAGGAGTACGTCCGAGCCAACGAGAGCAAGTGCATCCTCCTGTCGGCCACGCCATACAACAAGAGTTACTTGGACCTATCCAGCCAACTGCGCATCTTCGTAGACGAAGACCAGGATCTAGGGATACGCCCCGAACGACTCCTGCGCGAATTGGGCGAGATCGAGTTCAGCAGACGGCACCAAGCCTCCCCGCGGACCCTGGCGGCTTTCGACTTCAGCGAGTACGCCGACGATTGGCGCGACCTGATGCGTCTCTATCTCGTACGCCGTACCCGCAGCTTCATACGGGACAACTACGCCGAGGCCGACCCGGAGACGGGCAGGAAGTTCCTCACCTTGGAGGACGGCACCCCCTCCTTCTTCCCTACCCGGGTGCCAA
>JAJDTN010000094.1 GCA_022827165.1 Candidatus Latescibacterota bacterium
CGCCCTCGGCGGCGGCCTTCAGGGCGCGCTCCGGCACTTCGCCGAAGAGGACGACGTCGATGACCCGGGTGCGCCGCACCAGCTCCCTGATGACCGGTTTCTCGGTCTCGGCGGGAAGAGTGTCGATGCGGTCGATGGTGCCGCGGACGTCGTCGACAACCCGCTCCATGTCGGCGCCCAGCTCGAGCTCGACGGTGACCGCCGCCATGCCCTCGGCGGCG
This sequence comes from Candidatus Latescibacterota bacterium, assembly GCA_022827165.1. The sequence goes on from JAJDTN010000094.1 coordinate 222, forward strand.
GTGGAGTTGATCCGGCGGATTCCCTCCAGACCGGTGAGGCGCTCCTCGATGCGGCGCACGACGCCGGACTCCACGTCGGCGGGGCTGGCCCCCGGATAGGGGACCTGGACCTGGATGCGGTCGAGGTCGATCTCCGGAAAGGTCTCCTTCTTCATGCGCAGCACACCGAGGGCCCCGGTGAGCAGGACGAAGACCATGAGCAGATTGGCGGCCACGTGGTTGCGGGCCATCCACGCGACGGATCGCTTCACGGCGCCTCGGCCCGGTGGGCGGGGGCCACCGCCATGCCGTCGGTGACACCCCTCAGTTGAGACGTGATCACCCTCGCGCCGGGGGCGGCGTCGAAGCGCACGAGGGCCTCCTCGCGGCCGAGGTGGACCACCTCCACCGGTTGCTTCCGGAGGCGGCCGTCCTCGGCGAGCCAGACCAGTCCGCCGTCGTGCAGGGCCCGCCGCGGGATGGTGCGGACCGCCGTCAGCGGGCGCCCCTGGATCTCCACCTCGACGAAGAGGCCCACCAGGAGCGGCGCCGTGGCCGAGTCCCGGGGGCCGTAGGGATCGTCGACCTCGACGATGAGGTTGATCATGCGGCTGCGGGGGTCGACCTGCCCCTCGGTGCGGACCACCCGGCCCTTCCAGACGTGGTCGCGCCCGGCGTGGCGCGCCCGCAGCAGTACCTGCCCGCGGCCGGCCTCTTGGGGCCGTTCCGGAGGGGGCGCGTCGGCGGCCAGCGGGCGCGGGGAGGCCGGCGGCGAGGGGACGTCGATCCACGCCAGCTCCTCGTCGGGCACCGGGACCGGGATCTCGGCCCGTTCGATGCCGTAGAGACGGGCCACCCCCCGCCCGGGAGAGACGTACTGACCCAGGTCCAGGTCGGTAGATCGGACGCGCCCGGCGAAGGGGGCCCGCAGGCGGGTCCGCTCCAGGCGCAGCCGGGCTTCCCGCAGGCGGGCCCTCGCCGCCTTCAGCGCAGCCTCGGCCAGCCTCACCTGGGGGATGTGCAGGGCCAGGTCGGACGGCTCGGGCCCGCCGCCGCCGCGCAGCCTCTCCCACTCGGCGGCGGCCACCTCGGCCTCGCCCCGGGCGATCTCGAGCTGGTAGAGGGCCCTGGCCACCTCGGCATCGGCCTGGTCCACGGCGAGCTCGAAGTCCTCCGGGTCGATGCGGGCCAGCTCCTGGCCGGCGGAGAAGAAGCCGCCGGTCTCCATCTGCCCGGAGATCCAGACGATGCGGCCGCCCACCTGGGGCACGAGGTCGATCTCCCGGTCGGGGCGGACCGTCCCCTGGCCGCGGACGACGACGCGGGCGGTCTCCGGCGGAGCCTGGACCGTCTCGACCAGGGGAACCCAATGGACCGGTTCCTCCCGGGGGGGCGGGGTGCGCAGGCTCACCAGGAGCAGGTAAGCGGCCACGCCGGCGGCCAGGACCGCCACCGGCAGGAGGAATCCCATCGCCTTACTCATCGGTCGGGGACCCGATGGCGGGATGGGTGAAACCGCCGCCCAGGGCGACGTGCAGGTCGACGCGGGCGTCGACGCGGCGGCGCCGGGTGGTGAGCAGCTGGCTGTGCGCGTCCCAGGCCCGGCGCTGGGCGTCGAGGAGGGTGATGAGGCCCACCAGCCCCCGGCGGTAGCGGTCGTCGGCCAGGGACTCCGCCGCCGAGGCCTGGTCCGCCGTCTCCACCAGGGCCGCCTCCTGCTCGGCCAGGGCGGCCTCGGCTGCCAGAGCCCCCTCGACCTCGGCGAAGGCGCTCAGCACCAGGCCGGCGTAGGCGGCTGTCAGCGCCTCGCGGTCGGCTTCGGCCGCCGTCGCCCGCGCCCGCAGGCGGCCCCCCTGGAAGAGGGGCATGGTCAGGTTGGCCGCCAGGCTCCAGACCGAGAAGTCACCGTCGAGCAGGTCGGCCAGCGCCTCGCTGGAGCGGCCGCCGCCGCCGGTGAGCCGGATGCCGGGCAGGAGCGCCCGGCGGGCCGACGCCAGGCGCTGATCGGCCGACGCCAGGCGGCGCTCGGCGGCGGCCAGGTCCGGGCGCCGGCGGACCAGGTCGGCGGGCAGTCCTGCCGGCACCCGGCCGGTCACCGCGGGAGGCGCCTCGGCGACGGCGAGCTCGGCCGCCGGGTAGCGTCCCAGGAGCACCTCGAGCCGGCGTGTGGCGGCGTCGAGCTGAAGCCTCCGCTGGGCCAGGGCGGCGCGGGCCCCGGCGGCCTCCGCACGCGCCAGGCGCAGGTCGAGGGAGGTCCGCAGGCCGAGGGCGTAGCGGTCTTCGATGCTCTCCCTCACCCGCTGCCGGTTGCCGGCCGCGGCCTCGGCCAGGCGGGCCTGGCTGCGAGCCTCGGCGGCACCCGCGTAGGCGCGCACGATCAGGGACTCCAGGGAGAGGCGGGCCCCGGCCAGGTCGAACCGGGTGGCCTGCGCCTCGGCGAGGGCCGCCGCCTGGTCGGCCCGCAGCCGCCCCCAGAGATCGGCCTCCCAGCTGGCGCTGAAGCCGGCGTCGAAGGTGTTCGCGGTCAACGGCGGAAGCTGGCCGGCCAAGGGGCCGAAGCCCGCGAAGTTGCGCCGCGAGCGGATGGCGGTGCCGTCGACACCGGTCCGGGGCCAGAGGTCTGCCCCGGCCATGCGCGCCTGGGCCACGGCGCGCTCCACGCGGGCGGAGGCGGCGGCCAGGTCCTGGTTGTGCGCCAGGCCCTCGGCGATGAGGCCGCCGAGGTTGGCGTCGTCGAGACCGCTCCACCACGGCGCGTGCAGGGAATCGGCCGCCGGGCCGCCGGTCTCGCCGGCGCTCCAGTCCGAGGGGGTGACGGCCACGGGGGGGTCGGGGTCGAAGGGCGGCGCCGAGGCGCAGGCGGCCGTCAGCCCCAGGGCCAGGGTGAGGGCTCCGCGGACCACGGTGGACCCCGCCCGCCGGAGTCCGGCGGCCGGAGGGGCCGGGTCAGTCATTCGCGCTCTCCGCCGACGGGGCCGGTGAGGTCCGGCGGAACCATTTCACCGTGCGGCGGAGGCCCTCGTCCGGATCGACCCTCGGCTCCCATCCGAGCAGGTTGCGCGCCCTGGTGATGTCGGGCAGGCGGACCTTGGGGTCGTCCTCCGGGAGGGGCAGATGGACCAGGCGGCTGCAGCTGCCCGTGAGGTCGATGATCTTCCTCGCCAGGCTCTCCATGGTCAGCTCGGCGGGGTTGCCGAGGTTGACGGGGGCCGTCACGTCCGACTCCATGAGGCGGCGGATTCCTTCCACGAGGTCGCTCACGTAGCCGATGCTGCGCGTCTGGCGGCCGTCGCCGTAGACGGTCAGGTCGTCACCGGCGAGGGCCTGGGTGATGAAGTTGGGAATGGCGCGGCCGTCGTCGTGGCGCATGCGAGGGCCGTAGGTGTTGAAGATCCGGGCGATGCGCGTGTCGACCCCGTGCGACCTGTTGTAGGCCATGGCCATCGATTCGGCGAAGCGCTTGGCCTCGTCGTAGACGCCGCGGATGCCGACGGGATTGACGTTGCCCCGGTAGTCCTCGCCCTGGGGGTGCACGAGGGGATCGCCGTAGACCTCGGAGGTGGAGGCGAGGAGGAAGCGGGCGCCCTTGGCGCGCGCGAGTCCCAGGGCCTTGTGGGTCCCGAGGGCGCCCACCTTGAGGATCTGGATCCCGAGCCGCTCGAAGTCTGCGGGGCTGGCGGGGCTGGCGAAGTGGAGGATGAAGTCGAGGGAACCGTCGACGTGGAGGTACCCGGTCACGTCGTGGTGGATGAACTCGAAGTCGGGGTGGCTCCTGTGGGTCTCGAGGTTCTCGATGCGGCCGGTGAGCAGGTTGTCCATGACGATCACCCGGTGGCCCTCCTGGAGGAACCGGTCGCACAGGTGGGATCCGATGAATCCCGCCCCCCCGGTGATCAGAATGCGCACGTTCGCTCTCCTCCGGCCCTGGACTCGGTAATAGAAGCCCCCTCTCTCACCGCGGCAACGCCGGAGATTGACGGCCTTCCGCCCCCCCGATAGGTTGCCTTGGGCGTCCCCCACACGTCACTGGCTGCCCGCACGGCGGCCCGGGAGCCAATGGCCAGCGCCGAGTTCGTCCACCTCCACGGACACAGCGAGTACAGCCTCCTCGATGGCGGCTGCGCCATCGACGCTATGGCGGCCGCCGCCGCCGAGGCCGGCATGCCCGCCCTGGCCGTCACCGACCACGGCAACCTCTTCGGCGCCATCGCCCACCACCGGGCCTGCAGCGCCGCCGGCATCCGGCCGATCTTCGGGTGCGAGGTCTACGTGGCCATTGGCAACCGCCACGACCGCACCGGGGCCCGCGGCCTGGCCCACGGCTCCAACCACCTCATCCTGCTGGCCAAGGACGCCGCGGGCTGGCAGAACCTGATCCAGCTCGTCTCCAAGGGGTACACGGAGGGTTTCTACTACAATCCGCGCGTCGACAAGCAGCTCCTGCGGCAGCACGGCGAGGGGCTTGTCTGCATGTCCGCATGCGTCTCCGGAGAGGTGCCCCACCTGATCCAGGAGGAAGGGGTGGACCAGGCCGAGGCCGCGGCGCGGGAGTACATGGAGATCTTCGGGGACGACTACTACCTGGAGATCCAGCGCCACGGCATCGAGGTCGAGGCCAAGGTCAACGACGGGCTCCTGCACCTGCACCGCAAGCTCGGGGTGCCGCTGGTGGCCACCAACGACTTCCACTTCCTGCGCGCAGACGACCACGCCGCCCACGACGCCCTGGTCTGCATCCAGACGGGGAAGAACCTGTCCGATTCCGAAAGGATGTGCTATCCCTCGGGACTCTACATGAAGAGCCCCGCGGAGATGCAGGAGCTCTTCGCGGACCTGCCCGGGGCGATCGAGAACACCCTCGCCATCGCCGAGAAGTGCCGGGTAGAGCTGGACTTCGGGCGGTCTCTCATGCCCGGCTTCCCCATTCCCTCCGAGTTCGCGTCCGCCGACGAGTACCTGCGCCGCCTCGCCCAGGAAGGCCTGGAGCGCCGCTACCCGAAGATCGTCCCCGAGGTCCAGCAGCGCCTCGACTACGAGTTGAAGGTGATCACCAAGGAGGGCTTCTCCGGCTACTTCCTGATCGTCCAGGACTTCGTGCACCACGCCCGCGAGTGCGGCGTTACCGTCGGTCCGGGCCGCGGGTCGGCGGCCGGCAGCCTGGTCTCGTACTGCCTGGAGATCACCGACACCGACCCGATCCGCCACGACCTGCTCTTCGAGCGCTTCCTCAACCCCGAGCGCGTCGAGCCGCCCGACATCGACATCGACTTCGCCGACACGGGCCGGGACAAGGTCGTGCGCTACGTGGTCGAGAAGTACGGCGAGGAGAACGTCTCGCAGGTGATCACCTTCGGAACGATGGGCGCCAAGGCGGTGGTCCGCGACGTGGGGCGGGTCCTGGGCCTGCCCTTCGGCGAGGTGGACCGCATCGCCAAGCTGATCCCGGGGGAGCTGAAGATCACCCTCGACAAGGCGATTCAGCAGGTGCCGGAGCTGCAGCAGATGGCGGAGACCCCCGGCGAGCAGGGACAGCTGATCGAGTACTCCCGCAAGCTGGAGGGCCTGGCGCGCCACGCGTCGGTGCACGCCTGCGCCGTCATCATCGCCCCCTCCCGCCTCACCGACTACGTGCCCCTCTACCGGGCGCCGAAGGACGGCACCGTCACCACGCAGTTCGACGGCGACACGTGCAAGGATGTGGGCCTGCTGAAGATGGATATCCTGGGGTTGAAGGAGCTGTCCCTGATGGACGAGGCCGTGCGCCTGATCCGCCAGCGGGAGCCCGGCTTCGATTTGTATGCCGTCCCCTGGGACGACGGCCCCACCTTCGAGCTCTTCAGCCGCGGCGAGACGGTGGGCGTCTTCCAGTTCGAGAGTCCGCCCATGCGCGACTACCTGCGCCAGCTCAAGCCGGACAAGATCGAGGACGTGATCGCCATGAACGCCCTCTACCGGCCGGGGCCGATGAAGGAAATCCCGAGGTACATCGCCCGCCACCAGGGCGACGAGGCCGCCGACTACGACCACCCCATTCTCGAGCCGATCCTGAAGGAGACGTACGGAATCATCACCTACCAGGAGCAGGTGCAGCGCATCTGCCGCGACCTCTCCGGCTTCACCCTCGGCCAGGCGGACGGCATCCGCAAGGCGATGGGCCAGAAGCTCCCGGAAGTGATGGAGAGGTACCAGCAGAATTTCGCCGAGGGGGCGGTGAGGAAGGGCGTCGACCGCAGGACGGCGGAGAAGATCTGGTCCGACATCGAGGTGTTCTCCGGGTACGGCTTCAACAAGTCCCACTCCGCCAGCTACTCGGAGGTGGCTTACCGCAACGCCTATCTCAAGGCCCACTACCCGAAGGAGTACATGGCGGCGAGCCTGACCACGGACCGCACCAACACCGACCGGCTCACCGTTCTCCTCGACGAGTGCCGGCGCATGGAGGTCCCGGTGCTGCCGCCCGACGTCAACGAGAGCGCCGTCAACTTCGTACCCACCGGCGCCGGCATCCGCTTCGGCCTGGCGGCGGTCAAGAACGTCGGCGCCGCCGCCGCCGGCTCGATCGTCGCCGGACGCGAGGAGCACGGTGCTTCGAAGGACCTCTACGAGTTCTGCGAGCGCCTCGACCTGGGCGCCGTCAACCGGCGCGTGGTGGAGAGCCTGGTCGCCGCCGGCGCCTGCGACAGCCTCGGCGGGCACCGGGCACAGCTCCTCGAGGCCCTGGAGCGGGCCATGCGCAACGCCCAGTCGGTGCAGGACGAGCGCCGCCGCGGCCAGATCAGCCTCTTCGGCGGAGACTCGGCGCTGGAGATGGAGCACCAGCCGGCGCTGCCGGACGTGCCCGAGTGGACCGAGACCGAGCGGCTCTCCAACGAGAAGGAGCTGCTCGGGTTCTACGTCTCCAGCCATCCCCTGAGCCGCTACGAGAAGGACCTGGCGTACTTCGCCACATCCCTGCTGGAGATCGATGCCCGGCAGGATGGGGACGCGGTGCGAGTCGGCGGTCTCGTCAGCCGCGTCAGCCCATCGAGCGACCGCCGAGGGAAGGCGATGGCCTTCGTCACCCTCGAGGACCTATCGGGCAAGGCGGAGGTCGTGTTCTTCTCCGATGCCTACGACAGATGCCGGGACCTGGTCGTGCAGGACGCGGTGGTCCTCGTCGAGGGCCGCCTGAACCGCCGCAACGGTGTCATGACGGTGCAGGCCGAGGGGGCCGCGCCGATGGACCAGGGCCGGCAGCGGCTGACGAGCTCGGTGAACGTCGATCTCCCTTACGAGGCGGTGTCGGACCAGTTGCTGGCCGACCTGCGCCGGCTGTGCGGCGAGCACCGGGGGAGCTGCGATCTCCTCGTCCACCTGCGGGGCGCCCCTGCCGCCCCGGGAGGCCGCGAACCCGTCGTCCGCTCCCGCAGCCTCCGCGTGAACCCGACGGACGAGTTGTTGCATGCCATGGACAACCTCGCCGGGCTGGAGCGGGCGTGGATCAAGGCCCTGCCGCCCCAGGCGGGGCAGCGCGCCTGAGAGTGGGACTCCGGATCTTCCGCATGGGGCTGGCGGCCCTGGCCCTGGCCCTCTGGGCCTGCACCGGGGGAGGTCCGGAGGGCGGGGCCGAGGCGGAATCCGGCTTCGTGGGGGACGTGGAGGGCTTCGACCTGGCGGACTACGAGGGCCGGGTGGTGGTCCTCAATTTCTGGGCTACCTGGTGCGGGCCTTGCCGCATCGAGATTCCCGCTCTCGTCCGGCTGCGGCAGGACTTCGGGGAGGTCGCTGTCGTCGGAATCTCCATCGACCGCGGACCGGTAGAGCAGATCGTGCCCGTCATCGAGAGGTTCGTCTCCCGCTTCGAGATCAACTACCCGATCTACCTGGATGCGGAGCAGAAGGTGGCCAGGGACTACGCCGGCTCGGCGCCGTTCCTGATGTACGTGCCGACGACGGCGGTGATCGACCAGGAAGGCCGCCTGGTGAAGCTGTACCAAGGGGTTCCCGGCCGCGGCCTCGACCCCTACGAGGTGCTCGCCGCCGAGGTGGAGGCGCTGCTGGACGACGCTTGACCGTTCCGGAAGGCCGCGAGGCGCCGGGCGGGATCAGCTCTTGTAGTCCTGGAGCTCTCGCTTGCCGTGACGCTTGACGAGGACCTTCCGGAAGGTCTCCAGGGTGGTGCCCTTGCGTAGCTGCTGAAGGGCGATCCCCTTCGACATGACCATCATGGTGCCGCGGCGGTAATCGGGGAAGCGGCAGAAGCTCGAGGAGACCTCGTCGCCGGAGACGCAGCAGGTGTCTTCCACCTCGAGCTCGCGCTGCGAGCCGGGGTCGAATCCGAAGTCCGTCGAGTCGTCGTCGCGGCTGTTGGTGCTCTTGGCCATCGGTCCGCCTCTTCTTCTGGTTTTTCCGGGGGCAGGCAAGCCGAATAAAGTACGGCGCCCCCCAGGCTGCGCAACGGAGGGGTCAGCTCAGAAGGCCAGGTCGTCGAAGCGGGACAACACGTCGGGTCCGCCGTCGGTGATCGCCACGGTGTGCTCGAACTGGCTCGACAGGGAGCCGTCGGCGGTGACCGCCGTCCACTGGTCGTCGAGGACGCGGACCTCCGGCGCTCCCGCGTTGACCATGGGCTCCACCGTGAGGACGGTGCCCGGCTCGAGACGGCGGCCCTGGTTGGGCTCGCCGAAGTGCAGCAGCTGCGGCTCCTCGTGGAAGGCGCGGCCGATGCCGTGGCCGCAGTAGTCGCGGACCACCGAGTAGCCCCGTCCCTCCACGAGCCGCTGGATGCGGTGCCCCACGTCGCCCAGGCGGGCGCCGGCGATGCTGGCCTCCAGGCCCGCTTCCATCCCCTGGCGGGTCGTCTCCATCAGATCGCGGGCCTCGGGGCCGACCTCGCCCACGGCGAAGGAGACGTTCATGTCGCCGTGATACCCGTCCTTGCGCACGGCGATGTCCACGGAGAGGATGTCGCCGGCCTGCAGCCGGCGGCGCCCCGGGATCCCGTGGACGACCTCCTCGTTGACGGAGACGCAGATGCTGCTCGGGTAGCCGCGGTATCCCTTGGCGCTGGCCACGCCGCCCCGCTGGCGGATGTGGTCGTCGGCGATGCGGTCGAGGCGCGCCGTGGTGACCCCCGGGGCGATGGCGCCGCCCACGAGGGCCATGGCCTCGGCGGCGATGCGGCAGCTGGCCCGGATCCGCTCGATCTCGGCGGCTGACTTGAGGTGAATCATCCCTGGTCCCGGTTGGTAGCGTGTCGTGGTAAGCACGGTTACCATTCGCCACTGTCAAGGGTCATGGCATGTCGACGCCCCTCGTCTCCTTCCTCCTGCCCACCTGCAACAGCGGCGCCACTCTCGCAGCGGCCCTCGACAGCCTCGAGGAGCAGACGGAGCGGGACCACGAAGTCGTCGTCGTCGACGACGGATCGACGGACGGCACGGCGGCCCTGCTCGAGTCTCGCGGCGACCCCCGCCTGCGGATCCTGCGCATCGGCCACGCCGGCCTCCTGGCGGCCCTCAACCGGGGACTCGCCGAGTGCCGGGGCCGCTACGTGGCGCGCATGGACGCCGACGACCTGTGCCGGCCGGAACGCCTGGAACGGCAGCTCGAGATCGCCGAGGCCGACGGCGACGTGAGCGTCGTCGGCACGCAGGTGGAGGTGTTCTCCACGGACGGGGAGGTGGCGGAGGGGTTCCGCCTGTACGCGGAGTGGCAGAACTCCCTGGTCCGCCACGAGGAGATCTGCCGCGAGATCTTCATCGAGAGCCCCATCGCCCACCCGTCGGCGCTGCTGCGGCGCGAGGAGCTGGTTGCCCTCGGCGCCTACGAGGAGCGCGGCTGGGCGGAGGACTACGATCTGTGGCTGCGATACCACTCCGCCGGCCGGCGTTTCGCCAAGGTGGCGGCGCCGCTGCTGCGCTGGCGCGACCACCCCGGCCGCGCGACGCGCACGGACGGCCGCTACTCGGTGGAGAACTTCCTGCGCGCCAAGGCCCACTACCTCGTCCGGGGTCCGCTGCGGAATCGGGACGGACTGGTGATCTGGGGCGCCGGGCGCACCGGGCGGCGGCTCTCCAAGCACCTGATCCGGGCGGGCCACGAGCCGGTCTGCTTCATCGACGTCGCCCCCGACAGAATCGGCAGAACCCTGCGCGGTGTGCCGATCCGGTCCGCCGGGGAGCTGATGGCGTGCTGGTCTTCGCAGCGGCGGCCGATCCTGCTGGCGGCGGTAGCCTCCCGGGGGGCGCGGGCCCTGATCCGGGACCAGCTGGGCGACATGGGTCTGAAGGAAGTGGAGGACTACCTGTGTGTAGCCTGAAGGACCGGATCGAGCTCTTCCGGGGAGACATCACCACCCTCGCCGTGGACGCCATCGTCAACGCCGCCAACGAGAGCCTCCTCGGCGGCGGCGGCGTCGACGGCGCCATCCACCGGGCCGCGGGGCCGGAGTTGCTCGCCGAGTGCCGCACCCTCGGCGGCTGCCCCACGGGCGAGGCCCGCATCACCGGCGGCTACCGGCTGCGGGCGCGCCACGTGATCCACACGGTGGGGCCCGTGTACAGCGGTTCCGCCCGGGACCCCGAGCTGCTGGCCGCCTGCTACCGCAACAGCCTGAACCTGGCGGCGGAGCACGGGCTCTCCAGCGTCGCCTTCCCGGCGATCAGCTGCGGGGTCTACCGGTACCCGGTGGAGGCGGCGTGCGCCGTGGCCATCGAGGCGGTGCGGGCGCACCTGGCGGGCCGCGGCCTGCCGGAGCGCGTCCTCTTCGCCCTGTTTTCCGGGCAGCACCACGCCGTCTACGAGGATGCGCTGGCTTCCGCGGACTGAGGTTACAGGCCGAATATCTCGCGCGTGATGGCCGGCAGGCGATGGAAGTCGGGCAGCTCGAAGCGGTTGCCCTCCGCGTCCTCGATGAGGGCCCGGTTCCGGGACAGGACGCGGATGTGGGAGCGGATGTTGCGGATCTCGATCCGCCGTGGTCCGCTCGAGGTCTCCACGTCGGCGTGGACGACGCCGAAGTCCTCGGCGATCCGCGTCACCGAGGTGATGACCGGCAGGAAGTAGGTCAGGGCGAGCTGGTTCTCCAGGGCGGTGCGGCTCTCCGCGTCGAGACCGTCGAGGGACTCGAGGATGCCGATCTCCTCGCCGCCGGCCTCGAAGAGGCCGATGAAGCCGTCGGCCATCTCCAGGGGAAAGGCGCGGCGCACGGAGACGTCGTCGTAGCTCTTCCCGCCCGCCTCCACCGTCAGCAGGGCGCGCCCGTTGCGGCGGATGCGCAGGGCCGACGGATCGAGGACCGGGTCGTGCACGGGATCCGGCGTCGAGGTCACAGGGCCCTCACCTTGGCCAGCTCGGTCTGCATGTCCACGAGCCGCCGGTAGACGCCCTCCTCGCGGGCCAGAAGCTCGGCGTGGGAGCCCTCCTCGACGATGCGGCCCTTGTCGAGGACGAGGAGACGGTCGGCGTTCTTCAGAGTCGACAGCCGGTGGGCGATGGCGAAGGTGGTGCGATTGGCGATGAGCCGTTCCAGAGCCTCCTGGATCTCGTACTCGGTCTGCGTGTCCACCGAGCTGGTAGCCTCGTCGAGGATCAGGATCCGGGGGTTGCCGATGAGGGCGCGTGCGATGGAGATGCGCTGGCGCTCGCCCCCTGAGAGGCGGCCGCCGCGCTCGCCCACCTCGCTGTCGTAGCCGTCGGGGAAGCGCATGATGAAGGCGTGGGCGTTGGCGGCCCGGGCGGCGGCGATGATCTCGGAGCGGCTGGCGTCGGGGCGGCCGTAGGCGATGTTCTGCGCAATCGACCCCTGAAAGAGCAGCGGCTCCTGCAGGACCACACCGATCTGGGCGCGCAGCCGCTTCTGCTGCAGACCGACGATGGGCTTGTCGTCGACGAGGATCTCGCCGTCGGTGGCTTCGTACATCCGCGAGATCAGGTTGACGAGGGTTGACTTGCCGGCGCCCGAGTGGCCCACGAGGCCGATCATTTCCCCGGGCTCGACGTCGAAGCTCACGCGGTCGAGGATGCGGCCCACGCCGTCGTAGGTGAAGGAGACGTCGCGGAACTCGACGCGTCCCTCGATCACCCCCGGATCGCGGGCGTCGTCTTCGTCCATCACCTCGGGCTCGGTGTCGAGGATCTCGAAGACCCGCTCCGCCGAGGTGGCCGCCCTCTCGAGGGTGTCCGAGAGCCGGCTGAGCTGCTGCACCGGGCCGTAGAACATCATCATGTAGGCGATGAAGGCCTGGAGGTCGCCGATGAGCAGGTCGTTCCCAAGCACCCGGTTGCCGCCGAACCACCACAGGATCACCGAGCCCGTGGCGGTGATGAAGACGATCCCCGGCTGGAACCAGGCCTGCATCTTCACCGAGGCCATGCGCGCGGTGAGCAGCTCCGTGTTGCGCCGGTCGAAGGAGCGCATCTCCCGCTCCTCCTGGGCGAAGGCCTTCACCACCTTGACCCCGGGAATGGTATCGGCCAGCTGTCCGTTGAGCTCCGCCACGCGCCGCCAGATCGAGTGGAAGACCCAGTGAATCCGTTTGCGGTACAACTGTGTGACGAGGAGCATGACGGGCGTCGGGATCAGGGCCAGAAGGGCCAGGGTCCAGTCCATGAGGACCAGGGCGACGCCGATGCCGATGATCGTGAGCAGGGCGACCAGCAGGTCCTGGAAGCCGGTGCTGATGAAGTCCCGCATGCGCTCCGTGTCGTGGGTGACGCGGGTCATGATGCGGCCGGTGCTGTGGCGGGAATAGAAGGAGAGGGACAGGACCTGGAGGTAGTTGAAGATCTCGATCTGCAGGTCGTAGGTGACGCGCTGGCCCAGCCAGCCGAGGGTCCAGGTGCGCGCCCCGTTGAGGATCATGCGGCCGAAATGGACGGCCAGCAGGCCGAGGACCACCATGGTCAGAAGGGCCACGCTTTCGGGCGGCGCTGGCAGGGGCCCCTCGGGCGGTGTCTCACCGCGGAAGACGAGGACCGGGGTGATGACGTCGTTGATGAGGATCCGGTTCAACTGGGGCGGCAGCAGGCTCACCGCCGTCATGGAGACGGTCAGGAGGAAGCCGAGAACGGCGAGGCCCCTGTAGGGCCTGACGTAGGTGAAGAGACGCCAGAAGGTCTCGCGCTTGCGGATGCAGTGGGGGCAGACCTTCGAGCCCGGGCGCAGTGCCCGGCCGCAGCTCTCGCAGTGCTCGACCCTGCGCGGGGGGATCGCCTCTTGCGTCTGCTCGTCCCCGGCGGCTTCCACCGGCTCCGCCATGGCCGCCTCCACGGCCTGGGGCACGGCGGAGAACTTGAAGTAATTGCCCTGGGAGAAGCGCACCAGCTCGTGGGTGCCGTCGGGCATCTCCAGCATCAGGGAGCCGCTGCCCACATGGCTGCGCGTCTGGACGCGGCGCACCTGCTCCAGGGGCCAGCTCCGCACCTCTGGGGAGCCGCCGTTGGAGTGCACCACGAGGAGGCGCTCGTCGGTCAGGGCGAGCCAGTTCTCGCCGTAGCGCCCGTCCAGATCGAGGTCGGCCGCCAGCAGTGCCAGCAACAACTCGCCGGGTTGGAGCTCGCGGCGGAGGTGTGGATCGAGGACCGGCGAGATCGGCTCGAGGAGGTCCATCGACTAGCTGATTCCGGGGCGGGTCGGGGCGGGCAAGGGACGGCGGCGAGGGGCCGCAGCGGGGGGCATGGGTGGCCTGATTCTCGGCGGAGGCGGAGCATTCCGGGCTCCGCGGGCCCGCCTCGACTGAACGTAACACAAGGTAAAGCAAGCAGTTACGAATGGCAACAGGATGTCCTCCCGATTGTCGCGCCCGCTCGCCCCTCCGTAGATTCACGACCACAGGAGGGATTTACCGAGATGACCACCACCTACACGCCGGAGGAGTTGCGCGAACGCCTCGACCGGCTTCCGCGGCTGCGCCTGGCGGCCCTGCCCACCCCCCTCGACGAGCTGCCGCGGCTGTCCGAAGCGGTGGGCGGCCCCCGCATCTGGATGAAGCGCGAGGACCTGACGGGCCTGGCCTTCGGCGGCAACAAGATCCGCGAGTTCGAGTACTCCATCGCCCAGGCGGTGGAG
>JAJDTN010000015.1 GCA_022827165.1 Candidatus Latescibacterota bacterium
GCGGAATAGAGGGAAACAGCTTCGGCCTCTTTGAGATAGTGGTAGCTGCTGAGCAGGATGCTGGCCAGAAGGACACCATACAGGTACCGCCCCCAAGACAGGAGCCGCCGACTCCCCTCCTCCAGGCCCCATGCCAGCAACAGCGACGTACCGGCCGTGGCAGGGTAGAGATGGCGCGAAGGTCCCTCTGGTCGGCCGATGATCCACGCGTCATTCAGCGGCAGGAAGGGCAGAATCGAGAGCAGTATCCAGACGGACCACACGGACACAGGGAGTCGGCTCCAGTACACCAGTACTCCCAGACCTGCAAGCACGCCGGCACCGGCATAGAACTCCCAATGCTCCAATTCATACAAAGAGACGGGCCGCCAGTGTGCGGTGGTAAGCAGCCGGCTCAATAGCCAAAGGAAGAGCCGGCCCGTGCCAAGAAAGAGACTGGAGGGATCACCCTCCAGGAATTGGTCAATGGCGCGCCAAGTACTGTTCTCTCTGGGGGTGAGAGCGGCAATGACAACCAACTCCAGAACAACCACGGGGAGCAGGGGCAGGAGTGGGCGCAGCGAGGCTCTGATGTCATGCTCCCTCGCCCAGGACCAGTAGAGGCAGAAAGGCCACAGAAATGCCATCGCCGAGAGGGCCGCAATGCTGAGGACAGATCCGCCGTAGAATCCCCACAACCACCCGGATCTCCGATCCTCGAGAAAGTGTTGATAGCAGATCAGGGCTCCCAACCCACAGCTCAGAGCAAGCGGAAATTCGATAGCCGCTATCCAGTGAACCGCCCGAAAGTGGGCCACATTGACCAGGAAGAGCAGTCCACCAACAAGGCTCGTGCGCAGTGCCATCCCTTGGTGCCACAACAAGATCGCCAAGAGGATCGCCGCAAGAGTGTGAAGGGCGACGACCAGCAAGTGGAACGATCCTGGGTCGTTGCCCCAGATCAGATAGCCAGCCAGCTTGATCAGCTCCGCGAGCGGGCGCCCGCCAGGCTGTTGCTTCTCCGAGGAAAGGAAGAACGAGAAATCCTCGGCCATGCCGATGTTGTCCTGAAAGGCCTCATGGTCGTCCATGTCGAGCAGGTGATCCTTCAGGCTGCCGAAGAAGAGGGCCGACACCACGCACATCACCACGACGTATCCCGGCCACAGGAGACGCCGATTGCTCACAATCCGCCAGAAGGCCGGCCCGGTCGAGAGTGGTTCACCCATGCTCACGGTTCCGGCCAGTTCGTGGCGAGTATCTCCTGGGCCGCCTCCACCTCGATGCCCAGGGCAATGAGGCGCCGAAGGCCCTCCACCGCACCCGATTCTCTCGCCCCGGCCCGGCCGAACCGCTCCACCCCCTCGGCATGGAGCCTTCCCGCTTCCTCCACCTGCCCCTGCGCCAGCAGGGCCAAGCCCAGGCCGAAGTGGGCGCGGCGGTTGGTCCCGTCCCTCTCCAGAGCCTGCCGGAAGGCGGTGATGGCCTCTTCGCCTCGTCCGCCGTCCAGCAGATCCATGCCCATCCGGGTGCAGGCCGAGATGCTGACCTCGCCGTAGTCGCCCTTCAGAATGCCGGCATAGATCTCGAAGACTGCATCGGATTGCACTTCGGTGGCGGACCCATTCCTCAAGGCCCGATGACAGTGGACGATCGCTTCCTCCGCTCTCCCGGAGGCCAACAGTCCAAGGGAAGCGGATATGAGCAATCCCCCGGTAGCTTCCGGATTCCGCTCCACCGCCTCGCGAGCAGCCAGAACGGCTTCTGTCTCACGACCTGCAGAGGCCAGGGCGTTGACGAGGTTCTCGTAGGTCGCCGTTCTGTCAGGATCGAACTCCAGGGCGCGCCGATAGGCGAGGATCGCCCTCTCCAGATCTTCCAGGGTCGCTGATCCCGTGCCCAGATTGTGTCCCGTGTTGTGGAAGAAACCAGCGAGCCAGCGCCTGGTCGCCTGGATGGTCTCCTTGTCGTTAAGGACGATTCGCTTTCCCCATGCCACTTCAATCGATGCTTCCGCATCCTGGCCTTTCAAGACCTCGAGCTGCTTCCTGGCACGCCTCGAGAGCAGTGAATCCGGCTTCATCGAGTCGTGTGCCAGCTTCAAGGTGTTCAACGCCAAGCTGTTCGGAAACGCCGCCAGGGCCTCGTCGAGAACGGCCTCGTGCCCCTCCTTCCCCATGCCCATGTAGAAAAAGCGTTCGTACGCATCCTCCAGATCGATTGCGTCACGGCCCTGGTCGATAGCGCGCTTCAGTTGCTGGATCCCCGTGTCAACGTCGCCGCGGGTGATGTAGTTCCGCCCCGAGGCATAGAGGGAAGCAGCTTCGGCCTCTTTGAGATAGTGGTAGCTGCTGAGCAGGATGCTGGCCAGAAGGACACCATGCAGGTACCGGCCCCAGGACGGGAGCCGCCGACTCCCCTCCTCTAGGCCCCAGGCCAGCAGAAGAGAAGTGCCCGCGGTAGCCAGGTACAGGTATCGGGAGGGACCCGATGCCCTGTTGAGGATGGCTTCCGCATCGGCCAAGGGCACGAATGGCACGAGGGACAGCAGCACCCAGACGGACCACAACGACCCCGGCGAGCCTCTCCAGTACACAAGCACCGCCAGACCGGTGAGCACCCCGGCCCCCGCATACAGCTCCCAGGGCTGCAGCTCGTAGAGGGGGACCAGCAGCCAGTGAGCGGTTGTGAGCAGCCGGCTGGAGAACCACAGGAGAACCTCCCCCATGCTCCGGAGATTGCCCGCCGCTCCCCTCTCCAGGTAGAGGCCGATCGCCCGCCCGGCGTTGGTCTCTCCGGGGGTGATGGCCACGATGAGGACCAGCGCCGCCGCCATCAGGACAAGTACCGGAAGAAGGGGACGGACCGCGGTCTTCAGCCCCTCTCCCCGGGACCATGAGAGGTAGAGACAGAACGGCCACAGGAAGACCATGACGGCAAGAGCCGCGATGCTGATGACCGAAGCGAGATGGAACGCCAGCAGCCAGCCCCAACGCCGGGTGGACATCCAGGTCACATAGCAGTGCAAGGCTCCCAGACCCAGGGCCAGGGCGAGGGGATAGTCGAGAGCGGAGATGTGGTGGACGGCCTGGAAGTGCGCGACGTTGACCAGGAACAGCAGTCCGCCCGACAGACTCAGCCGGGGGCCCATCCCCAGTCGCCAGCACAGGCACGCCAGGAGAAGGGCGGCAACGGTGTGCACGGCGGCCACGAGGAGGTGGAAGAAGCCGGGATCGTTCCCCCCGATCTCGTAGGCGACGTACTTGACCAGATCGGCAGCCGGGCGGCCGGTGGGTTGCTGTTTCTCCGGAGAGAAGAAGAAGGAGAAGTCCTCTCCGATGGCGATGTTGTCCTGGAAGGTCTCGTGGTCGTGGACATCGAGGAGATGATCCTTCAGGCTGCCGAAGAAGAGGGCCGACAACAGGCACATCACGAGGATGTATCCCGGCCAGAGGAGACGCCTGTCCTGCAGGAACGAGAGGATGGTCACTTTGGGAGAACCTGCCGTCACCGCCTTTACGTATACCCCCCCACCCCCAGCAGCATCCGCGCCTCGAAGTCCGCCCCCTGCAGGAAGCCCCGCGTCAGCCCGCCCTCCGGCTGGGGCCCGCTGTGGGGCGAGGCCCGCAGCCACGACGGCGTATAGCTCAGGATCAGCATTCGGCGCTTCGCCCTCAGCGTCGGCAGGGCGCGGTGCCAGAGGTTGCCGTGGATGAGCACGCCGCCACCGGCCCTGACGCGCAGCTCCACCTCGCCCGCCGCGGGTTCATAGGTCCGCGGCGAGGCGCGGTCCAGCCAGGTGTGCGACTCCGGCACCACGGCGACGGCCCCCGTGTCGTCGTTCAGGTCGTCGAGGTAGACCAGGCAGTCGATGCAGTGGGGCTCCGAGAACCACGGAGGCCGCGGGTTGGAGATCACCCGCAGGTGCTGGTGCCACGGCGTCTGGTGCGGGTGCTCGCGACCGGGGTAGCTGATGCGGGCGCTCAGCCCCCGCAGGCGCACCAGCGGTCCCATCATCGCCTGGGCGATCGACAGCAGGGGCCGGAACTTCAGCAGCTCCAGGAAGACCTCGTCCTTGTCCATCAGGTGCCGCGGGATGAACCCCCAGCTCTGCTTCCCCGCGGCGGCGCGGTCGCGCTTCTCGCGCTCGCGCTGCTCCAGGCGATCGAGGGCGTCCCGAAGCCGCCCCAGCGCCTCGCCCTCGAAGAGCCCTTCCCGCACCAGGTAGCCGCACCGCGCGAAGGCCTGCAGCTCCTCGGCCGCGGCATGGACCTCCACCTCCCAGCCGCCGCCGGTCTCGGTGTCCGGGTTGTGGTTGTTCAGCACCTCGTACTGGATCGTGTGGTGTTGCATTCCAGGACCTCTCTCGTTGTGCAGCGGGCGCGACCGGGGGATCCGGCGCGCGCAACGAAGCCGCGAAGACGGCCTCCGCGCCGACTCAACTCTCCTCGACGACGGCGGCCTCGATGCCGCGGTGCCCGTCGGCGTAGTGGTGCCAGTAGACGACGAGGACGGAGCCGTCCTCCCGCTCCACCGCCCAGGGGTAGCCGCAGTCCTGGCTGAGCCCGCCCGCCTCGATGACGAACTCCGGCGCCGTCTCCAGGTCCGTGCCCTCGGGGTCGAGGACCCGGCCGGCGCAGCCCCGTTGGCCCTCCCAGCGGGTGCCGACGGTGAGGAAGATGCGGCCGTCCCTCAGGCCGAGCAGGTGCGCCGGGCTGCCGTGGATGCGGGTCGGGCGCCAGGGCGTCCAGGTGGCGCCGTCGTCGTCGGACTCGACGAGAGCGAGGAGGCGGTGGGCGAACTGGGGATCTTGCGCGACGGGTCCGTCGAAGCCCTGGTCGCGGAGGATGCCGGGACCCAGGGCCCCCGGGTGGCAGCGGAAGAGGACGAGGATGCGCCCCGACGGCGTGCGGTGGATGGCGGGCTCGCTGAAGTGGGCGACTTCGTCCTCGGCGATGCGGCCGCCGTACTCCCAGCTCTCGCCCAGGTCGCGGGAGACGCGCAGCATGCCGAAGCAGGGGTAGGCGCCGCCGGGCCGGTCGGTGGCCTTGCTCGGCAGCAGGAGGCAGCCGTCGGGCAGCGCCAGCAGACCGCTGCGGCAGACGCCGGAGTGCTGGGCGGGGTGCCCCCAGACGGCGTCGGGCAGGGGCGGGAACCGCCGCGGCGCCGTCCAGGTGCGGCCGTCGTCCCGCGAGCGCACCCAGAAGGGCTTCCCCGGCCGCGAGATCCAGCGCTGGCCGTGCACCCCCTCGCCCTCGGCGGGGACCAGCTCGTTGCAGGAGGCGTGCAGGAACAGGCTGCCGTCGGGCAGGGCGTGCAGGCCGCGGTCCATGACGCCGCCCCTGGGGTCGGCGGTCAGCAGGGCCGCTTCGCTCCAGGTGCGGCCGTCGTCGGCGGAGCGGCAGGCGAGGACCTGGAAGAGGGGGTGCTCGTGGTGGTCGTAGCCGAGGTGGGGGGCGCGCTGGAAGCTGACCAGCAGGTCCCCGCCGGGGGTGCGTGTCACCGTGGGGGCGAGGGCGTACATGCCGGCCTCGTGGTAGACCGTGACGCGGTCGGCGACCTGCCAGCTCACGGCTGCATCCCGAGGATCACGGTGTCGGCGTAGCTCCCGTCCTCGAACCGGATGTCCCGGGCGGAGCGGCCCTCCTCGACGAATCCGTGCTTCTTGTAGAGGGCGATCGCCGCCTCGCTGGTGGAGAACACGAAGAGCCCCAGCTTCTCGATCTGTTGAGAAGCGCGGGCCCAGTCGACCAGGGCCTCCATGAGGGCGTCGGCGACGCCGGCCCCGCGGCGGTCCCGGCGGACCCAGACGGAGTGCACGTCGGCGAAGTGGGCCGTGCGCCGGAAGCCGCCCTCCTCGGCCCGGGCCGTGCCCAGGATCCGCGACTCATCACAGGCGACCAGGTAGAGGGAGCCGCCGGCGGCGTTGAGCCGGTCGATCTCCCCGGCTTCGTCCTCGGCCTTGGGCTGCCGCTCGTCCGCCCGGGCCAGGGTCCAGCGCCCCTCGGCGATGATCTCCCGGTAGAGGCTGACGAGGGCCTCGGCGTCTTCCCGCTGCGCGGAGCGGATCACGGCCTGGCTTCCGTCGCGCAACGCGCGGGTCCGTGGGGACAGGATGGACACGGTTCAGGTGCCGGCGGACGGTTCGCGACCGTGACCGGCGCACAACGCGCGGGTCCATGGCTCGAGGATGGACATGGCTTGCGGGCCGGTGTCCGTGCCGTGCCGGGGATCGAAGAAGACCATGCGTGCAATATACCTCCTCGAGGCCGCCTTCCCCGCCCCGGGCGCACCCGTCTTCGTATTCTACCCGCACCGGATGCGGTTCCCCCGATCACATGCGGCGATCCTGACCGGCCTGATGATGGCAGCCGCCACAGACGCAGACGACCGGCTGAGAGCGGCCGTGCAGCCCGTCCTCTCCCTGTCGGAGGCGGAGATGCTCGCCCTGATCCCCGAGCGGGCGGGCCTGCGCTTCACCGGCTGTCCCAACTGCGACGGCGGCACCCAGGAGAACCAGCTCGCCTGGACGATCGAGCGCCCCCGCGAGGTCTACTGCCGGTTCTGCGGCATCCGCTACCCGAACGAGACCTACCCCGACGGCGATACCCTGCGGGTCACGAACCCCCTCGGCGAGGTGCAGGAGTATCCCTACTGGTCCGACGCCGACGGCTACCGCCACTTCTTCCGCGCCAAGGCCTGGTTCGAGGCCCGCGAGTACTTCGCCCGCCGGGCCCTGGACCTGGCGCGCCTCCACGCCGCCACCGGCGACCGCCTCTTCGCCCGGAGAGCCGCCCTCATCCTGTCGCGCTTCGCCGAGGTCTACCCCGGCTACTGCGTCCACTACGACTACCCCTTCCGGCAGAAGATCATCTTCGAGGGGGACCGGACCTTCCCCTGGCCGGTGGCCGACTACCGCGCCGCCAAGTGGGACTGGTGGGCCTACATGGACATCCCCGAGGACCTGCTGCGGGCCTACGAGCTGGTGCGGCCGAGCGGCGCCCTCGACGAGGCGGCGCAGCGGCGGATCGAGGACGACCTGTTCCACGCCAGCGTCGGCTTCGTGCGCTCCTACCCGCCGGCCCTGGGCAACATGGACCCCACCCTGCTGCGGGGGCTGATCACCGCCGGCCGCGTCCTCGGCGAGCCGGAGTACATCCACGACGCCGTCCGCCGCATCGAGCTGCTGGCGCGGCGCCAGTTCTTCGCCGACGGCGCCTGGCGCGAGGGGGCCGTCTCCTACCACAACCAGACGGTGCGGGGGCTGGACATCCTGGCCCGCCTGCTGAAGGGCTGGACCGATCCGCCCGGCTACGTCCCCGAAGACAGCGGGGACCGCCTCCAAGACTTCGATCTCGACGCGCGCCTCCCCATCCTGGCCCGGGCGCGGGAGGTACCCGGCCTCCTGCGCTACCCCAACGGCCGGGTCGTCGCCTTCCACGACACCTGGGCGCGGGAGGCCGCCGAGGCGATGCCCGCCTCGGAGTCGATGCTGCTGCCGGCCCTCGGCCACGCGCGCCTGGGCCGCGGCGACGGCGACGATCAGGTGCAGGCCCACCTGCACTTCTCCGGGGGCTACGGCCACCAGCACGGCGACGCGCTGGCCATGACCCTCTTCTCCCACGGCCACGAGCGCCTCGGCGACATCGGCTACACCCACACGCGCTACCGCCGCTGGACGATCACCACCCTCTCCCACAACACGGTCACCGTCGACGGACGCGACCAGCACATGGGCTCGGTGTCCCGGCCGAGCGACGGCGACCTGCGGCTCTTCGTGCCGGGCGACGGGGACATGCTCGCGGCGGTGGAGGCCTCCGGCGAGCGCGCCTATCCCGGCCTCGTCGACGAGTACCGGCGCCTGCTCCTGCTGATCGGGGCGAATGACCAGTCCTACGTGGTCGACTGGTTCCGCGTGAGCGGCGGAAGCCGCCACGAATACGTCCTCACCGGCGACGCCGACCACAACGGCGATCTCGTGCATGACCTGGAGACTTCCCCCTACGGCGAGATGCTGCTGCCCCCGGGCACGCCCGTGAGTCTGCCCACGGGCGAGTCCACCCCCGGGGAGGCCGGGGGCCACAACCTCGGCTACGCCTTCATCCGCGGCGTCGAGCAGGCCGCCGTGGACGGAACCTGGCAGGTGGGGTTCCGCAGCTCCGGCAGCGAGGCGGGGGTGCGCGTCCACGGCGCCGGCCTTCCGAGGGACCGGCTGTTCACCGCCGCGGCCCCCTCCATCCGCAACGCCGCCGAGGACGACGCCGCCCTGGACGAGCACATCATGCCCATGCTGGTGCACCGCCGCGAAGGGGAAGACCTGCGCAGCGACTTTGTCACCGTCCTTGAGAGCCACGGCGCCGGCGGCCCCTTCGTCCGCGAGGTGAGCCGGCTGCCGGCAGAGGGCGACGGCGTGGCCCTGCGCATCTCCTGGGGAGAGGTGGTCGACCACGTGGTTCTGTCTCGCGGCGGCGGCAGGGTGCGCGCCGATGGCGTGAGTCTCGACGGCCGGCTGGGATTCGTGCGTCGGCGGGGTGGTGAGATCGAAGAGATGCGCCTCGTCGGGGGGCGGGAGCTGCGGGCCGGTGGCGAGGCGCTGTCGGGCGCGGGCGTGCTCACCGGCGGGATCACCGGCGTCCTGCGCCGCGAGGCCGGCGACGATGTGGACGCCCTGATCACCGATCTCGCGGTGCCGGGGGGAGTCGTGCTCGAAGGGTTGTGGGCGGTGGTGCGCGACGGCGCCGGGTTCCGCCGCGGGCACCGCATCGAGCGGGCCGAGACCCGCCCGGGCGGCACCCTGCTGGTGCTGGCCGACGACCCCGGCTACGAGCTGAACGCGGACGGCGGCCGGCTCGTGTTCTTCCCCAGCCGCGAGTGGACGGGGCGGTCCTCCGTCCAGATCGCCACCCTGTCGGCCCTCAGTCGTCGTCCCGGTCGCTGAGCAGCTCCCCCCGCTGCAGGCGCTCGGCGTTCTCCGTCGACCAGAGGATGTTCTTCATCACCTTCTGCGCCGTGATGTAGCGCGTCGCCGCCAGCAGGTGGATGCGCCGCTCCTCGGGATCGTCGGACAGGTCGTGGTGGCGGAAGGCGGCCTCCAGCACCTGGAACATGTGCAGCTCGGCGTCCTCGCGCAGCAGGATGTGGGCCAGGGTGTGCTTCAGCGCCATCACGTCGTGGCCCTCCTCCAGGTACTGGTTCACCAGGATGCCGGCCTCGGCCACCTTCTGGAAGTCGGCGAACTCCTGCAGGCGGTCGAGCATCTGCCGCGGCGACGAGAACGACTCCTCCCCCTTCAGGCGCTGCCCCGGACGCGGCACCCGCGCCGAGGGCATGTTGAGCCAGCGCAGGTAGGTGGTGAAGACGGCGCCGTGGAAGAGGCCGCGCAGGAGCTGCGCCGACGGCGCCAGGTGGAAGGCGCGGTAGAGGGCGTGGGCGTAGGAGTAGAGGTTGGCCACGTCGTGCCAGTCGCCCTCGTTCTTGAGGTGAAAGCGCACGGTGCGCACGGCGCCGGCATAGGTCATGGCGCGGCACAGGTCGAGGGGCGAGACTCCGGCCCGCAGCTCGGCCTCCATCCGCTCGACGATGGGCTCGAAGTCGTCGCCGAGCATGACCTGTGCGAAGGCGCTCACGTCGAGGGCCTTCGGCTCCGCGGCCTGGTTGGCCTCCCAGATCTCGTCGATGCGGCCGAAGACCTCCTCGAGCACGGGCACCGCGTCCTGCCAGCGCGAGGTCTCCTCGTGGCGGGTGCGGCTCACGAGGTCGACGACGATCGGCCGCAGGATCTCGTGGGCCCCCTGCCACTCCACATAGTCGAGGCCCTCGAACATCTTGTTGGCGAAGTCGAGGGCGTGGCCGTCGCCGGTGAAGTAGAAGTCGGTGGCGGCGGTGAAGACGAAGTCGGCGAGGATGTCCCGGTCGCAGTCGCGGTCGTGCAGGGTGAGGAGGATGCGCTCGGCGGCGCCGCGGTCGCGCAGGTCGACGTAGCGACGGAACCAGCGCTTCAGCGTCGTCAGGTCGGGGTCGGCGCCGGAACGGGGGAAGGGGAAGCGCTGGCGCCGCGAGTTGCCCGCCGTGCGGTTGGCGATCTGGGCCAGCCCGTGGACCAGGAAGAGGTTGTGGTCCTTGGGGTCCACGTCGTCCCACAGGTTGGCGCACAAGGTGAGGATGGCCACCCCCGAGGACCAGCCGTCGCTGGTCTTGTGGGCGCCGTAGAACAGGCCGTGCTGGATGATCTCCCGGGGCGTGGCGCCGGCCTCGCGCAGGGCGGTGACGGCCTTGGCGATGAGAAAGCTGGAGCGGTCCTTCAGCCCCTGCTCCAGGGCCCGCTTGCCGCGGTCCACCAGCCGCTGCCGCGCCGCCTCCCGGGCGCCCTTCGGGATACCCACGTAGAGCATGCCGCCGCGATCCTCCACCGGGAAGCTGGCCACGTCGTCGCCGAAGGTCAGGAAGCAGCCCCCGGTCTTGAGGTCGAACTCCCAGTGGTGCCAGTGGCAGATCAGCACGCCGTCGCGCACGCTCCCCTCCGAGAGGGGGTAGCCCATGTGGGGGCAGCGGTTGTCGCAGGCGTAGTAGCCGCCCTCGTAGCGGAACACGGCGAGGTGTGTGCCGTCTACCGTGAAGGGCTTGCCCGCGCCCTCCTCGAGATCGGCGGCCGGGCACAGCTCGTGGAAGACGAGGCTGTCGGGGTCGGGCGCGGCCTGCGGCTGCGGTGTCGCGTCGCCGTCGTAGACCGAGATGGGGGAGGAGGTTTCCACGGTCATGGGGATCGCTCCGGTTGGGGGAGGCGGGACGGGTGGGAAAGTACAATGCGGCCGCCGATAGGTGAAGCGCTCGAGGAGCGCCGCGGTCGGGGCGCCGCCGATTGCCGGCGGCAGTGCCTTGTGGTATCGTCGCCTGCGCCTGCCGTTGCCGGGGCGATGCTCAGGGGACTGTGGGCTCCCGTCCCTGTGATCCGGCCGCCGGCCTCCTCGGGGCCGGCCACCCTCCTCGGCTTGCCCCCCATGACCATGGAACACACCCGACACCGGCTGCGGGCCCCCGGGCGCTGTGATCCTCGCAGCCGCGATCCTGCGTCGCCGGCCCCGGCAAGGGCTGGCAGGCCCTTGTCCTTCGGATTC
>JAJDTN010000031.1 GCA_022827165.1 Candidatus Latescibacterota bacterium
TTCGCGGCCCGCTTCTCGGCTCGCCTTGCGGATCGACTCGTCCAGCCGGGAGTTCTTCCCCTTCCGGCGGGCGTCCTCCTGGAGCCGCCCGGTCTCCTCGCGCCTCTTTTCGGCGCGACTGCGGTTGCTCTTCTCCCGGCAGGCACTGCAGGTCTGGCAGTGGTCGTCCCGCCTCCCGCCGCAAGCTGTGCACCGCCCCTCATGCTTCCTCAGAGCCTTGACGAAGCGGTCCCGGCATCGGCCGCAACAGAAGTTGTGATCCGCGCGCTTCGGCGCGAAGACTTCCTCGCAGGCCCGGCAGTAGCGCGCCGCCGGCCTCATCTGGACAGCCGCCTGCTCGCGGATGATCGCCCGGACCTTGTCGTAGCCGTCCACCAGGGGATCGGGCTGCGGTTTCTGAGTGAACGATTCCCACGGGCTACCTCTGGCCATCGGGCTCCTCCAGGGTTAGCAGGTGGTCGAAAATGGCCTCCAGCACGAACAGGATCCGCTTCTTCTCCGCCGCGTAAGCCGAATGCGACCGGCTGATCCTCGGCAGGACGGGCACCACGCAGGGCGCGGCCCGCAGGAACTTTCCCGCGTTCAGGCACAGGCGCAGGTACCCGATCACGTCGTCGATCGGGATCCCGGAGGGGACGGCCCGCTCGGCCTCGATCACGTAGACCCGCTGCGCCTCATTCACGACGCATCCTCCAGATCGGCGTGAGTCCGCACCCCGCCCTGGGGGGGGGTAGGCACGACCCGGAGCGGGATCGATTCGTTGCCGCAGGCCTCGCAGGGATCAAAAGTGGTGGAGGGGAACGCCGCCGCGTCGGCGAATTCGCCCACATGGCCGTGCACGCACAGGTCGCACACCGCCCTCATCCACACATCGGCCTCTCCGGCGGTCTCCTCCAGGACGAGATCCACGCGGGCGTCGGGATCGGGATCCAGGAGCCAGCCCCGGTCATCGGCCGTAAGGCGCAGTCCGCAGCGGAGACGGCGGGCCCGGACCACAGCGCTGCGGCACAGCCATGGTGATGTATCGGCGCCTGGCAGCACTCTCACCGCCCCCCCATCATCCAGATCGGCGTCACGCCGTACCCGGTCCGGACAGGGCGCGGCGCCGGCATGTTGAGGATCACCATCGCCGCATCAGCCGCCGCGGCCTTCACCGCGAGCGTGGACTTGCCTTTCTTGGCTGCCGTCAGGTCGGCCCCCGTGGGCCGGCCCCGACGTTCGATCCCGTTGCGGTCCAGCGCCTTGAGCACGGCGCTCTCCGACAGGCCGACGATGGCCGCGATCTCGAGGCAGGTTCGGCCGTTGCGGTACGCCTGAACAATTGCCTGGTCCCGACTAGTGCCGCGCCGGCGAATGGTCACGTCCTGGGCGCGGAGGGCCTTTCCGACCCCCGTCGGGCAGCGATGCAATTCGGCCGCGACCTGGTGGATGGTTGCTCCCTGGCGGTACAGCCTCGCCGCATCCGGCCACCAGGACTTGTCTTTCGTCACCGCCGCCCCCGCATGAATTCGTCGACGGACACAAGGCCCTCGTCCCCGTCTTCGTCCCCGTAGTCCTCCCGGCGCAGCTCCGCCTCCGCGTCGAATTCCGCCAGCCGCTGCTCGATGTCGCGGAGCCACGCCATCTGCCGCGGCGTGACCATGGTGCGCGAGGCGTGCAGGTTGAACCGCCCCCGCATGCTGATCAGGAACCGCTGGCTATTATCGTTCAGGACGTGCATTTTCTCCGTCGCCGCGGCGAGCAGGTCCTCCAGCCAGTCGGCGTCCTTCCCGATGAATCTGCGCTCAGCCATAGCCGCCTCCCGGAACCACGAAGAGGAAGTGCCTGTCCGGGATGTCCGCACACCCGACATCCCGGCCCTCGACCAGCACCCGCACGCATTCGCCTGCGGGATCCACATGAACCTCGGGCAGGCGGAACACCTGAGCCGCCGCCGCCACGCAGGCCGCCAGAACGATCCAGGCGGCCAGGTGGAGAAGGATGCGGGCGAGGCCGCTCATGACGCCCTCCCCGACCCATCGGCGGCGATCATGGCCTGGATCGCCCGGACGGCGTCGAAGATCGACGGCGCCTTCGAGCGGGCCAGCCGGCCGTCGGGGCGGTAGATCCGCCACCCGGTGCCGCCCTCGTTGGGCGCGATCCGCCAGCCCCGGTGTCTCCATTCCCGGCTCATGACGTACCTCCCTGGCCCCAGATCGCCCGCCGGGCCGCCGCCAGGGGCCCGTCCCGGGCGGCGCGGATCGGAGGCAGCCCGGCGGCGGGCTGCAGCATGTCGTGCAGATCGTTCATGGCCAGCGAGATCGTCGCGAGGTCGTCCTCCAGCAGGTGGAGGGATTCCCAGGCGCGGCCGATCCGGCGGTCGATATCGGCGGCCGCTTCGGCCGGACTAGCGGGTTTGTCTTGCATCTTTTTCTCCGGATGGTTGTGTTTTCAGGTCGCGGATCGCCTCGCCCAGGATATCGGTCACCTCCTGGAGCCGCCCGGGGGTGATTTCCCCCTGGGGGATTTGGCGCTCCAGGTCGACCCCGTGGTCCCGCAGGATCCTCAGCTGGGCTTCTACAACCCGGCGCTTCGGGTTGTACTCGGTGCGCTGGCCGACATAAGGCGACCAGTCGACGCCCGCCTCCCTCGAGAGCATGGACTTCAGGCCCTCGATCACGGCGCACGCGTGCGCGGGGTCCGTGGCCCACCGGGCGGAATCCAGCGACGTGCTCCGCCGCACGAACGCGGCCAGGGCCCCGTCGTCCGGCGAACGCACCACGCCCAGG
>JAJDTN010000360.1 GCA_022827165.1 Candidatus Latescibacterota bacterium
CGGCAACCTCCCGTCCCTGACCATCAACCGCTCCTATGCGCAGCTGGTGGACGGCCGCCGGCGCAAGGACGAGGTCCGGTCCTACGTGTCGGAGAAGCTCAACGACGCCCGTTGGCTGATCAACGCCATCAACCAGCGCCGGGCGACGATGCTGAAAGTGGCCAACTACCTCGTACGGGCGCAGATGGACTGGTTCGAGCACGGCCCCGCCCACCTCAGGCCCATGGTACTTCAGGACGTGGCCGACGCCGTGGGCATGCACGTGTCGACCATCAGCAGGGTAAGCAACGGCAAGTACATGGAGACCCCGCACGGCGTCTTCGAGCTCAAGCACTTCTTCGACAGCAAGGTGCAGCGCGACGACGGCGAGGAGGTGTCGGCGCGCAGCGTCAAGGAGAGCATCTCCGCCCTGATCGACGGTGAGGACAGGCAGGAGCCCCTCAGCGATCAGGCCATCGCCGACGAGCTCGGCAAGGAGGGTATCCGGATCGCGCGGCGCACGGTGGCCAAGTACCGCGTGCAGCTCGGAATCAACTCCCAGCGCTACCGCAAGCAGGTGTTCTGAGCCTTCCGCCGCCGGCCTTGACAGCACCCTCCGGGCCGCCGTAGGCTAGGCGATGCGCGAATGGGAGCTATGTTGATGAATAAGAGCCTGCCGCCGGCCGCCGCCATCCTCATCATCCTCCTCGGCAGCGGCTGTGGATACACCTACTACGCCAGCCCACTGCGGCCTTCCGACGGGCAGCAGAGAGCGGTGGCCGTGGCCGACGACGGGGCGGTGACGTACACGCAGGGCCGCCTCGAGGTGAGGCTCCGCCCGCTCACCGACGCCGAGCTCAACCGCCAGTTCGCCTCCCACTCCCGCTCCGGACCGGAGTCGACGAACCCCTTCACCTTCGGCGACACCGAGCTCGGGGAGGGTGCGGAGGGCCAGCCCCGTTTCACGGTCTTTCACCTGAACGTCAAGAACTACGCCTTCCCGAGGGTCCAGATCGACCCGACGCAGGTGGAGTTGACGGCCGACAACGGCCGCCGCTACTGGACCCTCGACGTGAGTCAGTTGAAGAGATACTACCGGGCCTACGTCCTCGGTTACCGGGGCAACGAGTACAACCGCTACCAGGAGCGCATCGACCTGGCCCGGCGCAACATGTTCCGGAAGGAGATCGTCTTCAGCGGCCAGGAGCTCGAGGGCTACCTCGTCTTTCCGGTGCTCCATCCCGATGTCTCGCGGGTCGAGGTGACCATCCACGACACGGTGCTCCGCTTCGACCACCGCAACGAGCCGTTGGAGACGGTGGACATCCGTTACCGGTTCGAGCGCGAAGTGGGCCGCCTCTACCCGGACGGCACGCGGACGCTTTCGGCGAATTGAGAATCGACGGAGGAGCGCGATGATCAGGCTACCGACCTTGGCGCTGCTGGGCGCCCTGCTCCTGGCCGGCGACGGCTGGGCGGAGATCAAGACTTGGCGCGTCGGCGACGGCACCCACCCATGGATCCTGAGGCCGGTGAGCGGCCGCCTCGACCTGGGACGCAGCTGGGCCGTGGAGCTCCTCGCCGACGACGACGGCGACGGTCTCATCGACGAGGACCCCGTCGACCTCATCGACAACGACGACGACGGCACGATCAACGAGGACCCCGAGGACCCGCAGGTCGACAACGATGGTGACGGCCTGCTCAACGAGGATGTGGACAACAACCTCGACGACGACGGCGACGGTCTCATCGACGAGGATCCGCCCGAGTTGATCGACAACGACATCGACGGGCTGATAAACGAAGACGGTCCCGATCCGCAGATCGACAACGACGGCGACGGCCGGCTCAACGAGGATGGCCTGTACAGCCAGTATGACGACGACTGGGACGGCCGCCTCAACGAGGATCCCGTCAACGGGGTGGACGATGACGGTGACGGGCTTGTGGACGAGGATCCCGATATGCCCGGGCACGGCGGCGGCGTGACCACCTGGATCCGGCCGATCCGCCTCGACAGCCTGCGCAACCTCGCCTACATGCTCAACCAGCGCTACAAGGCCGGCGAGTTCGGCGGGGTCATTCCCGGCAAGGACACCCAGCGGCCCTACATGGTGGTGCCGAGCGAGTACGGCTTCCGCCGCGAGGTCTCCGACCCCGTCTCGGGCGACTACTGGGCGGCGGCGGGGGTCATCCGCCGGGTGGACGCCGAGAGGGCGGTGGACGGCAACCTCCGCACCGAGTTCAACAGCACCAAGTACGGCCGCGGCGGAATCGCGATGAACCTGATGGGCTACTACTACCTCAACCGCATCACCTTCCGGCCCCATCCCACCCTGCCGGGGGGCACCATCGCCAACTACTACATCCAGTACGGCGACCAGCACGGGATCAACCTCCGTGCCGAGACCATCGGGATCAACAGGACCCTGGTCCCCACCACCCGGGATCAGCTCACCCCGGTGATCAAGAACCTCCGCTTCCCCACCTATGTGGCCGGGCGCGTCGACATCCGTTCCATCGATCCCGAGGGCAAGCTCAGCCAGATCGCCGAGTTGGGCCACTTCGGCGACGGCTTCGCCATCGACGGCCAGTACACCTCGGCCGTCATCGACGTGGGTGTCCCCACGCCGCGCGCCCGACGCTACGACCGCGAGATCGAGCAGTTCTCCGGCGGCGAGCGCGAGGCCTACGAGAGCCAGTTCGACCTGGATCTTCCCGGCGAGCAGGTCAACTGGGGCAAGGTCCGCTGGAAGGGCCGCCGCGACGGCCTCGGCGGCGACGTGCGCATCCAGTTCCGGGTCGGCAACTCGCTCGACACCCATGTCTACGCCCGCCGGCTGGGCCCCGGCTTCGAGGACGACCGCGACGACAACGGCAATCCCCTCGACCTGTTCGCCTGGATCAAGCTCACCGACGGCCGCATCCCCCAGCGCGAGCTGCGCTACAACGAGCTGGGCGTCGACGTGGGCGCCGACGGGAGACGGGGCTGGAGCTACTGGTCGGCGCCCTTCAAGCTGGCGGACGGCCTCATCGACGAGAGCCTGCCCGAGTCCGAGTGGGGCGACGCCGGCGTCCAGCTGCCCCTGCCCGGAGGCACCCGCTACATCCAGTTCCGCGTCTACTTCGACGGCCCCCAGCACGGCGCCGCCCTCCTCGACTTCATCGAGTTCGACTACGACACGCCCCTCGTCTCCGGGGGCGTGGTGGCCGAGATCTTCCCCTCCGGCGTCCCCCTGGGCGAGGAGGCCCTCTTCCGCTACTACCTCCGGCCGCTCTTCGGGCCGGCGGACCCGATGGCCTTCAACCGGATCGAGATCGACGTTCCCAGCATCGACAGCCGCATCGACACCCTGCGTATCGACGGCCAGGCCTGGGTCGAGATCGCCGCCGGCAGCGGCGACGATCCTCTCCTCGGCGTCCATCCCGCCCGTCTCGCCCCGGCGGAGGGCCGCCCAGACAGCCTGGGGCAGTTCGCCCAGTCCGTCGTCACCGACCCGGTCACCGGGGCTCACAAGCTGTCGATCAAGCTGCCTTCCATGGGTGCCGGGCACTTCCAGTTCGGCGAGAACATCGAGGTCGTCTTCCGCTCCCGGCTCTTCCGGGGCTCCCAGCAGTTCCTCAGCTCCCTGTGGAACGACGAGCTCGGAGACACCGCGATCCCCCAGCCCACCGAGGACGGGGACGCCACTCCCGACGTGGGCACCAACTCCCGCCTCGTCGTGGTCCAGGACATCGGCAGCGTCGTCCCGGCGCCCCTCGTCAGCCCCAATCCCTTCACCCCCAACGGCGACGGCATCAACGACGAGATCGTGTTCTCCTTCGACCTCTTCCTTGTCACCGAGGAGGTCGAGGTGGAGCTCGACATCCACGACCTGTCCGGCCGCCGTCTGGCCCGGATCGAGGCCGGGGACTCGGCGGCGGGCGCCCTGCGGTTCACCTGGGACGGCCGCGACGAGAACGGCCTGCTCGTGCCCCCCGGCATCTATCTCTACCGGTTCGCCGTCGACTCCGACGACACCTCCGCCCGGCACTCCGGCGTCCTCTCCGTCGCTTATTGAGCCGCTGATCCCGGGTCCGTAGGCGCCGGCAGAGGGGCCCGAGGCCATGGGCCGCGGCTCCCGTCTCTTTGCCGGCTGCCTCCTGCTGGCGGCGCTGGCGCTGAGGCTGGGCTACATCCACCAGCACGGCGCCAGCCCGTTCTTCGACGCGCCCGTCGTCGACGCCCGGACCTTCCTCGACCAGGCCCTGGCCATCGCCGCCGGCGATCTCCGGGGCGGTGCCGAGCCCTACTGGCAGGCGCCCCTCTACATCTACCTGCTGGCCTTCGTCTGCTGGCTCATGCCGGGCTCGTACTTCGTCGGCATCCGTCTCGTCCACGCCCTGCTGGGGGCCCTCTCCTGTCTGCTGGTGTACGGCCTCGCCCGCCGCGCCTTCGGCGAGCCGGCGGCGCGGATCGCCGGCTGGGCGGCCGCCCTGTGCGGCACCTTCCTCTACTTCGAGGGAGAGCTGCTGGCCGTGCCCCTGGAGGTATTCCTGGACCTCCTGCTTCTCCAGCTCCTCCTGGCGGCCCAGGACCGCGGGCGCAGCCGGGACTGGGGCCTGGCCGGCGTGACGGCCGGGCTGGCCGCCCTCGCCCGCCCCAACATCCTCCTCTTCGTGGCGCTCTTCTGCGTCTGGCACCTGTGGCGGCGGCGCTCCGCGGGGGCCCTGGTGCCCTTCGCGGCCTGCGCCCTCCTGGTGATCCTCCCCGTCACCGTGCGCAACTGGGCCGCCGAGCCGGGCCTGGTCCTGGTCTCGGCCAACGGCGGCGTCAACTTCTACATCGGCAACAACGCCGACTACGAGCGCACCGTCGCCCTGCGGCCCGGGGTGGAGTGGGAGGAGATGGTCTCCGAGCCGGCGCGGGCGGGCCACGTGACCGCGGCGGCGAAGTCCTCCTGGTTCCTGCGCAAGGGCCTGGCCTGGATCGCCTCCCATCCCCTCGACTACCTCGGTCTCCTCGCAAGGAAGACCCGGGACTTCTGGAGCGGCCCGGAGGTCAAGCGCAACCAGGACATCTACTACGCCCGGCAGCACTCCTGGATCCTCGGTCTGCTGCTGTGGGACCGGCACCTCTCCATGCCCTTCGGAGTGGTCGCACCCCTGGGCCTGCTCGGCCTGGGGCTGAGCTTCCGCATCCGCGGAGATCCAACGGCCCTGCTGCGGCTCTACGTTCTCGGCTATACGGCTTCCGTCGTGCTGTTCTTCCCCGCCGCCCGTTACCGCATGCCGGTCCTGCCCGTGCTGATCGTCTTTGCCGCCCTGGCGGCCTGGCGTCTGCTCCGCAGCCTGCGCCGGAGATCCTGGCCGGAGGCGGCGAGGCTGGGGGTGCCCCTGGCTGCTCTCCTGGTCCTGTGCAACCTGGCGAGGGCGGCCCCCACCGACGCGGACGCCCAGCTCCACTTCGACCTGGGCGAGGTCTACCTGCGCAAGGGGGAGTACGCACTGTCCGAGACCCACTCCCGGCGGGCCCTGGAGCTGGATACGGGATACAACTACGCGCGCCACAATCTGGCCGTGGCCTGCTACCACCAGGGACGCCTGGGGGAGAGCGGCCGGACGGCCCGGGCCACCCTGGCGGAGAATCCCCGGCGGGTGGACACCCACGTGCTTCTCGCCCGGATCCACCTGGACGCGGGCCGGCCGCAGCAGGCCCGGGCCGCCCTGGTGCGCGCCCTGGAGCTGGATCCGGGGTCCGGCATGGCCAACTACGAGTACGCCCGCCTCCTTTACGGCCAGGGGCGCTACACGGCCTCGGCCGAGCACTTCCGGCGGGCCCTGGCTTCCCGACCGCGGGACTTCCGGATCCACTACCAGTTGGGGCGCGCCCTGCACCAGTCCGGGCGAGGGGAGGCCGCCCTCGACTCCTATGGCCGCGCCCTGTCCCTGGAGAGGCGTCCCGAGACCCTGGTCGCCATCGGCGCCCTGCACCTGCTCGACGGGCGCACCCAGAGGGCTCGGACCCGTTTCCTGGAGGCCCTGGAGTTGGACCCGGAAAACCCGGAGGCCCACGTCAACCTGGCCCTCATTGACACGGAAGAGGGACGCCACGGCGCGGCCGTGGAGCGGTTGCGGCAGGTGCTGGCCAGGGGCCCTTCACCCCGGGCTCAGGCCCTGCTCGAGGAAGTCTATCGACGGATGGGTAGCGGCCGGGACTGAGGCGGCCGGGACTGAGGCGGCCTGGAGTGGCTGCCGGCGGTACGGTCAGCGCGGGGCCGCACCTGCCCGGATGCGCTCCACCAGGGCGCGTCCGAAAGCCTCCTGGCCCAGCTCCGCGGAGACCTGGAGCGCGTAGCGTTCGGCGTCCCCGGGGCGGCCGGCGGCGATCAGCTCGATCACGAGCAGTTGCAGCAGCTCGGGGAAGAACCTGCGCCGTGTCTCTTCATCCCGGATGGCCGCTTCGAGGGCG
>JAJDTN010000220.1 GCA_022827165.1 Candidatus Latescibacterota bacterium
GGGCAACCAGATCGAGAACGGCTGCCGTCTCACTCCCCTTGAACCGCCGCGCAACCTCGTCATAGGCAGCCGACGCCTCCTCCGGCCGGCCCTGCTCATCCAGCTCCAGCGCCTTGTCGAAGAGCGCCTTCGCAGCCGCCAGCTCTCTTGATTCGTCTTCGGGAAGGAGCGCAAGCAGGTCTTCTCGATCCCCGGCAAGTGCTGGCAGTTGCACCAGTTGTTCAAGGGCCGTTCGGTGCAGCGATGGCATTTCCCCGTCCAAGGAGCGCGCCTCCCGAGCCATCTTCACGCCAATGTCCCTCAATTCGGACCGTGAGTAGAACGACTCCATGAACTGGAGGAGGGCCTGGATCAGGGAGTCCGGCCCTTGGTTGCGGCGCAGCAGGTAGTAGATGTTGTACAGGCGCTCGGTCAGGTAGTACTCCTTGCGCCGGAGGCTGCCGCCAGTCACCTGGACCACGCCCCGCTCGATGAGGCGGGTGAGCTGGGCGCTGCACTTGCTCGTGTCGACGCGCGACCGATCCGCGATCTCCCTCGTGGTCGCCGGCTTCCACAGGTCGGCCAGCGCCAGGTAGACCCGCCGCTCCTGGGCGGGGAGGGCCTCTATGTGGCTCTTGAAGTACTCCGTGTGCTCATCGACGAGACCGAGCAGATCGTCCATCAATTCGCCGAAGGAGAGCCCCGCGCCGAAGTGGGCCACGATGGCCACGAGGCGTGGGCTGCCGCCGGTGAGGATCTCCAGGGACCGGATCGTCTGGCGCGGGGGGGGCTTGCCTGAGACCGTCTCCCACAGTGTGGCGCACTCCTCGGTATCGAGCGGTTGCAGCGTGCAGACCCGAAACAGGTCGTAGAGGGCGTGGTCCGGGTGATCGATCTCGGCGAAGCGACTGGTGGCGCTGGCAAGCAGGATGATGCGCGGCTCGGTCTGCAGGATCTTGCGCAGCCGCCAGCCGGCGTCGCGGTCCGACATGTCCCGGAACATGGAGTTCAGGTTCTCGACCATCAGCACGAGCCGTTTGTCCTCGCGGTCGGAGAAGTCGAGGAGGGCGCCGAGGCAGCGATCGCCCAGAGTCTGGTCGTCCTGAAGGGTGCGCAGGTCCTCCAGGCTGCGGTGCAGATCCGGAGCGTCGTCCCGGGCTGGCGCCTGGTCGGCCAGCCGGGACAGGGCTTCGAGCCAGAACTCCCCGGTGCTGGCGACTTCGTAGCTCTCCTCGGCGAAGACGACGGGGAAGAGGCGGCGCGACAACTCCGAGTCCCGGCGGACCTCGGCTGCCACGCGCAGGAGCAGGCTGGTCTTGCCGCTGCCGCGGGGGCCGATCACGATCTGGTGCGGATTCGAGGGGCCGGTGCATTCGTGCAGGATCTCCACCATGGAGTCGAACTCGGCTTTCCGCACGCAGAACGAGGCCATCAGCTCCTCGTCGGTGAGGAACCCCGGGTTGTATTTCCGGACGGGGGTGGTCATCGCTGTTCGATGGGGACGAAGTGCCTGCCGTGCCGGGCGCGCCACCAGTCCTCGAGCAGGCCGGAAACGAACCGGTACCCGGCGCCGTGTCGCTCCAGGTAGCCGTCGTGTTCGAGCACGCGGAGCACATCCTCCAACGGGACCGAAGCCGCATCATCCTCGGCCTCGTCCCGGGACCCACCCTGGAGATACTCGCGATAGCGGCTGATCGTATCGCCGCTCAGTGAGCCGTCACCAACGGCGGCCTCGGTCAGGATCTCCAAGGCGGTACGGTAACCATCCCTCCCGAGCACCATCCTCAGCCGGCCCTCGTAGTGCTCCAGATCCATCTGTCCGCGGACGCCCAGCATCTCGTTGGCGTATACGCGCTCCACATCTGCCAGCGTGGCTTTGCGCCGGCCCCCGCGGCGCAGGTCCTCGTGGAGGTTGTCGAAGAACTGCTGCACGTGGTGGGGGATCTGGCATCGCAATCGGCGGCACATCTCACGGCGGACCTCGGGGGTAAGGTCGAGGCCGTAGGTCTGGGCCAGGGCCCCAAGACAGGCGGCCGCCGTCTCCTCGTCCCAGGGCTTCAGATCGTAGGGGGAGTAGATGTTCGCGTGAGCGCTGAGGCCGGCCTGGGCGAGGATCGGCTCCAGGCTGACGCTGCCGGCGAGGATCAGGGTGACCCGGCCCCGATGGGCCTGGCCGTTCTTGCGGAGCCAGCCCAGGAACTCGTCCACCTCCCGCCGCCGCTCCGGGGTGATGCGGTGGTCCGCACCTTTGAGCAGCCGGTTGACGAGGATCGGCAGCTCGTCGATGGCGAGCACGACAGGGCGGTCGCTTTCGGCCAGGGCGGCGAATACCTCATCCCCTTTCTGCCGCCAGTTCCCCGAGTCGATTCCCGCCCGGAGCTTGACCTGGACGTCGGCAACGGCCACCGAATCCACTCGGTCTCCGACCTCTCTCAGGGAGTTGGCGAATCCGGACTTGATCCGGGGCCACGCGCCCTGCACTGACCTAGATCGAGCCCCGATCTCGGCGACGGCGTCCGCCGGGGCAGCAGCGTCCTCCAAATCGACGAAGACCGTCTGGCAGTTACCCTCTCGGTCCAACCGGCGCTGCAGCTCCCGGACCAGGCTTGTCTTGCCCATCCGTCGTTGCGCGGTCAACAGGGTGTGGGTGCCGTCCCTGACCCGCTCGACGAGGGATTCGAGCTCTACCTTCCGGTCGAAAAACCTGTCCCCGTCAACCCAGTTGGCTCCCGCTTTCTTCAGCATCCCGAGCCCCTTCCCATCAAATTTGTTGGCAACAAGATTGTTGGCAACGAATCTGTTGGTACGGTCTGGAATTGTCAAGGGGGGATGGGGCCTGGGCAAGCGAGCCACTGGAAAGGACGCCGGAATACGGTGCCGATTTCCATGGATCAGCAGAATGCCGCCAGCGACGGGACACCCCACATAAGACGTTGTCGGACTGTGCGTTAGGGGGACAGCCCGGCGGCTGTCTACCCCCGCCTCACTCCACGGACCCCTGCCCCAGCGGCTTGATCACCAACTCCGAGATCACCACATGACGCGGCAGCGTCGCCACGTAGACGACGACGTCGGCGATGTCCTCGGACTGCAGGATCCGGGCCTTGTGCTCGTCGGAGACCTTGACCGGCCGCTGGTCGAGGATGGGGGTGTTGATCTCGCCGGGGGAGATGACGCTGGCGCGGATGCCGTGCTTCGCCTCCTCCAGATTCACCGTCTGGGTGACGACGGACATGGCGTGCTTGGCGGCGGAGTAGGCGGCGCCGGCGAGGACGCCGGGGGCGGTGCCGGCCACGGAGGAGATGGCGATCACGAGGCCGGCGCCCTGGCGGCGCATGATGGGCAGGACTTCGTGGAGGGTGTTGAAGGCGCCGGTGGCGTTGATGTCCATCTGCAGGTCCCAGTCCTCCGGGGAGAGCTTCTCCAGGGAGCGGTCGACGACGTTGACGCCGGCGTTGTTGACGAGCACGTCCACGCGCCCGAACTCGGCCAGGGTCCAGTCGACGATCTCCTTCACGCGGGCGCGGTCGCGGACGTCGCCGGCCATGGGGTGGGCTCCCTCGCCGGCCTTGTCGCAGGCGGCCCTCAGCCGGGCCTCGTCGCGGCCCATGGTCACGACTTGCGCTCCTTCGCGCACGCAGCCCTCGACGATGGCGGCGCCGGCGCCGGAGCCGCCGCCGGTGACGATGATGACCTGGTCCTTGAGCTTCACTCCACCACCTCCTCGCCGAAGATCTGGGTGCGGTTCATGATGCGGCGCTGATCGTCCGGGAAGGCCAGGCGCCGGTGGCTGGTGGGGCGGTTGTCCCACATCACCAGGTCGCCCACCCGCCACTGGTGGGTCCAGACGAACCGCGGCTGGTCCATGTGTGCATACAACTCGGACAGGATGGCGCGGCTCTCCTCCTCGCTGACTCCGTGGATGTGGTGGGTCAGGTGGGGGCTCACGTAGAGCGACGGCCGCCCGGTCTCGGGATGGCGCCGCACCACGGGATGGATCGTCGGCTCGGGGGGGTTCTGCTCGTCCACGTGGTGGCGGTGCACGGCGCGCAGCTTGCGCACCTGGGCCTGGCGCTCCGGCGGCAGGGCGTCGTACGCGGCG
>JAJDTN010000149.1 GCA_022827165.1 Candidatus Latescibacterota bacterium
CGGTGGCAACGGCAAGTTCGCCGTCATCGTTGACGACCGGCATCTTCTCGCCAGCCCCAACGGCCAGGATCGATCCATGGGGTGGATTGATGACGGCGTCGAAGTTCTTGATGCCGAACATGCCCAGATTGGAGACGGTGAAACCACCGCCCTGCAGGTCGTCCAGGCCGATCTTGCCCTGGCGGGCGGCCTCGGTGAGGCGCCGGGTCTCGGCGGCGACCTGGCCGATGTCGAGGTCCTGGGCCCCGCGCAGCACCGGGACCAGCAGGCCGGACCCGGTGTCGGTGGCGATCCCGAGATCGACGCCGGCCTGCTGCAGCAGGCGTCCATCGACGAAGTGGGCGTTGAGCCGCGGGTGCTCGAGGAGGGCGGTCGCGACGGCCTTGAGGATCAGGTCGTTGTAGGAGATCCTTCGTCCCTCCGCCTGATAGCCGCGCCGCAACCTCTCGAGCCAGTGGGCGGAGACCTGCATTTCCAGGTAGATGTGAGGGGCCTGCTGGTAACTGGCGGTGAGACGCTCGGCGGCGACTCTCTGGGCCGGGGTCAGCTCTACCGACTCCGCCCCCGGCGGGGCCGGAGAGGGCGCCGCCGTCTCCGGACGGCAGGCCTCGACGTCGGCGCTCACGACGCGCCCGCCGGGGCCGCTGCCGATGACCGACGTCAGGTCGATCCCCCTCTCGGCAGCGAGTCTGCGAGCCTTGGGAGAAGCGCGGTGCGGGCGTCCGCCATCCCCGGAGGCGAGTGGAACGCGACCACCCTCGGGGGCCGCCCGTTCCGGTGGGGGGGCGGGGCTCTCGGAGGCAGCCGCCGGCAGCGGCTCCGGGGGCGGGTCGGGCCGGGGCGTGGCCGCCGTGGGCTCCGGGGCGGCATCGAAAGCGGAGAGATCCTCCTCGGGGGACGCGATCAAGCCGATCGGCGTCGCTACCTCCACCTCCTCGCCGGCGGCCACGAGGATACGCCGCAGCACGCCGGAGGCCTGCGCCTCGACCTCCATCGTCACCTTGTCGGTGACCACCTCGAGGAGCGGCTCCCCGCGTTCCACTGGATCGCCGACCCCTTTGAGCCAACTGCCGATTATGCCTCGCTCCATCGTCAGGCCCAGCTTGGGCATGACCACTTCCGTTGCCATGGGCTGCCGTCCCCGTCTTTCCTGTCGTCTCGAGGGATGCTCTTGCAAAGGAAAATAGGCGAGGCGCCCACCCTTCGGAAGCCGGCCGAGTTCCCGAGGGGGCGGGTGGCTGCCGACCGCCGCCCCCGGAGGTTGCCCTCGCCCCCGCCTCCAATAGATTCCGGCACCGCATCCCTCACCAACGGAAATCCCTTGCCACCCTCTTCCCTTGCGGACGAACTCACGAGAGACTTCACGGCCACGACCTTCGTGGTCCGGGGGGAGCGAACCCTCTTGCTGTGGCACAACAAGATGGGTGCCTGGCTTCCGCCGGGAGGCCACATCGATTCCGGGGAGTTGCCCGAGGCGGCGGCTCTCCGTGAAGTCCTCGAGGAGTGCGGGCTCACCGTCGAGCTGGTGGACACGGGCCGCTCCGCCGGGGTGCTGGGGTCGGTGCAGGTCCTGCACTCGCCCTGGTGCATCCTCCTGGAGGACATCGAGCCGGGTCACCAGCACATCGATCTGATATACGTCGCCCGGACCGCGGATGACGCCGAGCCCCGCATCGACCGGCGTGAGGCGGGTCGCTTCCGCTGGTGCACCACCGCCGATCTGCAGGGACCGGAGATCGCCGAGGACATCCGCGTCCTCGGGTCCGAGGCGATCCGCCTGGCCGGGGCCGGTTAAAGTGGCAACCCTCCTGGTCACCCACGAGGGCTGTCTCGACCACGAGATGGGCGTTGGCCATCCGGAGCGTCGCGAAAGGCTGGAGGCGGTCCTGGAGGAGCTGGAGACGGTCCCTCTGCGGGGGCTGACCCGCTTTCGGCCGGACCCGGCTCCGATCGAGGCCGTGATGGCAAATCACAGCCCGGACTACGTGGAGTTCATCCGTCGGGTCTCCGGCTCCGGACGCCTTCTCGCCACCACCCCCGACACCGTCATCGGTCCCTCGACTTTCGATGCGGCCCTGCTGGCCAGCGGCGCGAGCCTCGCCGCGGTCGATGCCGTCGCCTCCGGCGCCGCCGCCAACGCCTTCTGCCTGCACCGGCCTCCCGGACACCACGCGGAGCGGGACCAGGCCATGGGCTTCTGCTTCTTCAACCACGTCGGCGTCGCCGCCCGCCACCTCCGCGCCCGGCACGGGGTCGACCGTGTCGCCATCGTCGACTGGGACGTGCATCACGGCAACGGCACTCAGAACAGCTTTTACGAAGACGGATCCGTGCTCTACTTCAGCGTCCATCAGCAGAATCACTACCCCTTCACCGGCCATGTCGAGGAGACCGGGGCCGGCGCGGGGGCCGGAACCACGCTGAACGTGCCCCTGCCGGCCGGCGCCGGAGACCGTGAGTACCGGCGCATCTTCCGGGAGCGGCTGCGCCCGGCCCTGGAGCGCTTCGAGCCGGGCTTCCTGCTCCTGTCGGCGGGATTCGACGCCCACGCCTCCGACCCCCTTGGGGGGATGCGGATGACCCGGGAGGGCTTCGCGGGGCTCACGGAGGAGTGCGTCTCCCTGGCCCGGGACCTGTGCCAGGGCCGCCTCGTGAGTCTGCTCGAAGGGGGGTATGACCTGGAAGCGACCGCCGCCTCGGTGGTCGCCCACCTTCAGGTTCTGTGCGGCTGAGATCCCCCCTCCGGCGGCCGGACGAAGAGGTGGATGTCGATCGTCTGCGCCACCCCCTTCCAGTCCACCTCCATCGACTCGACCCGGTGCCGGAACCCGGCGCACTCCAGGGCTGAGAAGAAAGGCCGGGCCGCAGGACGCCCGGGATCGCTGAGGACCAGTCGTCCACCGGGTTCGAGCAGAGCGCGGACCGTCCGTTCGAGTTGGGGATGGACGCCCTTCTCGTAGGCCAGGTCGGAGCCCACCAGCCATGGCCAGGGAGCCCCCACGGGGTGGCGCCAGTCCAGGTAGGAGACACTGTGCCGGGCGCCGGCGCCGTTCAGGCTCGCGTTGTGAGTGGCGAAGAGGAGAGCGTCCTCCACGTAGTCGGTGGCTCGAATCCGCCACCCCATCCGCGCCAGGGACACGCCCACGAGGCCGGTACCGCAACCCAGCTCGCAGCCGAGGTCGGCGGCCGGTGCATCCGGCCCGGCGAACCAGCGCGCGAGCCCCACCGCCGAGGGCCAGGTCTCGGCCCAGTAAGGAAACCGCGTCGAGCGCC
The DNA here is from genome assembly GCA_022827165.1 of Candidatus Latescibacterota bacterium. Next base: position 3,274 of record JAJDTN010000149.1, read on the forward strand.
AGTCCCCGGCGTCGCGGTCGATCAGGTCGTCGAGGAGGGCATAGGCGTCGGCGGCCTGCAGCATCCGCAGGCGGAGATCCGGGCGGAGCACGACCTCCACCTCGTCGAGATCGTACTTGGCCAGGGTACGGGCGACCTGCTTCCGGGAGTACCGCTTCACCACGGCGCCGAGGGTCCCTTGGGGAATCCCCGGCCTGACGGTCTCGCCGTCACGAGCGTCGCCGGCTTCCGGCGACCGGGGGGAACCGGCATGGCATACGGAGCCGCGGCCAATGCCCGGGGAGGCGCCCCCCTACTCCGCCGGGTCTCCGGGTGCCCGGGCTCCGAGATCGGAGAGGCGCCGCCTGGCCTGCTCGATGCCCTCTTCGTTGGCCGCCGTGGTGTGGTTTTCCGAAGCGCTGCGCCGCCCGGGGGGATAGACCGACTCCCGATAGATCGGGTAGGCCTCGGTCCGCAGCTGGGCGAGCATGTCGTGTCCCCGCCGCCGGTTGCGCTCGTGGCGGAGGGTTCCGACATCGATGGGAGCGACGACGATCTTCTCCCCCGGGCCCGGGTCGGCCTGAGCCAGGATCCGGCCATCGTAGTCGACGACCATGCTCCCCCCCGGCCAGGAGAAGGGAGGGTAGTGGGAGAGCGAAGCCCCCTGGTTGGCGGCGACCACGAAAGCGGTGTTCTCCAGGGCCCGGCAGCGGTTGACCGTGGTCCACCAGTCCATGGGCGCGGTGGCCCCCCATGGATCCATGTAGGCGGAGACGCGGACCAGGACCTCGGCCCCGTTGGCGGTGAGCTGCCGGAGAGGCTCGGGGAAGAGCCAGTCGTAGCAGATGGCGACCCCGATGTTGCCGATCGGGGTCCGGGCCACCGGAAAGAGCTCCTCCTCGTATCCCTCCAGATCGTGGGGGCTCGTGTGCACCTCCCAGGGGAGCCAGGGGTTCACCTTGCGGTACTTCAGCAGCAGACCCTCGGGCCCCACGAGGCAGGTCGTGTTGAAGACCTTGCCGGGCCAGCGGTCGTCCTGCTCGAGAAAGGACCCGGTCTGGATGTAGACCCCGAGCTCCTGCGCCTTGGCCAGGTAACGCTCGGTGTGCTCGTTGGGGATCGGCAGGGCGAGTTGCCGGTGCAGGGCGCGGGCCGTGGGATAGATGGGGGCGGCGTGGGCGAACTCGGGAAAGGCGAGGAGGCGAATGTCCCAGAAGGGGCTGTAGCCCTCCACCGCCATGTCGATCATCTCGAGCATGCGGGCGGTGTTGGCCGCGATGCCTGCGCGGTCCACCGGGTTGGGCTGATCGACCTGGCAGGCGGCGGCGGCGTAGCGAAGCTCCGACCGTCCCCGATCAGCGCGGGAAGCCTCGGACACGGTCAGGCGGTCACGGCATCGGTCCGCTTGGTCTTCCACCGCTTGCGGCGGTCGCTCCTGCGGACCTGGATCAACTCTGCCACGACGCTGACGGCGATCTCCTCGGGCGTGTCCGCGCCGATGTCCAGGCCCACGGGCGAGTAGACCTCCTCCAGCCGGTCACGGCTGCCGCCCCGGGCCTCGATCCGCTGCCAGAGGATCATCTTCTTGCGCTCGCTGCCGAGCATGCCGATGTAGCGCGCCCTTCGGGAGATGGCGTGCTCCACCACGATCTCGTCGTGCTGGTGACCGCGCGTGGCGGCGACGATGTAGATCTGGTCATCCACCGGCAGCCGGGAGAACACGGCCGCGACCTCGCCGGCCACGCATTCGTCCACCTCGGGATGGCGCTCGTGGTTGGCGAAGTACGGGCGGTCGTCGACGATGACGACATGGAAGCCGACGTTCTTCGCCAGGCGTCCGATCTGCCCGCCCACGTGTCCCCCTCCGAAGACGAAGAGAATCGGCGGCGGCGTGAAAGGCTCGACGAAGAACTCCCGAGCCCCCGCGTTCTGCAGACTGGAACGCTCGCGCTCCAGGGCGGTCCGAGCCCAGGAGGAGAGCCGTTCCTCCCCGACGGCGGCCAGATCCCCGCGCCTGCGGCCGTCGTGATGCAGGAGCGCCCGGCCCTGCTCGCCGAGACCGGTCACGAGGACGCATGGGGACCGGTCCCCCCTGGCGGCGGCCACCTCGCCGAAGAGCTCTGCCGATTCCGGGTCGATCCGCTCGGTGTAGATGCGGACCGTGCCGCCGCAATTGAGGCCGTGCTCACCGGCCTGCTTCTCGGTCATGGTGTAGTCCGTCGCCTGCGGCCTGCCGGAGGCGAGGACGTCCCGCGCCACGGTGAAGATCTCGGCCTCGAGGCAGCCGCCGCCGATCGTCCCATGGGCGCGTCCCCCGGCGTCGACGATCATCTTGGCCCGCTCGCTCATCGGGATGGAGCCGCTGCTCTCGATCAGCGACGAGAGCGCCACGGGTTGGCCTTCGGAGAGCAGGCCGTTCAGGGTATGGATCGGGTCTTCCATCGATTCAGGAGTCCCCGCCGCCCAGCATGCGGGCATAGTCGGCCGGGGTATCCACGTCTTCCAGCACGGCCGGCTCGGCTACGGGCACTTCGAGCGTGTCGGCCGGACGGGAGCCGGTCACGGCGTTGAGGCCCGAGCTTTCATCGAGCCCCAGGATTTCGTCGTAGTACCGGCGGGAGAGGTACACCGGGTGCCCCCGCCGGCCGGAGAAGGTGGGGATGACGATCCCCTTCTCCGAAGAGGCTGCGCCGGTGAGGACGGCCTGCAAGACGGAGTCGGTCAGCCCCGGTTGATCGCCGAGACAGAACAGGTAACCTTGCCACCGGGGTCCGGCGGCTCTCAGTCCGCACTTCACCGAACCGAGCATGCCCCGGTCGACCTCCTCGTTGACCGCCACCCTCACCCCGTGGGGGCGGAGCAGGGGTGCGATTTGCTCGGCGGCGTGACCGATGACCACGACCAGATGATCGACGTGGGGGCTGACACGGGTGGTGACGGCCTCGATCATGCTGGTGCCGTCGATGGGCAGCAACTGCTTGGGGCGCCCCATGCGGCGGGAACGACCGGCGGCGAGAAGCACAGCGGCCACCTGCCCGGGTCCACGGAACCCACGGGGGGACGGAACGTTCAGGGGGGTCGGAGCAGGCACGGGATTTCCCTGGTCTCCTGCAGGAGGGAGTCGTCGTCGGCGGCGCCCACGGCGGCTGCAACTCGCCGCAGCGCTGGCTCTATGATAGCCAGGGGCTCTCCCTCCGACCAGTCGCACGGAAGCAGAGTTGCCGGCAGCCCTGACGCCCGCTAACTTTGACGGATTGGGCCTGTCCGGGATGTAGTGCAGAACCCGGGAGGTGTTTCCACGTGCCTTCCGCGCTTCAGGCCGTAGATGGCGGGGCCGCCGACTCCAGGTGGGGCCTGCCGACAACCGAGAGGAGAGCCCCTTGCCGGCCCTCAAGTCAGCGAAGAAGAGCCTGCGAAAGTCCCGTCAACGACGGGTTCGGAACCGTAGCGTCCTGTCCGCGATGCGCACCGCCGTCAAGCGAGTGCGTCAGGCACCGGATGCTCAGGCAGGGCAGGAGGCTCTGGTTGCCGCCATTTCCGTGATCGACCGCACCGTCCGCAAGGGGGTGTTGCAGGCCAATACGGGCGCCCGCCACAAGTCCCGCCTCACCCGGCACGTCAAGAACCTCGGCTGACGCGGCGGTTCTCCGCTCGGCGTCGACCGGATGGCCAGGGTTCGGCTCAGAGGCCAGCCGCGGCCTCGGACCCAAAGCAAGCCTCGCTCCCATCAGACTCGACCGCCGGCGATGGCAGGCACGATCGATACACTGTCCCCGTCCGCCAGAGTCGTTTCCTTGCCGTCCAGGAAGCGGACGTCCTCCTCGTTGACGTAGATATTGACGTAGCGGCGAATCTCCCCCGCCTCGTCGACCAGCTTCTCCTTGATTCCCGCATGGGAAGCCTCCAGGCTGTCGACCAGTTCCGACACCGAACCGGCCTCGATCTGAACCTCGGCCTGGTTTCCCGTGAGTTTGCGGAGAGGGGTTGGCACGTGAACGGTTACAGGCATCTCCAGACTCCTCCAGAGGGGATTGCGCTTCGGGGACTACACGGAAGGCACGGCCGGAGCCGGCGAGCTCGCCCGAACCGTTGCCCGAGCCTTGGTCGCAGCAAGTATAGCCGCGGGAAGATCCAATCGCTAAATCCGGAACCGTACGCTGCGGGAACTGCGATCACTCACATCGGGAAGAGCACCTCTACCTCGGCGAAGTCGGATTGGTGCGGATCCCAGGCGAAGCCTCTGCTGCCGCGCACCCCGTCCGCATGGACGGAGATCACCAGGTACACGGCGTCGGGATAGGCCGGTTCGTCCCAGGCCATGGCCCGCGCCTTGTCCTCTTCGGAGAAATAGGCATCGCAGTCGATGTGGGAGTGGTAGAAGCCGGCGACCCGTCCTCCCGCCCTTTCCGCCGCGCTGACGATGCGGAAGAGCTCCCCAGGGTCGATGAAGTAGGCGGTCCTCGAGTCTCGGGGATACTCCGACGGGTCCCGCTCGTGAAGCTCGTCCTGGATATTGCGGCAAGGGTGGATCTCGATGCCCTCCCCCCCCGGCCCTGAGGTGAGGATCCCGCAGCACTCTCCGGGGTACTCCTCCAGCGCCTGATCGCAGATCCTCCGAACCTGATCGCGCGCAACCCTCAGCATCTGCCCGCCTGCCCCGGAATCCCCCGCTCCTCGAGAAGGTCACGCCACATGGGGGTCGTCATGTACTTGTCTCCTCCGTCACAGAAGATGGTCACCACCGTACCACGGGACAGCTCTCTGGCCACTCTCAGGGCAGCCTCGTACGCGGCGCCCGAGGACTGTCCCACGAGGACTCCGAGCTCGCGGGAGAGGCGCAGCGCAGCCTCGTAGGCGTCCTCCGTGTCGACACCGATCTTCGCGTCGAGGAAGGACTCGTCGTAGATCCCGGGGACGATCGAACTGTCCATGTGTTTCAGCCCCTCGATCCCATGGAAGGCGTCGGAGGGCTCGACTCCGACCACCGTGATCTCCGGGCTGCGCGTCTTCAGTCCTCGCCCCGTCCCCATCACCGTCCCGCTGGTCCCCATGGTAGCCACCAAGTGGGTGACGCCTCCCCCGGTCTGTCTCCAGATCTCGCGGGCCGTCGAGTCGCGGTGCGCCCACCAGTTCGCCGGATTGTTGTACTGATCGGGCTTGAAGTAGCGCTCCGCATCCTCCGCCTGGATCCGGCGAGCCTCCAGAATCGCTCCGTCGGAGCCTTCTGCCGGATCGGTGAGGACCACCTGGGCCCCGTACGCGGCCAGGATGGAACTGCGCTCGCGCGTCACATTGGCGGGCATGGCCAGCTTCACCGGGTACCCGAGGGCCGCGCCGATCATCGCATAGGCGATACCGGTGTTTCCCGATGTCGAATCGAGGATCACCTTGCCCGGCTTTAGACCGCCCGATGCGATCCCCTCCAGGATCATGCGCCGCGCCGGCCGATCCTTGACCGACCCGCCCGGATTGAAGAACTCCAGCTTGGCGTACACGGAGACATGGGATGGGACATCGACGCCGGGCAGCCGCAGCAGCGGGGTGTTGCCGATCTGATCGACGATGCCGAGCTCGCCGGGGATGGCGGTCACCGGAGGTCATCTCCTTCCAGGGGCCCTTCATGACTCGAGGGGAGGATGCCGGTTCAGGGTCGTCCCGCGATCGCCCGCCTTCGCGCCGAGTCGGGCCTCGGAGCCCAGGCTCGGGTCCGTGAGGGCGGGCGAATATAGCCGCCTGGGCCGCGTCGTCAACGGAAAGGCCCGGGAGTGATTCGGGAGCCGCCTGGCTTTGACACAATTGCAGGAAATACATAAGGTTACTCGTTTCAACCCGAATCCTTGCGCAACGGAAGAGATGGCCGCCAGACTCGACTCTCTCGGTGACTGGAAGCGTAGCCACGACTGCGGCACCCTGACGGCCGAGCATCTCGGCGAGCGGGTGATCCTGATGGGGTGGGTATCGACCCGCCGGGATCACGGCGGCGTCATCTTCGTCGACCTGCGGGACCGTGGAGGCGTCACCCAGATCGTCTTCAATCCCCAGCACAGCTCCGAGGCCCATGCCAGGGCGGATGCCCTGCGAAACGAGTTCGTCGTCGCCGTCCACGGCATCGTCGAGCGCCGTCCTCAGGGGATGGTCAACCCGCGCCTGCCCACGGGCGAGATCGAGGTCAACTGCGATCAGGTGAGACTCCTGAACGAGTCCAGGCCCGTGCCTTTCCAGGTCGACGACAGCGTGGAGCTGGGCGAGGAGACACGCCTCAGGTATCGATACCTCGACCTGCGCCGCCCGCGGATGCAAGGCAATCTCGCCTTGCGCCACCAATGCTACCGGACGACCCGGAGGTTTCTCGATGGCGAGGGCTTCATAGAGGTGGAGACGCCCTTGCTGATTCGCAGCACCCCGGAGGGAGCCCGGGACTTCCTGGTTCCCAGCCGGGTTCACCAGGGCCGGTTCTTCGCCCTCCCCCAATCTCCCCAAACCTACAAGCAGTTGCTGATGGTCTCCGGGCTCGACCGATACTACCAGATCGTCAAGTGTTTCCGGGACGAGGATCTGCGGGCCGACCGGCAGCCGGAATTCACCCAGATCGACATCGAGATGTCCTTCGTCGACGAACAGCGCGTGACCGATCTGGCGGAGCGTCTCACCCGGTCACTGTTCTCCGAGGTCGCCGGTATCTCCCTGCCCGATCCATTTCCCCGGATCTCCTATCAGGAAGCGATGGACCGCTTCGGCAGCGACCGCCCCGATCTTCGGTTCGGCCTGGAGTTGGTCGACCTGATGGAAGCGGCCCGTGCATCCGACTATGGGATCTTCCGGTCGGTGCTTGATTCGGGAGGACAGGTAAAGGGCATCAACGCAAAGGGGCGCAGTCAGTTGCCGCGGAGTCAAATCGACGGGCTGATCGCGTTTGCCCAGGAGCAGGGAGCCAAGGGGCTCAGTTGGATCCGTCACACGGACCGAGGTCTCGAGTCCTCCATCGTCAAGTTTTTCCCGGAGGCCTCGCAGGATCTCCTGGTCGAGGGGCTGGCCTCCGAGCCCGGTGATCTGCTCCTGCTGGTGGCGGACTCGCCTGGGGCGGCGGCGAGGGTTCTGGGTGCCCTCCGTCTCGAGCTGGCAGAGCGCTTCGGGCTCGCAGACGACCGCTGGCACCCCCTGTGGGTCGATCGCTTCCCCCTTCTGGAACCAAGTCCGGACTCGGATGGATATCAGGCCGTGCACCACCCCTTTACCGCCCCACTGCCCGAGGATGTCGAGGCACTGGACGACGATCCAACCCTGGTGCGTGCGCGGGCCTATGATCTCGTGATCAACGGCGACGAGGTCGCCGGCGGCTCGATCCGGATCCACGACTCCGGATTGCAGAAGCGTCTATTCCATCTGCTGGGCATCTCGAATCGGGAGGCCCGGGAGAAATTCGGCTTCCTGCTGGAGGCCTTGGAGCACGGGGCTCCGCCCCACGGCGGGATCGCCTTCGGCTTCGACCGGCTGGTGGCCATGCTTGCGGGGGAGGGCTCGATCCGTGATGTCATCGCCTTCCCCAAGACAAACAAGGCGGTTGGCCTCATGGAGGATGCTCCCGGACCGGTGGACGATCCCCAGCTTCGGGAGCTGGGCATCCGGCTCCGGTAGCCGACTGTAAGCCCCTATAAGGACAGGGGATTTTGACTTGACATCCCCTTTGGACGCGTTTACCTTGGGCCAGGACTAGCCATTTCGCGGAATCCGCGCATCCAAACCGACAAGCAGACACAGGGGAGTCGCTCGATGGGTATTTCTCCTAGCAGCGCTCGTGCTGCCAAGGACTACGTCCATATCGTGGCCGCCGTCCTCGCCGCCGGGCTGATCGCTGGCTGTTCCGCTGTTCCCAACCAAAAGGAACTCTCCCTACTTGAGGAACAACGGCAGGCGATGGAGTCCGCAGAGGACAAGGTGGCCGAGAAGAAAGCCGAGAAGGCCCGACTTGAGAGCGAGTTGGCCGACGCCAAGGCCGAGTTGAAGGCGCTCGACGAGAAGAAGGCCGCAACGGAGGCGAACCTGTCCAACCGGATGTCCGAGTGACAATTCTACAACACGAGAAAGGCACTGAAATGCCAAGGCATCGCGCTTTAGGTGGTGTGGTCTTCCTTGCCCTTGCCTTCGGTCTGGTGGGCGGCGCCTCCGCGCAGATGAAGATGACTTGCGAGGAGTTCCTGGTACAGCTGGCTTCGCATCGCTCGGGAGAGGCCAAAGCCAAGGCCGAGATCGCCCAACTCGACGAGGAGATCGCTGCGCTCCAGGCCCAAGTCGATGAGATGCAGGCTAGGATCGCAGAGCGGAATGCGGAGATCCTGGCCCTCGTGGGCGCCACGGAAGCCGAGGTGGCTGAGTTCGGGCGACGTCTCGATGCTCTGCTGCAGCAGCTTGAGGGTTTGGCCGCGCTGGCACCGGAGGAGTTGATGTGGCGCCGGAGCGAGTTGGAGATGGCCGCCGAGGACTTGGCGGAGATGAAGATGTCGCCCATCTCCGCACTCCCCGAGATGAAGGCGAAGATCGAGCGCGCCGGCCAGTTGATCGCCGAACTGCTGGTCCGTGCGCCGAGGGAGCTCACCTACGAGGTCATGAAGGGCGACCACCTCTGGGGAATCGCCTCCAAGCCCGAGATCTACGACGATCCGTACATGTGGCCTCGCATCTACCGGGCGAACAAGGACGAAATCGACGATCCCGATCTGATCTTCCCGAAGCAGATGTTCAATATTCCCATTGCCATCGGTGAGAACCAGTACTTGGTGACCTCAGGCGACTTCCTGACGAAGATCGCCCAGGAGGTCTACAATGACCCGACGATGTGGCACAAGATCTACAAGGCGAACAAGCAGCAGATCATGGATCCGAGTCTCGTGTTCCCTGCCCAGGTGCTCGACCTCCCGGACTAGTAGAGAGTCTCTTTCGAGAGGGGTAGGGGTTTCCGGGGATCCGAGGTTCGGTGCAGCTGTGCACTCCGGAGTAGCAGCGTCAAGGGGTTCGGACCGGGGCTTGCCGGAATCCGAATCCCTTTTCGTCTCTTGAGCACTCTCACCTGATCAAACTACCGATCACGCCCCTACGAGAGATCTGAAGAAGACCATCTCCATCGCCGAGGTGGATCCGGTCGCGCTGTTCGGCCACAACGACCGGAACCTGCAGTCCCTCGAGAACAGTTGCGGAGTGTCTCTCGTGGCCCGCGGCGAGCGGCTTCTGGTCGACGGGCCGGAAGAGTCGATACGAATCGCCAGCGGTCTGCTCGAGACGGTCATCGAGAGCCTGCGCCGTGACCCCGACCTCGGGGAGGAGGATGTGCAGGCCCTCCTCCAACGGGACTTGGGCACCCTCTCCCTCCAGGGCCAGGCGACCGCCGGGGAATCCCTCGGCGGACGAGGCTTCCGCACCTACCGGACCACCGTGCGCGCCCGCAGCGGCGGCCAGCTCGCCTACTCCGAAGCTCTTCGCCGCAGCGACATGGTCTTCGCCATCGGCCCGGCGGGCACGGGGAAGACCTACCTCGCCGTCGCCGCCGCTGTCTCCTCCCTCAAGCAGAAGAGGGTCTCCCGGATCATCCTGGCGCGTCCAGCGGTGGAAGCCGGCGAGAACCTGGGGTTCCTGCCCGGTGCCTTGGAAGAAAAGGTGGATCCCTATTTGCGCCCCCTCTACGACGCGCTCCAGGAGCTGCTCGAGTCCGAGCGGCTGGCGCGGCTTCAGAGCATGAAGGTCGTCGAGGTCGCCCCCCTGGCTTTCATGCGCGGCCGTACGCTGAACGACTCCTTCGTCATTCTCGACGAGGCGCAGAACACGACTCCGGCGCAGATGAAGATGTTCCTCACCCGCCTGGGTGCCGGGTCCAAGGCGGTGGTCACCGGAGACATCACCCAGACGGACCTGCCCGATGGGCAGGTGTCCGGCCTGGTCGACGTACGCAGCGTCCTGCGGGACATCGAGGGTTGCCACTTCATCCATCTGACCGAGCGCGATGTCGTGCGCAATCCCCTCGTGCAGCGCATCGTCCAGGCCTACGAGCGCCACGGCGAGGAGCGGGCCCCGGCAGAAGCAGGAGACGGGCGCGGGATTCAGGCGGTGTCCCCAGCGTGAACACCCCTTCCTTGAGGCGCCCATGGGCCTCCTCGGCATCGTCGCCGGGCCGTCAGAGGAAGGGCCCCCAAGGAGCAGCCGGCATGCGCCTGTACCGGCTCGCCCTCGCCCTCGGGGCCATCGGCCTGCTGACCTACTTTTCCCCCTTCCAGCGCCCGCACCACGTCACCAAGCTGCGCGTCGGCAGCATCGCCCCCGAGCGAATCAACGCCTCCCAGACCTTCTTCGTGCGCAAGGGACCGGAGGAACTGGAACGGGAGCGTCACGAGGCCGAGCGGCGAGTGCCCACGCAGTTGTCGCTGCAACCCCGGATCAGTGATCGACAGCTCTCACGCCTCGACTCGGTCTTTGACGTGCTGCTGCCCAACATACGGATGGAGATGCCCGAGTCCGTGAAGCAGAGGCGGCTGCAAAGAGAGTTGCCCGACGTCATCGGCTCCCTCTCCGAGGACGCGCTTAGAAAGCTCATCGCCGCCCTATCCGCGGCGCCCCCCGACACGATCGCGTCTTTTCGGCAAGCCGCCGGCCAAGTGCTTGCCAATGCCTACTCCACCGGCATCCTGGCCTCCCGTGACGACACCCACACCGCCCTGACCCGCCAGGCCCGCCTCGAAGGCCAGGAGGTCCCGATCGACGACCTCTACGAGGCCGGGTCATTGAAGCGCGGAGAGCTCCTCTCTCTCATAGGGAGCTACCCTTCCCTGGCTTCCAGCGGGGCGGCCGAGGCCGTGCACGAGCTTCTCGGGCTGTTCGTCACCGCGAACGTCGTGGTGGACGCAGCACTCACGCGGCAGCAGCGGGAGGAGGCCCGGCGCAGTGTAGCCCGGATCAAGCGCCGCTACCTCCAGGACGAGATGATCGTCGACAAGAACGCGAAGGTGGAGCCCCACCACGTGGAGGCTCTCGACGCCCTCGCGGAGCATCTGACGGAGGTGGCCGAGAAGGACTTCGCCACAAGCCTCTACCAGGTCCTGAGCTCCGGTGTGATCGCGGCCTTCATTCTGCTCGTCCTCGGCTTCTACCTGTCCGCCCGCGAACGGGCCATCTTCGACAGCCCCAGTCTGCTGCTGCTCCTGGCCATCATCACCCTGTCGACGGCGGGGAGCGCTTCCTATATACGGGTCAACGATATCCCCACCTACTTCGTGCCCACTCCCCTGGCGGCCATGCTGCTGACGATCCTCCTGAGCCCCCAACTCGCCCTGGTCGTCTCTTTCCTCCTCGCCCTCTTCATCGGCACCCTCTTCGGCGACTTCTACGTGGCCATGATCTGCGCACTCACCTCCGCCGTCGCCGTGTTCTCGTTGCGGCAG
>JAJDTN010000238.1 GCA_022827165.1 Candidatus Latescibacterota bacterium
GTCCACATCCCTGGCCGGGCCGACCCGCCCTGCTCGCGGCGGGTCATGGGCCAGAGCGTCAGGTAGCTGGCCCGGCCGGCCAGGGTCTCGCCCACCTCCCTCATCAGCAGCAGGTTCGCCGACCCGGTCAGGAGGAAGCGGCCGGCGACCCGGTCCGCGTCGACGAGGCGTTTGATGGCGAGCAGCACGTGCGGCACCCGCTGCACCTCGTCGAGCGTGATCCGCACGGCCCGTGCGGCAAGGGCGTCGGGCTCGCGTTGAGCCTGCTCGAGGACGCCGAAGTCGTCCAGGGTGAAGTAGGATCTGTCCGCCCCGATGGGATCCATGCGGGCGAGGGTGCTCTTGCCGGTCTGTCGGGCGCCGGTGAGAACAGCCACGGGCATGACTCTCAGCGCCTGCTCCAGGCTCTCGGAGGCAAAACGGGGCAGCAGGTGATCCGTGTCCATGGACCCACGATATGGGTGATAATCACCCACGTCAAGGGCGGTTGTCACCCAGAGACCGGCGCGCCAGTTGCTCGAGGAATCAGTCGCGCGCGTCGAGCGCCATCACATGAGGATAGGTGAGGATGCGGCTGTCCGCGGTCACCACGGTGAGGTCGTGGACTCTCGCCGTGGCGACCAGGATGCGGTCGGCGGGGTCCCGATGGAACTCTCCGGGCAGGTCGTACGCCGCAACCGCTGTCTCGTGGTCGAGGGAGATCGTCTCCGCAAGCAACGCCTGCATCGACTCCGAGACCCACGTCTGCAGCCGGCCCGCCAGGGTCAGGCGCCCTGCCCGTGCGAGCTGCGCCAGCTCCAGTGACGACACCGGGGATACGAAGAGGCGGTTCTCTTCCGCGGCGAGGGCCCTGCGCGCATGGGGACCCAGGGTTTCCGGAGACTCCTGGGTCCAGATCCACACGTGGGTATCGATCAGGAAGTTCAACCTTCCCACTCCCAGTGGTCCGCGAAATCACAGTCCACGATGTCGCCGTGAATGGTCATGCGCCCGCGCAGGGTCCCCAGCTCCCGCTTGCGTGGAGTCTCCCGGTAGGGATCGACCGTCGCGATGGGACGCTTCCGCAAGGTGACGACGAGGGACTCCCCCGTATCGTGAACGGTCTTCAGCTCTTCTATGCACTTCGCCTTGAACTCCGAGATGCCCATGGTTTTCATGGTCGGCTCACCTTCCACCGGAATGGGGTGTCTCCAGTCTGGCGATAGACTAACCTGGTCAAGTAACCAGGTCAATTGCCGCGCCCGGGCCGGGGGTCTTCACCGCCGCCACCGCCGCCGTCCTCGTCCTGGCGGTGCTCACGACTTGCTCGCAGACCCTGCGGGCGGCGTGGTCGAGCCCCGTCGACGGCGCTACGGCATGAGTGACTCGAGGAGCCGAGAAAGGAGCACCCGGAACATGATCTCCACTGATTCCGCCCTCGCCCTGACCCCGGAGCAGAAGTACGAGTTCGACCTCAGGGGGTACATCGTTCTGAAGGGCCACTACGACGAGGCGGCGGTGGCGGAGTTCCACGCCGGCATCGACGAGCTTCAGGCGATCCCCGTCGAGTACGAGACCTACACACGGCTCGGGGTCGCCAGCTATTTTCTGGCCGCGGCGATGTCCGACCCGGAACACCCCTTCTGGAAGGGGGATCACCGCCCCGACCGGCGCCCCAACCCCGGGACCGGCGGCATCGGGCGGGTCGACCACGCCCTGTGCGGCACCGGGAGGTTCGACCGCATCGTGCGCGATCCGGTGATGAAGTCGATCCACCGCGAGCTCGCCGGCGGCCCGGTCTACATCTCGGCGACCTACTTTATCGAGAAGGTGGGACCTGTTGCCGGGGGCGGGCTCCACAACGGCGGCTTTCCGCTGGACCGCGACATCTACTACGACTACGACCACACGCAGGGGCGGTTCGCCTGCAAGAGCACCAAGAGCGTGGTGATCCTCTCCGACATGACCCGCGTGGAGAACGGCCCCTTCGCCGCGATCCCGGGGAGCCACAAGGCGAACTTCCCCTGTCCCTTCGACATGACCGACGCGAGCAGGAACCCGATGGCGGTGCCGGTGCTGGCCGGGCCCGGGGACGTCGTCGTCTTCTCGGAGGGGATGACCCACAACGCCTTTCCCGTCACCAACGATTCGATCCGGCGCTCGGTGTTCTTCAACTACATGCCGGCCATCGGGCGGGACAACCTTCCCTTCCAGCGCATGTCCATCTACCCCGATCACGTCCTCGAACGGCTGAGCGACGAGATCGACATTCTCACCTCGGCGGGATACATCTGAAAGGAGTTGCGTCGTGATCTGGAGAGTGCAGAAGGATCAGAGGGGTCTGGCCGCCTATGATGCGCCCGGCGCCACCGTGCGGGTTTCCGATCCCATCAGAAGCGCCGGCGACAGGCTGTCGGCCGGTTTCACCGAGTATGTCGAGCCCAGCCGGCTGACGTGGACGTTCGACTACGACGAGGTCTTCTTCATGCTGGAGGGGTACCTGGAGATCGAGGTCGAGGGCCAGGATCCGGTGCAGTACGAGGCGGGGGACCTGGGCTGCATCGAGAAGGGGACGCAGACGATCATCACCGTGCCGGAACGGGCGTATCTGCTGCATGTCACCCACCCGGTGTGGCGTCCCGAGTGAAGGGGGGGCTCGCCAGGCCCGTCGAACCCTGCGCCATGAGTGATTCGAGGATCGGCCGCGCCGTCACTCCGTAACGCAGGCCGCGTCCGTCAGGCTGTCGTAGTAGTGCACGAAGGTCATTCCGCCGATGGTCATGCGGTGGTTGTGGGGAAGGTCCTCTTCCCAGGTCATCTCCTCGCCCCAACCGTGCGGAGGGGCGTCTCTCTTGCCCCATCGGTTGCCGTTGTAGCGTCGGAACAGCACCGTGCGTCCGGTGCGTGTGACATAAGCTTCGACCAGGACGTCGCGTTCGCTGGTCTCTCTCTCCAGATCGAAGACGCGCATGCAGGTGAAGCACTGCTCGCCGATGTGCACGTCGAACACCCCGGCTCCGGTTATCTGGGAGCCGTCGGCCTGTTGGCGCAGGCAGCCGCGATCCTCGATCAGGCGCGGCGAAGGGTCCCAGTCGTCGTGGAACCCCTCGTCGAGAAAGGTCATCAGTTCCCGCGTGCCGTCCGCGCCCAACGACTTCACCGCCATCCACTCCACCGAGTCATCGGCAAGGCGGCCCCAGACCTTCACGATGCGGTTCTTCTCCTCGGTGGGCGTGTGGTCCCCCACCATCGCCGCGAGATGGTGCTCCTCCACCTCCACTTCAACGCAGGGACGGCCGTGGATGACCGCGGGGCGGCTGGCCGCAAGGGAGACGGTCTGGGACAGCCTCCACCGCGCCTCGCCGTCTGTGGAAGGCCCGTATGAGCCGTGGCGAACGCGGTCGCCTACCTCGGGCACGATGAACCACCAGGCCATCTCCTTGAAGTCAATGCGGAAGGGGTCCTCCTGGCTCGCGGCAATGCGTATTTCGGGCCGGAACCGGGGAAAGGGCCGTTGTTGTCCAGCGCTCATGGTCTTGCTCCTCATCTTGGGGGTGACACCGAGCACCCTGCGGATGTGGTCGCGCCCGTGGGACAGTCGGCGCTTGACCGTGCCGTCGGGGCAGCGGTGGCGGGCGGCGATTTCGGCAATGCTCAGACCGTCCAGATAGAAGGCTCGCAGGGCAGCCCGCTCACGGTCGGGGACCTCCTCCATGGCCTCGACCACGGCCGCGGCGGCTTCCCGCTGCCGGGCCTGGGCCACGCCGAGGCGGTTGACCATGGGCGCCAAGACCTCCGTCTCGACGAACAGCTCGCGACGCTGGGTGGATCGGAAGTAGTCGCGGCAGCGGTTGCGGGCCACCTGCAGCAGCCAGGGCCGCACATCGCGCGGCGTGTCCCGGCGCAGGCCGCTCCAGAGGTGCACCAGGGTTTCCTGCAGGATATCCTCAACCTGGTCGCCGCTGCCGACCTGGTCGCGGATCAGCCGCGCCAGCGTCCGTTCGTAGCGCCGGACCAGCCGTACGAAGGCGTCCTCGCAGCCCTGCCGAACCTGCTCTGCCAACACATGGTCGCCTGGGCCAGTCATGATGCGTCGTCCACCCTTCCACACTGCAAGGCGGACGTCAGCGGGGAAAAGTTCATCCGGCACGGAGAGCCCAGGGCGGCGACGGCGGCGCAGGCCGAGCCGAGCGGCGCATTACGCCGGCCGGGTAACACCCACACCCATTACAGAAACCCAGAGACCCGAGCGCAGCGAGGGGCTCGCCAACCCCACGAACCACCCCAGGCGATAGCCCCACCAATCAGGCCCGGCGTACGCGCCGTCGAGGCGCGGCCGGAGCCGCCGGCGCCGCCCCTGCCTAGGAGCGCCTCTTCACCCTCGGGCCGTCCGGCAGGTCGTCCACGTCGAACCCGGCTTCGAGGATCTGCGCCCTGAGGGCGTCTGCAGTCTCGAAGTCCCGCTGCCCCCGGGCCTCGGCTCGCCGCCGCACCATCTCCTCGACCTCGGCCGGAATCTCCTCCCGGGGCGGTTCCCAGTCCGCCAGACCGAGGCCGAGGACGCTGTCGAAGGCCAGCAGCGTCCCCTTCTTCACCTCGTCGGGAAGCTCCGACCGCACCAGGTCCCAGACCACGGCCAGGGCCCGGGGCATGTTGAGGTCGCTGTTGAGGCAGCGCGTGAACGCCTCAAGGGAGGCCGGGTCCGGCTCGCCGGCGGGACCCCAGGCGTGGGCGGTGCGGCGCAGCCGTTCCAGGGCCGCCGTCGCCGCGTCAAGGGCTTCCCAGTTGAAGCTGAGGGGCCGCCGGTAGTGCGCCCCGAGCAGGAACATCCGGTAGGCCAGCGGGTCGTATCCCGCCTCGACCAGGCTGTCGAGAGTCAGGAAGGACCCGCTCGACTTGGACATGCGCTCGTCGTCGAGGACCAGGAACCGGCCGTGCATCCAGAACCGGGCGAGCCGGGTCCCGTAGCAGGCCTCGGCCTGGGCGATCTCGTTCACATGGTGAATGGCGAGATGGTCTTCGCCGCCGCAGTGGATGTCGAATTGCGGGCCCAGATGGGACTGCGACATGGCCACGCACTCCGTGTGCCACCCCGGGAACCCCCGCCCCCAGGGGCTGTCCCACTCCATCTGCCGCCTGCTGCCGCACGGGCTCAGCTTCCACAAGGCGAAGTCCGTGGCCAGACGCTTCTCGCCCAGCTCGACGCGGGCGCCGGCCTGCAGCCCCTCCGCGTCCAACCGCGCCAGCTGGCCGTAGTCCGGCTGCCGGGAGGTGTCGAAGTAGATCCCGTCGGAGGTCTTGTAGATAAAGCCGCGCTCCTCCAGCGCGCGGATGACGTCGATCTGCTCGTCGATGTAGGCCGTGGCCTTGCACCACACCGTCGGCTCGAGGACGTTGAGCCGGCGCAGGTCTTCCTCGAAGGCCCGGGTGTAGAAGTCCGCCACCCACCAGGCGCTCTTGCCGGTGCGCCGCGCTCCCCGCTCCATCTTGTCCTCGCCCGTGTCGGCGTCCGACGTCAGGTGGCCCACGTCGGTGATGTTCACGACGTGATGAACCTCGTAGCCGTTGTGCTCCAGCACCCGCCGCAGCAAGTCCTCGAAGACGTAGGTCCTCAGGTTTCCGATGTGCGCGTAGTCGTACACGGTCGGCCCGCAGGCGTAGAGCCCGACGGGCGACCCGAGGGGCTCGAAGACGCGTTCGCTGCGCGCGTAGGAGTCGTAGAGCTTCAGCTCCATGGAGCCTCGGCTCCGTGAATCACGGCTGCAAGACACATCAGCGATCTCTCCCTATCCATGTCCGTGCTCTTCATCGGTGCCTAACATAAACACCGCAGTCGGGCATGCCCGCAACGGCGCCCATCAGTCCAGGCGCGCCACCGGATCGAGTGGCGCCGGCGCCCCCGCCCGGCACAGAACCCCCGCCCGGCGCCACACGGCCCAGAGAGGTGTCTGCCGGTGATCCCACCCAGGGCGGCGACGGCGGCGCAGGCCGAGCCGAGCGGCGCATTACGCCGGGCGGATCACAACTACCCGCATCCAGAGGACCCAGAGACCCGAGCGCAGCGAGGGGCTCGCCGGCCCCACGAATCCACCCCAGGCGACAGCCCTACCAACCAGACCCGGCGTACGCGCCGCCGAGGCGAGGCCGGAGCCGCCGGCGCCGCCCTGCCAAGGGAGAACCAGTGAACGACACCGACTACCTGATGCAGAAGATGTCCAGGGCCTTCGAGATGAG
>JAJDTN010000142.1 GCA_022827165.1 Candidatus Latescibacterota bacterium
GGCCTTCGACCCGGACCTCACGCCGACCCGCGCCATGGGCGTCATCCCCGAGACCTTCCGCAAGCAGGCGGGGGTCCTGCGCAGCGACCATCCCCACGTCTCGGTCTGCGCGCGCGGCCCCCGGGCGCGGGAGATCACCGCCGACCACTCCCTGGCCAACGGCCTGGGCGAGGACTCGCCTCTCGGGCGGCTCTACGATCTGCACGCCCACATCCTGCTCCTCGGCGTGGGACATGAGCGCAACACCTCCATGCACCTGGCGGAGTACCGGGCCGACTATGCCACCAAGCGGACCATCGAGGACGGGGCGCCGGCCGCCGCGGGATGGGTCGCCTTCTCCGAGTTCGAGACCGACAGCTCCGACTTCGACCGCGTGGGCGAGGACTACCTGCAGTCGGAGGCGGGCCATGCGGTCCGCCGCGGCCGGGTCGGTCTCGCCGACAGCCAGTTGATGCCGCAGACGGACGTGGTGGACTTCGCGGTCTCCTGGCTGGAGAAGAACAGGACGAACTGAGTGGCGGACTGGGACCACAGCCGCACTTGGTATCACGGCTCCCAGCAGGAGTTGAAGCGGCTGCGGTCCGGCAGCTCGATCACTCAGAACCGGGACGTGGCCAAGGCCTTCTCCCATCGACCGTCCCTCCTGTCCATGTCCGACGATAGCCTGAAGCACGACGGCGTCACCTCGGGGTATCTTCACATCGTGGCCGAGGAGATCGCGGCCGACGACGTTCATCCGCATCCCCACCCGGTCAACGCCGCCCGCTGGGAGTGGCTGACCCGCCGGGAGCTGAGGCTGGAGCTGATCGAGCGGACGACGGTGACGGCGGAGGAGAGCCTGACGGCCGAGGAGATCGCGGAGCTGAGGCGGAAGCAGGAGGAGAGGGGAGAGGAGTCGTTCGCGGATGGAGCCGCGAAGGAGGACTCACCATGAAGACACACATTTTCCTGCCACTGTCGGTTCTGCTCTGCGTGGGGTGCTCGCAAAGCCGCTTCGTCCTCCATGACCCGGCACGGCCGGGGCCGGCGGACTCTCGTCGGTTCGAGCTGACCAGCAAGGACCGGCTGTCCATCTTCTTCCGCGAGGACGGAGGCGTGGACAGCACCTGCGCAGTTGATGAGGGCGAGAGCCGGCCCGTCACCGTGAACGCCATCGAGGCGGACGGGGAGTATCTCCTTCTGTCATCGGAGGAGTGGAAGACCGTGCGGCAGATCCCCCGCCGCTATCTCTCCATGCGCGAGGTTCGCGTCCACTCGCCCAATTCCGTTCACGACAGGCCCACCGTCGCTCTGTCCCTGGCCGCCATCGAGGAGATCCGCGTCGAGGGGAGGAGGCGGGGATGGCCGTCCGTCCCCGAGCGGCTGGAGGAGGTCCCGCGCTGGTCCTTCCAAGGGGCTGTCACCGGATTCACCGCCGTGGGTTCCTTCCTGTACAAGGACCGCTGGAAGAGCGACCGGGAAGTGGCCGCTGCCTCATCGAGAGGCTTCAACCCTTGGGACAGCGACGACCGGGCGTTCCTGCTGGCGGCGTCGGTGGTGGGCGGCGTCGGCGGCGCGGTGCTGTACCCGGCGGCGAGGTTGCTCTGGCCGGAGTCCCGCAAGACCTGGCGCAGCCATCGCGCGCGAGGCCAGGGATTCCGCCTTGCCGAGGTGATCACCTCTCCCCGGGACAGACCTCGGTAGCCCGGATGGCAGCGGCACAACGCGACACATGAAACGGCGAGCCCTCATGCGCGATTCTCGGCGGCGCGAGTATCTCGATAGCGAAGGATCCCCGCGGGTTCCCCGCCTCGCCCCCCTCGCCCTGGCCGCGCTGCTGGTGTCCGCCGGCACCACCTCCGCCGCGCCACCCATGACCGAGTGGAAGACCACCCTCGAAGGCGAAGCCCTCGCCGGCTGCACCCGCGACCGCTTCACCGGCTACTGCGCCGACGAGGGCGGGCTCTGCCTGGCGCCGACGTGGCTGATCGCCGACGCCATGGCGCGCAGCTCCAAGATCCGTGAGAGCCTGACGCCCGCCGTGGAGGCGAAGAAGCTCTTCGACCTGCCGGCGGCGGTGGAGTCGGCGGAGGTCCTGTTCCACGGGGGCGGCGGCACCGAGGAGGAGCCCCTGCTCATCTCGGTCAACGGGCACGAGATCCGCCACGTGCAGGACCTCGAGAAGATGCTCACCGGCGGCTGGGACCGGGAGACGATCCCCGGCCACTGGCTGCGCCCGGGCCGCAACGAGCTGGTCTTCTCCGGCGCCGGGTCGCTGGTCATCGACGCCGACGAGCCCGGCCGCAACAGCTTCAAGCGCCTCGGGGGCCGCGGCGAGTGGAAGGGGGACATGCTCGGGGCGGACAACGACCTTTCGGGGGAATACGTCGTCCGCCTGAGGGTCCGCGGCCATCCGCGGGAGGGCGTGGCTACCTCTCCCGTCATCGACTTGGCCGCGGAGGAGGCGGTCGCTCCCGGTCTTGACCTGAAGGCCCTGCGCCTGTCGGCCGTTCCTGAGACGCCGCCGGGGACCTCGGTGCGCTTCGAGGTGAGATCCGGCGCGACGGCGTTGTACGCTTCGGACGAGTGGACTTCCTGGCGCGCTGTCGATTCGGGAGAAGCCCTGCCCGGAGGGCGGTTCGTGCAATGGCGGGCAACCCTCTCCAGCGGCGATCCCGCCGTCACGCCGCTGTTGAAGAGCGTCACCATCGAGGCCTCCGGCCGCGCCGTCGGGGAGAACCGCCGCCGGATCGCAGTGATCTCGGCGCCGGAGAACGACCTGGCCGCCTCCTCCTACCCCTTCGACTACGCCGACCCGCACCACCCGCGCATGCGCCACCTGCGCGAGAAGTACCGCCTGGAGGAGGTCGTGGCCCCCGGGCAGACCGAGATGGAGAGGTTCGCCCTGCTGCGCCAGTGGGTCCGCCGCCAGTGGGAGGGGTGGAACGACAACGAGTACAACTACTGCCCCCAGTGGGACGCCCTCGAGATCCTGGAGCTGGCGCCGCAGAACCTGGCCCTGGGCATGTGCACCCACTACGCCGCCGTCTTCAGCCAGTGCGCCGCCTCCCTCGGCTACCACGCCCGGCCCGTGATCGTCGACCACCACTGCCTGGCGGAGATCTGGTCCGACGAGCACGGCAAGTGGATCCTCCAGGACCCGGGCCTCCTGCCCGGCCACGAGGTCGCCTTCCAGTACGAGGAGGACGGCGTCCCCATCAACGCCCTCGAGATGCACCGCCTCGGCGCCGCCGGCCGGATGGAGGACCTGGAGTTCGTGCCGCCGCCGCCCGTCCCCGACGAGCGGCTTCGGACGATGTTCGCCCAGCTCTACCAGCGCTTCGGCATGCCGTTGCGCAACGACCACCTCTACCGCCCCGAGCCGCAGGAGCTGGAGCAGGGGATGGACCAGTACCACTGGGACGGCCACTTGTGGTGGACGGACAGCCTCGACCCGAGGTATCCCGAGTACTCCCTGCAGACCAACCGGCCCGAGGACTTCTACTGGGACCTGAACCGGACGCGGATCGACCTGCGGGACACGGAGACGGCGGCGGCGCTGACGGTGCGGCTCTCCGGCCCCATCCCCCACCTGGACCGCTTCGAGGTCAGCCTGGACCGGGGGGAGTGGGAGGAGAGCGGTCCCTCCTTCGAGTGGGAGCTGCGCCCGGGGCGCAACCGCCTGCGGGCGCGGGCGGTGAACACCATGGGCCTGCGGGGGCCGGAGAACCGGGTGGTGCTGGAGTACCGCCCGGGCTCATGACCACGAACTCGGCATCTGCAAACGTGCGGGGTAGTGCACCTCTGAACGGTTGGAATCCCCCTTTTGACTCTACCGGAGTCACAGGATACTGTACCCATCATTCACCAGATCGTGACGGAGAAGAGGCATGAGCACATTTCCCCAGCCGCCAGCAGGAGCCGGTGAGACGATTCGGAACGTCACTGGCACAATGGTCTGGCTCTCTGAGCCGTTGAGGGCCGATTTGGACTTGGACAGGTATAGAGCCCTCCGAGAGGGACTGGCCCCATTGGTCGAGGAGTTCCACAGACGATTTGCCGAGCTTGCCAAGGACTACCCGGAGGATGACGAGATTGATCCTGATGACATTGCGGTTCCTCTCTTGAAAAAGGCCGAGGAGTACTTTGACGCGCAACGTGTCGAACTACGACATCTACGGTCTGACTTGGTTGGCGAAGGCTACAAAGAACGGATTGGGGAACTGGATCAGCTGGATGATCTCTACAGAAGACTCACGATCATGCTTGAAGAAGCTCGATGGACAATCCTGATCCATGACGGCCAGGCTTCCGAGGTTGCCGGAACGATAAGGGGCGGAGATGGTCTCATGAAGTTCCTGCGAGACGGCAGTGATGCGGATCCATCCGCAAGGCTGCTCGCAGGTTACATCCCAAGGTGAAGAAAGAGCTGATTGATCTCTTCGATGAATTTGAGAGGGGAGAACTATCGCCAGGCCGGAACCTTGAGAAACTGGGTGGGCAGCGAAAGAACCAGCCCCCGCTTCATTCTGTAAGACTGGATGACAAGCACAGATTCATCTTTCGAGATCTCGGGCAAGGAGTTGCCAAAGCAATCGCTGTCGGTCCCCATGACGCATACAGATTGTGAGAACATTCGATCCATGTAGTTCGCCCCGCCATCACCCGGAGGAGGGGCGTCTCCCCGCAGCTATTCCCATCAACTCCTCCGTGGCTATAGTGTCGAGCCGACCCTGACCGGTTTCCGTCCGGCCGCGGAGGGTGCGCTCACCTGACCTCTACTCGCATGGACACACCTCGCGTCTTCGGCTGCACCTACCGCGGGCTCATCGTCGGCACCCTCGGGTGCATCGTCGTCGGGGCGGGGTTCAACTACTCCACCTACGTCCTCCGCGTCGGAGCTTTCTCCACCTGGCACTACACCATCGGCGCCAACCTCATGCTGTTCCTGATGGCGCTGGTCGTGAACCCCCTGCTGGGACTCCTCAAACGCGACTGGGTGCTGACGCCGCCCGAGCTGGCCCAGGTCTACGTGATGTGGATCGTCGGCTCCGGCGTCGCCACCAACGGCCTGCCCGACTACCTGCTGCCCCACATCACCTCCATGGCCTACTACATCTCCCCGGAGAACGCCTGGGCCGAGGCGGTGATCCCCTACATTCCGAGCTGGGTGGTACCCTCCCATTACTTCCAGGACATCCGCGGTTTCTACGAAGGGTCCGGCGACGGCACGGTGCCGTGGGGGATGTGGCTGCCGGTCCTGTTGATCGGCTGGGGGCCGATGGCGATGTGTCTCTGGGTCGCCATGGTCTCGGTCGCCGTCATCCTGCGCAAGCAGTGGATCGACCACGAGCGGCTCGTCTACCCGATGATGCAGCTGCCCATCGCCATGATCCAGGACGACGCCGACGAAGGCGCGCGCCCCGGTCTGGTCAAGCCCCTGTTCCGCAACTGGATCTTCTGGCTCGGTTTCATCCTCCCCTTCATCATCGGCGTCAACAACGGTCTGACCCGCTACTTCCCGCTGGACCCGATCCACGTGGGCGGGCAGTACGTCTACCTGTTCCGCGAGGTCGCGCAGGTGCGCCTCGGCATCAGCTTCATGATGCTCGGGTTCGCCTACTTCATCCGCCGCGACGTGACCTTGGGGATCTGCTTCTACTACTTCGTCTACATGGCCTACCAGGTCATCTCGACGCTGACGGGGGGCGGCGACACGGACCCTCTTATGAGTCCGTGGACGCGCTCGCCGACGACCTTCTCCTTCGAGGGGTTGGGCGCCTTCATCGCCCTGGTGGTCGTCGGCCTGTGGAACGGGCGGAGGCACATCGTCGCCGTCGGGCGCCGCGCCCTGGGTCTGTCGTCGGAGGTGGACGCCAGCGAAGGGGACGAGATCATGTCCTACCGCACCGCCGTCCTCCTCTTCGCCGGCAGCTTCTCCTTCATCTGCTTCTGGCTCTGGCTCCTCGGACTCCCGGCCTGGATCGCGTTCCTCTACCTGGGGCTGGCCTTCCTCCTCTACCTGGGGATCACCCGCGTCGTCTGCGAAGGGGGGATCCCCTGGTTCGCCTGTCCCATCATCGCCTCCGACGCCATCGTCGGCGGCCTCGGGACCCGCGCCCTGGGGCCGACGGGGATCGTCGCCCTCGGCTTCACCTATGCCTGGGCGGCGGACATGATCATCCTGGTGATGACCTGCGCGGCGCAGAGCCTCAAGGTGGTGGAGGAGAGCATCCGCCGACACCGCCGGATGCTCCTGGCCAGCATGCTGATCGCCATCGCGGTGTCGATCTGCGGCGGCATGGCCGTCTTCCTGGGCACGGCCTACGAGCACGGGGGCCTGAACATCACCCACACGCTGAAGGAGCAGGGGTACTACCAGTGGCAGGACGCGGCCGCCCGGCTGCAGACGAGTACCGGGACGAACTGGGGCTATTGGGGCCACACCGGCATCGGGGCGCTGGTCATGGGGCTGCTGATGTTCGCCCGGCAACGCTTCGTGTGGTGGCCCTTCCACCCCATCGGCTTTCCAGTGAGCCTGGCGACCCACAAGATGTTCCTCAGCATCCTCATCGCCTGGGCGATCAAGACCGCCGTCCTGCGCCTTGGCGGACCGCGGCTCTACAACACGCTGAAGCCGCTGTTCCTGGGACTCATCATCGGCGAGTGGAGCCCGAAGATCGTCATCCTGGCCTGGGAGTGGGCGCTGCAGAGCCTGTAGACGATCCGGCTTGCCGGGGTGCGCTGCACGGCTTGATGTGGTGAACGGTCGGTGCTCCCCGGCGCCATCACCCGGCGGACGGGTGCCTCGGCGCGGGATTCCCCATCAGCAGGCTGCCGTCGACGCGGGATGCTATCTCGTCGCCCTGGTTGAAGAGCCTGCACGTCCGCAGGGACAGGCAGCCGCAGCCTATGCACCCGGTCAGGCTCTCCTTCAACCTCTCCAGCGTCTCGATCCGCTCCTCGAGCTGATCCCTCCAACCCCGCGACAGCCTCGCCCACTCCGCCTTGTTGGGTGTGCGTCCGCTGGGCAGCCCATCCAGGGCCGAGCGGATCTCGCGGAGGGACACGCCGATCTTCTGGGCGGCGCGGATGACGGCGACGCGGCGCAGCACCGCCCGCGGATAGCGCCGCTGGTTGCCGCCTGTCCGCTCCGAGGAGATCAGTCCCTCCTCCTCGTAGAAGCGCAGGGCCGAGGCGGCGACCCCGCTTCGGGCCGCCACCTCACCGATGGTCAGGGACTCCGCAAGCTCGGCCATGAAGATTCTCCTTGACTTCAAGTATACTTGAAGTTGCAGATTCGGTCCACGGCTCATGGGGAGCCGCAGAGCGAGAGGAGAGAATCATGGATGGATCATCGGCGAAAATGCTGGACGCGGGGACCCTGGAGGAGATCGAGCACAAGGGACGAGTCCTGGTCTCGGGCGGACCCGTACCGATCGTCGTCTTCCACTCCGACGGGAACCTGCACGCCGTCGACAACCGCTGTCCCCACATGGGTTTCCCGTTGCATCGGGGGACCGTGGAGGACGGCATCCTGACCTGCCACTGGCATCACGCCCGGTTCGACCTGAAGAGCGGCTGCACCTTCGACCTCTTTGCCGACGACGCCACGGTCTACCCGGTCGAGGTCCGGGACGGGCGCGTGTACGTCGACGTCTCCGCGTCCCCTCGCGACCCGGTCGAGGGCGGTCTGCGCCGGCTCGAGGAGGGCATGGACCAGAACATCAGGCTGGTGATGGCCAAGGCCGTGGTGGCGCTCCTGCGCGCCGGCGCGGACCCGGACGACGTGGTGCGGGCCAGCGGCCTCTACGGAGCGCGCCGGCGGCGCTCCGGGTGGTCCAACGGCATGACGATCCTCTCGGCCATGGCCAACGTCGGCGACCACCTCGAAGGCGACGAGCGCATCGCCCCCTTGTACCAGGGGATCCTGCACGTGGCGTCGGACACCAGCGGCCAGCCGCCGCGGGTGCCGCTCCGGCCTCTCGAGAGCAGGGAGATCCCGCACGCCGCGCTCCGGCGGTGGTTCCGGTACCTCATCGAGGTGCGCAACGCCGACGGCGCCGAGCGCACCCTGCTGGCCGCCATCGAGGGCCCTTCGAGCCCGTCCGACCTGGCGGAGATGATGGTGGCGGCGGCGACCGACCACTTCTACCTCGAAGGCGGCCACGTCATCGACTTCATCAACAAGGCCTTCGAGTTGCTCGACCGCATCGGCTGGGAGCACGCGGCCGACGTCCTGCCCTCGCTCATCCGCCAGTTGAGCGCCGCCCAGCGCAGCGAGGAGCAGAACAGCTGGCGCTCCCCCGTCGACTTGGTGACGCTGCTGAGGGATACTTTCGAGTCGCTGGAGCAACTGTTGGAGGAAGGCCGGGCGAAGGAGTGGCAAGGCGGTTGCGAGTTCACCGAGACGCTCCTGCAGGACGATCCCCACGCGATCGTGGAGGAGCTGAACGAGGCGCTGAAGGAGGGCGCGCGCCCGGTGCAACTGGCACGGGCGGTGACGATGGCCGCGGCCATGCGCATCACCCGGTTCCACATGAACAACGAGTTCTCCGACTGGATCGCGGTGCTCCACACCTTCTCGTACGCCAACGCCCTCCACCAGATGCTGAAGAGGGCCGAGTCGCCAGAGATGCTGCGCGGCGTCTACCACGGGGCGATGCGCGTCTACCTCGACCGCTTCCTCAACGTCCCGCCCGCCCGCCTGCCCGACGAGGGAGCGGCCGCGGCGAACCCCGGCGAGGCGCTGGAGGAGTACCTGCAGCTGCTCGACCAGCAACAGCAGGTCGACGAAGCCGGGCGGCTCGTCTCCGGCTACCTGGTGTCAGGGGGCGAACCCGGACCCCTGTTCCGAGCGCTCAGCGAGTCCCTGGTGCGGGAGGACGCCGAGTTCCACAGCTTCCAGATGCTCGAGGCCGCCATCCGCCAGCACGGCGAGCGCACCGACGCCGGCGAGCAGCGGATCCCGATGGTGGCTGCCGCCCGCTACCTGGCGGCCAAGGCGCCGACCCAGCGCGAGCTGCTCCAGACGCTGCAGATCGCCCGGCGCCTGCACCGCGGAGAGGCGGTATACGAGACATGAACCGGGGGGAGGGCCCCATCGAGCGGGAGCGCATCGAACGCGCCGCCCGCCTGTACTCGACCAACGAGGCCGCCGGCCGGGCCCTCGGCATCGCCCCGCGCAGCTTCAGCCGGCTGTGCCGCCGCTACGGCGTCGAGTCGCCCTACGCCCGCCGCCTGCGGGAGCGCCGGGAGGCGCGGCAGGGCTGCTCCTGAGCTGGGAGGAGGCGGGCAGGGGCCGACACTTCAGATGCCGAGGTCTCTGGACAACTCCTCGGCACTGTTGAAGCGCCGGCCCCTGCCTTCCTCCAGTTCCTTCATGGCCTCGACAGTCTTCGAGTTGGGAACCTGAACGGCGAAGGGCAGCCGCTTCTCGTCCGCCACGCAGAGCAGCAGCAAGCGGATCGCGTCTGAGACCGACAGGCCCATGGCTTGCAACGCTTCGGTGGCGCGGGCCTTGGTATCGCTGTCAATCCGGGCCTGCACAATGGTATCGGTGCTCATCCTGCACTTCCCTCCTCTGTGACTCCAATGTGGCTTCGGGGACGGCCGGGACTCAAGGCTCGCCAGGCCCGAGGGACTCCCGCCCCCGCTCCATCTCGAACCCCTCGAGCAGGTCCCGCGCCACCGTGCCCTGGCTCTGGGCCGGGGCCTCGGCGCCGAGGAGGTGGCAGAAGGTGGGCACCACGTCGGCGGCGTGGATGTAGCCGAGCTTGTCCGCCGGGCGCTCGTAGCCCGCCTTGACGCCGGGGCCGGCCAGCAGCCACGAGCCGAAGCTGGAGGAGTCCCGGCTCTGGGTCGGCAGGAAGCCGCCGTGGTGGGCGCCGTACACGTTGGGCGCTCCCACGCTGGCGTCGCCGGCGATGCCCCGCCACTGGCCGTAGTAGCCGCTCACGTACCCGTGGTCCCAGGCGAAGACGACGTCGCCGCACTGGTCCCCCCACTGGCCGAGGAGCCAGGCGTCCCTGCGCGGCAGAGCCACAGCCACGGGGTTGCGCCCCACCTCCTCGTCGACCCAGGTGCGCAGGGCCAGCAGCAGCTCCGCCTCGATGCGGTCGAACTCGGGTCCCGGCTCGGCGTTGATGAAGATGTCGAAGCCCTTGTCGTCCTGCAGCCAGGCCCGGGTGCGCTCGAAGTCGATCTCTTCCGCGCGCACCTGGTCGCGCAGGAGGTTGTCGTGGCCGCCCTTGAGGACCGGGAAGCCGCGCTAGTGCAGGAACTGGCGGAGGGTGGCGACGCGCACGGCGGG
>JAJDTN010000190.1 GCA_022827165.1 Candidatus Latescibacterota bacterium
TCCGCCGGTCCCCTTCTCCGCAATCCTCCTGGTAACGGCGGATCGCCAGGAGGCCGGCATACTCCCCCTGGGATCCGGCGTTCGGCTGCAGGGAGACCCCGGGCAGGCCGCAGATCTCGGCCAGCATCGCCTCCAGCTCCCGGAAGACGGTGCGGTAGCCGACGTTCTGCTCCAGCGGGGCGAAGGGGTGGGGCCCGGCGAAGGAGGGCCAGGTGATGGGCATCATCTCGGCGGCGGCGTTGAGCTTCATGGTGCAGGAGCCGAGGGGAATCATCGACGTGGTCAGCGACAGGTCGCGGGCGTCGAGACGCCGCATGTAACGCTGGATCTCGGTCTCGGAGCGGTGGGCGTGGAAGACGTCGTGCTCCAGGAAGGGGCGGGTCCGAACCAGCTCCTCCCCCCACTCGAACCGGCCGGGTCCGCAGGCGGCGGCCGAGGCTTCACCCCCGCCGAGTACCTCCGCCAGGTCGCGCTGGTCGTCGTCGCCACAGGTCTCGTCGAGGGATATCGTCATCCGCCCCGCATCGAGGCGGCGCAGATTGATCCGCCGCTCCGCCGCCCGCTGCAGGGCGGCATCGATCCGGGAGCTGTCAGCGGCCAGGCAGAGGGTATCGAAGAACCGCTTGTGCTCGACGCGGAATCCGGCCTCTTCGGCGGTCCCGGCCAGGGCCCTGGCGCGGTCGTGGACGTCGGCGGCGATCGCCCGCAGTCCCTCCGGACCGTGGTAGACGGCGTAGAAGCTGGCCACCACCGCCGGCAGGACCTCGGCGGTGCAGATGTTGCTCGTGGCGCGCTCGCGCCGGATGTGCTGCTCGCGCGTCTGCAGGGCCATGCGCAGCGCCGTCCGCCCCCGCACGTCGCGGGCGACGCCGATGATCCGCCCGGGAACCAGGCGCCGGTAGTCGTCGGCACAGGCGAAGAAGGCGGCGTGGGGGCCGCCGAAGCCCATGGGCATGCCGAAACGCTGGCTGCTGCCGACGGCGACCCGGACGCCGAGCTCGCCCGGCGGCTTCAGGAGCGTCAGGGCGAGAAGATCGGTGGCCGCCGCCACCGGCACGCCGGCGGCCTCGGCGCGCTCGCAGAAGGCCTGGAGGCCGACATCGGCATTGCCCTCGGTGTCCGGGTACTGCAGAAGGGCCCCGAAGTACTCTCCGCCCTTCAGGTCGACGGTGGCCGGATCGCCGACCTCCACCTGCCAGCCGCGCCACCGCGCCCGGGTCCGGACCACGGCCAGGGTCTGGGGGTGACATCCCGCCGCCGCGAAGAACCGAACCGATTTCGAGCGCCGGGGCCGGGCGGCGTGAAGCACGGCCATGGCCTCGGCCGCGGCCGTGGCCTCGTCGAGGAGGGAGGCATTGGCCAGGGGCAGGGCGGTGAGGTCGATTACGGCGGTCTGGAAATTGAGCAGCGCCTCGAGGCGGCCCTGGGCGATCTCGGACTGGTACGGTGTGTACTGGGTGTACCAGGCCGGGTTCTCCAGCACGTTGCGCTGGATGACCGGCGGCGTGACGCAGCCGTGATAGCCCATGCCGATGTAGGAGCGGAAGCCGCCGTTCTCTCCGGCGAGCCGGCGCAGGCGGTGCAGCAGCTCCTGCTCGGAGATCGCCTCGGGGAGCTGCAACTCGCGGTGGGTGCGGATCGCCTCGGGCACGACCTCGGACACGAGGTCGTCGAGGCTGTGAAGGCCGAGAGCCGCCAGCATGTCCTCGATCTCGTGGTCCCGGGGGCCGATGTGCCGGTGGTGGAACCTGTGGGCCTCACACCGGCTCACCGGCGCTCCTCCTCGGGCGGCTGCCGCGCCGGGGACGTCGGCGGCGGACCCTTGACGGAACGAAGGGCAGGGACACGACCTCGGCGGCTACCGTCGTGCCGCGGATCTCCACTTCCAGCCTCGTCCCCGCGTCGGCGCGCCCGCTGGCCACGTAGCCCATGGCGATCCCGCGCCGCAGGACGGGAGAGTGAGTGCCGCTGGTCACGCGGCCGACCTGCACCCCGCCGGCTCTCAGCACCTGCCCGGCCCGGGGGATGCCCCGGTCGAGCAGGCCGAGGCCGACAAGCCGCCGTGAGAGGCCGGCATCGCTCTGGGCCCGCAGCGGCCCCCGGCCCGGGAACTCCCGCGGCTTGTCCAGGGCGAGGGCCCATGCCAGACCCGCTTCCAGGGGGCTCGTGTCCTCGGTCAGCTCGTGTCCGTAGAGGCAGAAGCCGGCTTCCAGGCGCAGCGAGTCCCGGGCCGCCAGGCCCACGGGGTGGGCGCCGGCCTCGAGCAGCCGCGACCAGAGGGCCGGGCCGTCGGCGGCGGGGCAGATGATCTCGAAACCATCCTCCCCGGTGTAGCCGCTGCGGCTGACCAGCCAGTCGCCCGAGGCGCCCTCGGCCATGGTGAAACCGAAGAAGCCGAGGCCTTTGCAGAAGTCGTCGATGACGGAGGTGACCAGGCCTTCCGCCTTCGGCCCCTGGACGGCGATCATCGCCTGACTCCCGGTTCGTTCCTCCACCCGGGGGAGGGCGGACGGCAGACGCTCGAGGATCCAGGCGCGGTCGGACTCGGTGCGCGCCGCGTTGACGACGAGGAGGAACCCCTCCTCCGCGAGGCGGTACACGGCGAGATCGTCGAGGACCCCGCCCTGGTCATTGCACAGGACGGTGTAGGCCATGCGGCCGGGCGGCAACGGCTCGACGGCGCAGGGCAGCAGACCATCGAGGAACTCCGCCGACCCCGGGCCGGAGACGTACAGGCGCCCCATGTGGCTCACGTCGAAGAGGCCGGCACCCGTCCGGGTCTGTTGGTGCTCCCCCTGGATTCCAGTGTATTGGATCGGCATTTCCCAGCCCGCGAAATCGACGAGGCGGGCCCCGGCTCCATGATGTCGATCCCACAGGGGCGTCCTGCGACTCAAGCTTCCCTCCGGTCCTGCCGTTGCTGCAGGCCTTCCCAGACCCGCGCCGCCTGGCTGCGCAGGGACCCGAGATCGCCGTTGTTGCTCACCTCGTAGTCGACGGATCCCTCGGGAGTGTCGTTCTGCTGCAGGGCGCGGCGCTGGCGCACTTCCTCGGGGGCGAGTCCCCGCTTGCGGGCGACACGTTGCGTGGCGAGGCCGGACTCGGTATTGACCAGAATGACGGCGTCGAAGCGGTCCTGCAGACCCCACTCGAAGACCAGGGGCGCGTCCAGGAGGACGATCCCACCGCCCGCCTCGCCCTCCCGCAGAGCCTCCCAGATCCGGGGTTCCAACTCCGGTCTGACCAGCTCCTCCAGCCGCTGCCGGCCTTCCTCGTTGGCCAGGGCCCGCCGGGCGAGACCCCGGCGATCGAGCCTGCCTTGGCCGTCGAGCAGGTCCTCTCCGAAGGCCTCCGCCAGCCGGCAGCGCAGGTCTTCGCTCTCGTCGACGACCTGCCGCGCCAGCGCGTCGGCATCGATCCGGCGGGCGCCGAGGTCCTCGAGCATGGCGGCCAGGGTGGTCTTGCCCGCGCCCATGTTGCCGGTGACCGCCACCAGCATCTCAGCGCTCCTGGCGGCCGGCCTCACTTCCCCTTGAGATGGCGGAAGAACTCGGTGTCGGCGGGCTGGACGAGGACCGTGTTCTCCTGCAGCGACTTCTCATACGCCTCGAGAGTCCGGGTGAACTGGTAGAATCCGGTGGCGTTGCGGTAGGCCGCCGCGTAGATCGCCAGGGCCTCGGCGTCCCCCTGGCCCCGGATCCCCTGGGCCCGCTCGTAGGCCTCGGCAGCAATGGTGGCCGCCTCCAGATCGGTCTCGGCACGGATCTTCAGTGCCTCTTCCTCGCCCTCGGATCGGTAGGCCTTGGCCTCCCTGGCGCGTTCGGCCCGCATTCGATTGTAGACCGCCTGCTCGTTCTCCGGAGGAAGGTCCGCGCGCTTGATGCGCACGTCCAGGACCTCGATCCCGTAGACCTTCGCGGCCAGGTTCGCCCGCGCCCTCACGGAGTCCATGATCGCCTGGCGGTTGGTGGCCACCACCTCCGACAGGTCGTGCTGGCCGAGCTCCTTGCGCAACTCGGAGTAGATGACGTCGTCGAGCCGGGCCAGGGCCTCGTCTACGGTTCGCAGGGCCTGCATGAAGGTCAGGGCGTCGACGATCCGCCAGCGGGCGTAGTTGTCGATGATGAGGGTCTTCTTGTCCTTCGTGTAGATGGGGTCCGGGTTCGAGTCGTAGTCGAGGAGGCGGCGGTCGAAGAAGGTCGTCTTCTGGATCGGATCGGGCAGCTTGAAGTACAGCCCGGGCTCGGTGTTCACCTCAACGGGCTGCCCGAACTGGGTGACCACGACCTGCTCGACCTCGGTGACGGTGTAGAAGACGAGGTTGGCGCCGAAGAGGAGCAGCACGAGGGCGACGACGACACCGACGGCGTTGCGCATGGCGGCGGCCTCCCTATTCCGAGCGCGCCGGCTGCAGGCGCTCGAGGTTGATGAGGTTGAGGACGCCCTGGCCATCGGCGTCGATGATGTACTTCTGCAGCCCCGGCAGGATCCGCTCCATCGTCTCGATGTAGAGCCGCTTCTCGGTCACCTTGGGGGCTTTCACGTACTCGGCATGGATCGCCCGGAAGCGGTCGGCGTCGCCCTGGGAGCGGCGCACCCGCTCGACGGCGTAGGCCTCGGACTCCTTGATCATGCGCTCGGCCTCGCCCCGGGCCTTGGGGATTACGTCGTTCTGGTAGCCCCTGGCCTCGTTCACCAGCCGTTCCCGGTCTTCCTTGGCGCTGGCCACATCCTTGAAGGCCGCGTCCACCTGCTCGGGAGGGCCCACCGACTGCAGCTGCACGGACTCGACGGTGAGCCCGCAGCCGTAGGTCTGGAACAACTCCTGCAGCCTTTCCTTGATCGCGATCTGCACCTCCAGCTTGCCTTCCGTGAGGACCTCGTCGATGCCGCGTCGGCCCACGACCTGCCGCAGGGCGGCCTCGCAGGCGTCGTGGACAAGCCCCTCGCCTCCCCCTTCGAAAGCGCCCAGGCCCCGCACCTGAAACAGGGCATCGACGACGTTGCTCACCTTGTACTGCACGACGAGCTCGACGTTGACGATGTTGAGATCGCCCGTGAGCATGAGCGACTCGTTGGGCCGCTGCCGGTAGCGCGCCGGAGGACCCGGGTCGATGGTGCGGAAGCCGATCTCCTCCCGGTAGACCCGCGTCACCGAGCGGATGATTTGCATCTCGATCGGCGAGGGCAGACGGTAGTGCAGGCCCGGGTTGACTACCCTCTGCACCTTGCCGAAGCGCAGGATCACCGCTTTCTCGTCGGGATCGACGGTGTAGATCCCGCTGGCCAGCCACAGGACGGCGAGGACGGCGAGGACGAGGTACACCGTGCGCGGGCTGAAGCGCAGGTTCTGCACGGGAGACTTGGGGAAATCGAACTGTTGAGGCATGGCTACCGTCCGTTCAGGGTCCCTCCTCCTCCGCGAGGAGGCCGAGGGACTCGATGCCTGTCAGGGTGCAGTTCCGCGACGCGGCCCGAATCGCGCGGTCCAGGGCCTGCGGGACCGTCCCGCCTGCCAGCAGACCCGCCGCCATGGCCGCCAGGAAGACATCCCCGCAGCCCGTGGGATCGACCGGGAGGCCCTCGGGCACCGCCTGCGCCGGTCGGCGAAGGCGGCGAACCCCGCCGTCGGAGGCCCGCCAGGCGCAGAGCGCGCCCCGTTCACCCAAAGTAATCACGGCAACCTTCGGTCCCAGGTCCAGAAGGGAGACGGCCCACTCCTGCAACTCCTCAGCAGGGGCTCCCAGGGTACGGGCCTCCAACTCGTTCATCTGAATCAGGTCGGCCATCGACGCCCAGAGGGGCCAGAGAGGTGGGGGACGCGGGTGTCGGCGGCCCTCCGCGTCCCTCGCCAGGGTCAGGCTGTGGACATCCATCAGGATCGGACCGTCAACGATGCGCCGGAGGCCGCGAAGGGTGTCCGGCTCGAGCTCGAACCCGGTGATGAAGTTGACGAGCAGGGCGTCGAGAGAGGAGTTCGAGCAAGGCAGGTCGGCTGGTGCGAGGGGCGGCACGTCCCCCCGGAGACGTTCGCTCTTGCGCCCGGCGCTGTCATAGCGGATCTCGCAGCGAAAGCCCGGACCGTCTAGCCGCCGCAGTCCCCCCAGTGAGACCTCGGGACAGGCTCCCAGGAGAGCCTCAACCCTCGGCTCGATCTCCCGCGGGAGCCGTGCGAAGGGCCGGGTGCGCAGCCGCCCCTGCCCGAGGTGGGCCAGGGCACAAGCGGTGAACAGGATTCCGCCCAGGCTGTCGCTGCTTCGGCCGTCGGGATGGTGAATCGTGTCGAGGTTGATGCTGCCGATGACCCCGACCTCCGGCATCGCTCCCCCCGGCGGAAACCCGGCGGCCTGCCGCCATCCGGTGCCACGGGCGGTCCCGGGATCAGCCATGGCCGGCTTTGACCTTTGGGCGATGGACCCCTATGCTCCCTCTCATGGCGATCGTACCTGTTGTCATCGAGCAGACGGGCCGCGGCGAGCGGGC
>JAJDTN010000004.1 GCA_022827165.1 Candidatus Latescibacterota bacterium
ACTCCGTCGAGACGCCTACCGACAAGCGCTACAAGTTCAAGGGCGAGAAGGCGACTTCAGCTCAGACGGACCTCACTGTATATGACTTGGAGAGATGCCGCCTATGCAACGTCGAATTCAAGGCTGGCGGAATTAGTGCGCGCGCGCAAAGTAAAGAGCCAATCTTCAAGGACGTGCAGAAGCTGCTGCGCGAGCCTGTATGGGGCCTCTGGTTCCACCTTCTGGAGAGCGCCAACAGCACTAACATTCGCAAACTACTGGAGGTGATCAGGGAGCAGATCCGCAAGGTACGGGAGGGCGAGTACAAGGACGACATTGGGACCGAAGGCCTGACCCTCCACGTGTGCGTGTTGAAGCACGGCTTCTCGCTGCAGAAGGACGTACCCTTTTCCGTAGTTGGAGACGATTCCAAGCTGGAAGGGTACTTAAGCGTCAATCTGGAAGTGCCCCGGGGAGAGCTGAAAGTGAAGAGGCTGAACGGCTGGAGACTGAACGAACGGAAACCCCAGGATTGATGGTGGTCTCCAACCCCTGCGCCACAACCCCATGCCTCCCCCCGACCCCGAGCGCCTCCCCCAGCAGATCGAGTTCATCGTCGCCGTGGACCGCCTCAAGCAGGTCTTCCGGCGCTCCCGCCTCACCGACGACAGCCGCTGGGAGAACGACGCCGAGCACTCCTGGCACCTGGCGCTGATGGCGGTGGTGCTGCAGGAGCACGCCGCCGAGGGGGTCGACCTGTGCAAGGTGCTGACCATGCACCTGATCCACGACCTCGTGGAGATCGACGCCGGCGATACCTTCGCCTACGACGAGGAGGCCAACGTCGGCAAGGAGGAGCGCGAGGCCGCCGCGGCGGAACGCATCTTCGGGTTGCTGCCCGCCGATCAGGGCGACTCCCTGCGGCGGCTGTGGGAGGAGTTCGAGGCCCGCGAGACGCCCGAGGCCCGGTACGCGGCCGCCCTCGACCGGCTGCAGCCGCTGCTGCTCAACTACCACATGGGCGGGGTCACCGGCTGGCGGCGGCACGGCGTGCGCGCGCCCCAGGTGGTGGACCGCAACCAGCACATCGCCGACGGCTCGCCGGCGCTCTGGGAGTTCGCGCGGCGGCTGATCGCCGATTCCGTGAAGGAGGGAAAGCTGGAGGGTTAGGGGCCGGTCCCGCTGGGCTGGAAGCGCTCCAGGCTCCAGCGCTCGGCCCAGGCGCGGCCGAGGCGCACCCGCAGGTGGACTTCCCGCGGGTCGTAGGACTGCTCCAGGACCTCCCCCTGCTCGTGCAGCTGCGACAGCAGCCGGCCCTCGGCCTGCGGGATGCAGAGGTCGAGGGTGACTTCCTGCTCCTGGCAGTAGGCGCGGATCGCACCTCGCAGGTCGTCGAGCCCCACCCCGGTGAGGGCGGAGACGGCGACCTCGTCCTCCCCGGCGCAAGTGAGTTCCTCCTCCTCTTCTTCTCCGTCGGGATCGAGGCGGTCGATCTTGTTGTGGACCACCAGCAGCGGCCGGTCCTCGATGCCGAGCTCGGCGAGGACGCCTTCGACGGTGCCCATCTGGTGCGCGTACTGGGGGTGCGAGCGGTCGACCACGTGCAGCAGCAGGTCGGCCTCGGCGGCCTCCTCGAGGGTGGCGCGGAAGGAAGCGAAGAGATGGTGGGGCAGGCGGTTGATGAAGCCCACGGTGTCGGTGAGCAGGATGCGGGGTCCGCCCTCGAGGTCGACGGAGCGGGTCGTGGAGTCGAGGGTGGCGAAGAGCTGGTCCTGCACGAGGACGCCGGCGCCGGAGAGGGCCCGCATGAGGGTCGACTTGCCGGCGTTGGTGTAGCCCACGAGGGCGACGCGGAAGAGGTCCCCGCGGCCCTTGCGCGCATTGGCCATCTGCGAGCCGATGCGGTTCAGCTCGCTCTGCAGGGAGCCGATGCGGGTGCGCACGAGGCGGCGGTCGACCTCGAGCTGGGTCTCGCCGGGGCCGCGGCCGCCGGCGGCCCCCATGCCGCGGATGGCGCCGCCCCCGGCCTGGCGCGACAGGTGGGTCCAGGCGCGGGTCAGGCGCGGCAGCAGGTACTTCAGCTGCGCCAGCTCGACCTGCACGTGGGCGGTGCGGGTGCGCGCGTGGCGGGCGAAGATGTCGAGGATGATGGCGCTGCGGTCGAGGATGCGCATCTCGGTGAGCTTCTCGAGGTTGCGCATCTGGGCGGGGGTGAGGTCGTTGTCGAAGAGGATCATGTCGGCCCCGCAGCCCTCGGCCAGCTCGCGCAGCTGGTTGGCCTTGCCCTTGCCGATGTAGTAGGCGGCGTCGACGCGGGGCCTGGTCTGCAGCACCTGGTCGGCCACGGCCAGGGTCGCGGTGTCGGCCAGGCGGGCGAGCTCGTCGAGGGACTCCCGCACTTCCCACGCGGGCATGCCCGGCAGGGCCAGGCCGACGAGCAGGGCGGACTCGCGGGGCGGAGCGGTGGGGTGACTCATGCAGCCACTATACCCGGACCTGGGGAACGATGTCAAGCGCCGGACCGGTGCGCCGGAGGCCGCCGCGGACCCCCCTCGACCTTGACACGGGACCACACAGAAGTGTAGATTTCTCCGTTACTTACGAGCTCAACGGAGGGCCCTTTCCGGCCGTCCGGAGCGACCCAGGAGAGAGTCTTGAGCCAGGCCTCCGACACCCCCGAGAACCCTCCCGCCGATCCTGCCCCGGAGCGTCGGATGGCGCTGTTGCCGCTGCGCAACACCGTCGTCTATCCGCACATGCCCAACCAGCTCACGGCGGGGCGCGAGCGCTCCCTCAAGGCGCTGGAGAGCGCCGCCGAGGATGACTCTCCCGTCGGCATCTTCACCCAGCGGCAGGTCGAGGTGGAGGAGCCGGGGATCGACGACGTCTTCCCCGTGGGCACGATCGCCAAGATCCACCGCATCTGGCGCCTGCCCGACGGCTCGGTGCGCTTCATCATCCAGGGGCTGACACGGGCCCGGCTGCAGTCGATCGAGACGGCCGATCCCTTCCTCGTGGGGCAGGTCTGCGAGCTGCACGACACCGGCGACGAGGAGTCGACCGCGGTGCAGGGGCTGATGCGCGGCGTCAACGCCCAGTTCCAGGCCGTCGTCGACCTCTCGCCGCAGCTGCCCGAGGAGCTGAAGGTGGTGGCCGTCAACATCGAGCACCCCGGGCGGCTGGCCGACCTCGTCATCTTCTACCTCGACGTGCCCCTCGAGGAGAAGCAGAAGGTCCTGGAGGAGGTCGACATCTCCGAGCGCCTGCAGTTCGTCTCGCGGGTGCTGGCGCGCGAGCAGGAGATCCTCGAGGTCGGCGCCAGCATCCAGAACCAGGTGCAGGAGAAGATGGGCAAGACCCAGCGCGAGCATTACCTGCGCGAGCAGCTCCGCCAGATCCAGAAGGAGCTGTCCGGGTCCGATCCCTCGGGGGCCGAGCACGAGGAGCTGCGTCAGCGTGCCGAGGACGCGCAGCTGCCGGCGGAGGCGAAGGAGGCGGTGGAGCGCGAGCTGGGGCGGCTGGAGCAGATGATGCCGGCGTCGCCGGAGTACTCCGTGGCCCGCACCTACATCGACTGGATCCTGGACCTGCCGTGGGCGGTGTCGACGCCCGACCACCTCGATCTGGGCGAGGCCGAGGCGATCCTGGCCGACGACCACTACGGCCTCGACAAGGTGAAGGAGCGCATCCTCGAGTACCTGGCGGTGCGCCGGCTGCGGGCCGAGACCCGGGGCCCCATCCTCTGCTTCGTCGGGCCGCCGGGGGTGGGCAAGACCTCCCTGGGGCGCTCCATCGCCCGCGCCATGGGCCGCGCCTTCACCCGCATCAGCCTCGGCGGGATCCGCGACGAGGCCGAGATCCGCGGCCACCGGCGCACCTACGTGGGCGCCCTGCCTGGGCGCATCGTGCAGGGCATGAAGAAGGCCGGCTCCAACAACCCCGTCTTCATGCTCGACGAGATCGACAAGGTGGGCGCCGACTTCCGCGGCGATCCCTCGGCGGCGCTGCTCGAGGTCCTCGACCCCGAGCAGAACTCCGCCTTCGAGGACCACTACCTCCACGTCCCCTTCGACCTGTCGCAGGTCATGTTCATCACCACCGCCAACCTCCTCGACCCGGTGCCGCCGGCCCTGCGCGACCGCATGGAGGAGATCCCCATCCCCGGGTACACCCCCGAGGAGAAGCTGGAGATCGCCCGGCGCCACCTGCTGCCGCGGCAGATCACCGAGCACGGCCTGACCCCGGCGCGGCTGAAGATCGCCGACGACGCCGTCCTGCGGCTCGTCGCGGAGTACACCCGCGAGGCGGGGGTGAGGAACCTGGAGCGCCTGGTCGGCACCGTGTGCCGCAAGTCGGCGCGCCGGTTCGTCGACGGGCGCAAGAGCCCGATCAAGGTGGCGGCCCGGCGCCTGGACGAGTACCTGGGGCCGGCGCAGTTCCACCCCGAGGTGGCCGAGCGCGGCGACGAGGTCGGCGTGGCCACGGGCCTGGCGGCCACCGCCGCCGGCGGCGAGATCCTGTTCATCGAGGCCACCGGCATGCGCGGCAAGGAGAACCTGATCCTCACCGGCCGCCTCGGAGAGGTGATGCGGGAGTCGGCCCAGACCGCCCTCAGCTACCTGAAGTCGCGGGCCGGGGACCTGGGGATCGACGTGGACAGTCTGGAGAAGTCCGACCTGCACCTGCACGTGCCCGCCGGGGCGACGCCCAAGGAAGGCCCCTCCGCCGGGGTGGCCCTGGCCGTGGCCCTGGTGTCGATGCTCACCGGCCGCCCCGTGCGCAGCGACGTGGCCATGACCGGAGAGATCACCCTCCGCGGCCGGGTCCTGCCGGTGGGGGGCATCCGCGACAAGGTGCTGGCGGCGCAGCGGGCCGGCATCGGCACCGTGGTGCTGCCGCGGCGCAACGAGAAGGACCTGGGCGAGGTGCCCGCCGAGGTGCGCGGCGCCGTCTCCTTCGTGCTGGTCGACGACTTCGACGGCGTGCTGAAGGTGGTCCTCGCCGGCCGCGGCAAGGCCCGGCCGAGGCCCCGGAAGACCCCCGCCGGCAAGCCGGCCGTCCGCGGCAACGGCCTGCGCAAGCGCAAGGCCGCCTCTCCCGCCCGGCGGCCCCGGGACAAGGCGCGGAGCCCGGACAAGTGAGCGCGGGCGGACCCGGCCTCCGGACTTCTGCTGCCGGGCGGCCCTGAGCGGCCCCGGCGAGCCTCCCAGCCCGGGCCATGACCCCTCCCGAAGGCGACTCCCCGGACGGACGGCTGCGCAAGCTGCGCCGGCAACTGCGCGACCGCGGCGCTTCCACCGAGGCGCGCCTCGGCTTCTGGGAGTCGCGCATGGAGGAGCTGTCCCGCGCCCACCAGGCCGGCGCCGGCGGCCTCGAGACGGCGGCGGGCATCGCCGCCACCGCCGACGCCGTCGTCCTCGACGCCTGGGAGGCGGGGGCCGCCCCCCACCACGACGTGAGCCACGCCCTGGCCGCCCTCGGCGGCTACGGCCGCGGCGAGATGGCGCCCCGGTCCGACGTGGACCTGCTCTTCCTCTTCGCCCGCAGGCGCGACAAGAAGGCGGAGCTCGTCGCCGGTGTCCTGCACCCGTTGTGGGACCTCGGCTTCGACATCGGACACAGCAGCCGCACCCTCTCGGAGTGCGTGCAGATGTCCCGCGACCTGGAGTCGTGCACGGCCATGCTCGACGCGCGTCTGCTGGCCGGCGACGCCGGGCTCTTCGCCGACTTCCGCAAGCGACTGCTGGCGCGGCTGCCGAAGGGCACCGCCGGGCGTCTTCGCCGGCTGCACCTGGAGCGCGGCGCCCACACCGGCTCGGTGCAGCTGCTGGAGCCCAACGTCAAGGAGTCACCCGGCGGCCTGCGCGAGATCCACCTGCTGGAGTGGGCCGTCAAGGCCCGCGAGCGCACCGCCGACGCCGCCGAGGGCCTCGGCCGCTACCTCGACGAGCAGGACCTGGAGGCCCTGGCCAAGGGGCGCGGCTTCCTGTGGCGCATCCGCCACGAGCTGCACTTCTCCATGGGCCGCAAGCACGACGTCCTCGGCAACGAGATCAAACCCGTCGTGGCCCGCAGCCTCGGCTACTTCGACCGCGCCGTCGGCGCCCCCGGCGAGCTGCCGAGGCAGGGGGACCTGCTGCGCGTGGGGACGCCGGACCGCACCGGCCCCGACCGCGGCCGCGAGCTGGCCGTGGAGGCCTTCCTCCGGGACTACTACCTGCATGCGAGCCAGGCCTTCCACGCGGCGCGACTCGGTTTCGACCGCCTGGCGGCGGGGCCCCGCCGGGGCCGGCGGCTGCTGCTGGAGCCGGGGGTGGTGGCCGTGGACAACCAGATCGAGCTGCCCGGCGGCGCCGAGTGGCTGGCCGCCGACCCGCTGCGGCTGCTGTCGATCTTCCGCCTCTCCCAGACCCGGCGCCTGTACCTGTCAGAGCCGGTCTGCCGCCTCCTGCGCCAGTCGACCCACC
>JAJDTN010000195.1 GCA_022827165.1 Candidatus Latescibacterota bacterium
GCCGCCGGATCGACTTCGGCCAGCGGGTGCAGGTCATGGGGGTCCTCAACGTGACTCCGGACTCGTTCTACGACGGCGGCCGCTACTCCGAGCCCTCCGCGGCCGTGGAGCGGGCCCTGTCCCAGGCCGAGGCGGGCGCCGACATCGTCGACGTGGGCGGCGAGTCCACCCGGCCGCCGCTCTACGGCCCGGCGGCCGAGGTGCCCGCGGCGGAGGAGGAGCGGCGAATCGTGCCCGTCATCGAGGCGATCCGGCGGCACAGCGACATCCCCCTCTCCGTCGACACGGTCAAGGCCGAGGTCGCCCGC
Source organism: Candidatus Latescibacterota bacterium (assembly GCA_022827165.1). The sequence goes on from JAJDTN010000195.1 coordinate 309, forward strand.
CAGGCGCTGGCCGCCGGTGCCGACATCGTCAACGACATCAGCGCTCTCGCCCACGACGAGGAGATGGCCCCGGCGGCGGCCGAGGCCGGCGCTCCCGTGATCCTCATGCATCGTCGCGGGACCCCCGCCACCATGCAGCGGAACACCCATTACGACGACCTGACCGGTGAGGTCGCAGGCTACCTCGAGGGCCGGGTCGATCATGCCGCCCGCCACGGGATCCCGGCGGAGCGCGTCGCCGTGGACCCGGGGATCGGCTTCGGCAAGTCCTTCGCCGGCAACCACGAGCTCCTGCGCCGGGCGGGGTCGTTCTCGGTGAGGGGCTGCCCCGTGGTCGTGGGCGCATCGCGCAAGTCCTTCCTCTGGAAGCCGATGGGCCTCACACCCGGCGACGCCCTCGAAGCCAGCCTGGCGGCGGGGGTCCTCGCCGTCATTCACGGGGCCCGGGCCCTGCGCGTTCACGACGTGAAGGAGACGGTCCGCGCCGTGCGCTTTCTGGAGGCGGCCCCGTGATCCAGAGCGACAGCCTCGTCCTCTTCAAGCTCTTCGGGTTCATCCCGGTGACGGTGGTGTCGGTCCTCGACTTCCTGATCGTCACCCTGATCATCTACCGGCTGCTCACCCTGGTCCGCGGCAACCGCGGGGCCCACATGCTCGTCGGCCTCTTCCTGCTCGTCTCCGTGGCCCTGGCGGCGCGATGGCAGGAGCACGAGATGATGGCCCTGGCGTGGATGCTGGAGCAGGTGCAGTCGATCCTCCTGATCCTGCTCGTCATCCTCTTTCAGCCCGAGCTGCGCCGGCTCCTGCTGGCCATCGGCCAGAGCCCCCTCCTCAGCTGGTTCTACAAGACCGAGCCGTCGCGCGTGATCGACCAGGTCGTCAACGGCTCGGTGCAGCTGGCGGAGCGCGGCTACGGCGCCCTGATCGTCCTCGGCCGCGAGGCGGGCCTGGGGGCCGTCGTCGATTCGGGGGTGCCCATCAACGCCCAGGTCTCCGCCGATCTGCTCACCGCCATCTTCACGCCGCGTTCGCCCCTCCACGATCAGGCGGTGGTCATCCAGGGGGAGTCCCTCCTCGCCGCCCGCTGCACCCTGCCCCTGGCGGAGGAGGTGGAGGACCAGCGTCTGGGAACGCGCCACCGCGCCGCCCTCGGCCTTTCCCAGGAGACCGACGCGGTGACGATCGTGATCTCCGAGGAGACCCGGGCGATCTCGATCACCGTCGGCGGCGGGCTCGTGCGCGGTCTCGACGGGCCGGAGCTGAAGCAGCGGCTGTCGGAGCTGCTCTCCCCGCGGGAGGCAGCGGGCCGGAGGCGCCGCTCCTCCGGCGATTGACAGTTCGCGGAAGCGGCCTATATTGAATACTTATTCCAAAAAAGAGAATAGTTATTCAGGCCGTGAATACCCGAAGGGCACGCCAGGCAACGATCCGGGAGTTGCTGCAGGCCGAACGCATCGACACCCACGAGCGCCTGGCGGAGGCGCTGGCGCGCCGGGGCATCGAGGTCAGCCAGTCCACCCTCTCCAAGGACCTGCGCGAGCTCGGCGTCGTGCGCGTACCCCGCGCCGGCGGCGGTTTCCGCTATTCCCTGCCGGAGATCCGGGGAGCCTACAACGACCGCGGCGTCTTCGAGCGCGAGCTGCGCGACTACGTGACCGGCGTCGACCGCGCCGGCAACATGACGGTCATCCGAACGCTCTCGGGCCATGCCCAGGCCGTGTGCGAGGCCGTCGATCGACTGGAGTGGACCGAGGTGATGGCAACCCTGGCCGGCGAGAACACGATCTTCGTCCTGTCCCGCAGCGCCTCCGAGGCGCGCGCCGTGGTGCGGCGGGTCACCGCCATCGGCGGCCGGGAGGAGGACGGGTAGGTCCGCCGATGGAGCTTCAGAGCTACATCGACAAGGCGTCGGTCCTGGCCGAGGCGCTGCCGTACATCCAGGCCTTCCGCGGCAAGACGGTGGTCGTCAAGTACGGCGGCAGCACCCTGGCCCCGGAGGGCGGCGCCGACACCGTCCTGCGGGACCTCGTCTTCATGGAGCACGTGGGCATCAACCCGGTCGTCGTCCACGGCGGGGGCCCGGCCATCGACCGGCGCCTGCGCGAGCGCAACGTGGAGACCCGGCGGGTCAACGGCCTGCGCATCACCGACCGGGAGACGATGCAGGTGGTGGAGGAGGTCCTGGCGGGGGAGGTCAACAACGGCCTGGTGGGAGAGATCGAGTCCCTCGGGGGGCGCGTGCGCGGCCTCTCGGCCCGCGAGGCCGGCGTGCTCCAGGTACGCCCCCATGTGGCGCAGACGCGGGAAGGCCCCGTGGACCTGGGTTTCGTGGGCGACGTGGTCCGCGTCGACGCGGCGCCGCTGCGGGAGCTGATCGACGGCGAGACGATCCCCGTGGTGGCCCCCATCGGCCGGGGGGAGGACGGCGAGGCCTACAACGTCAACGCCGACACCGCGGCGGGAGAGATCGCCGCGGCCCTGCGGGCGGAGAAGCTCGTCTTCCTCACCGACGTCACCGGGATCCTCGAGAATCCCGCCGACGAGTCGACCCTGATCTCCACGGTGCGCGTCGACGAGGTGCAGGGCCTGATCGACAGCGGCGTGCTGCAAGGGGGGATGATCCCCAAGGTGCGCGCCGGCGTGCGCTCGGTTCGAGCCGGTGTGCGCAAGACCCATATCGTGGACGGACGCATCCCCCACTCCCTGCTCCTCGAGTTCTTCACCGACGAGGGCGTGGGCTCGCAGATCCTTCGCTAGCGGAAAGAGGGGAACGACATGACGATAAAGACCGAGAACCTCATCGAGCAGGAGCAAAAGTACATCCTGCAGACCTACGGCCGGCCCGACTTCGTCCTGGAGCGCGGCAACGGCGTCTACCTCTTCGACCTCGACGGCAACCGCTACCTCGACTTCGTCAGCGGCCTGGCGGTCAACGCCCTCGGCTACGGCGAC
>JAJDTN010000057.1 GCA_022827165.1 Candidatus Latescibacterota bacterium
CGTGGGCCGAGACCGAGCCGTTGTTGATGATGCGGCCGCCGCGGGGATCCTGGTCCTTCATGATGCGGAAGGCCTCCTGGGTGCACACGAAGGCCCCCGTGAGATTTACGTCGACCACCGCCGTCCACTGCTCGTAGCTCAACTCCTCCAGGGGCACGGCGGGGGCGCCGATGCCGGCGTTGTTGAACAGCAGGTCGAGGCGGCCGAAGGCCTCCTTCGCGCGGGCGAAGAGGTCCCGGATCGAGGCGGGGTCGCTCACGTCCGTGGGTACGGCGAGGGCCTCGCCGGCGGCCTCGGAGGCGGTCTCCTCCAGCACCTCGGCCCGGCGCCCCGCCAGGACCACCGCGTACCCCTCCTCCGCCAGGGCGAGGGCCGACGCCCTGCCGATGCCGGAGCCGCCGCCCGTGATCAGTGCCACCTTCTCGGCCATCGCTGGTTCCTTTTCTGAGGGTTGCGCGCAACCTGGGATCGGGTGGCCGAACTTGGGACGCCGGGGAGGCCCGTGTCAACGCGCCGCCCTTCCGCGTCGACGGGCTCGGCAGAGGCGGCGCAGTCCCTCGCGGCCAGTCCAGGGTCGGCAGCAAGCCATCGGACCAGGAGGTGGGGCATCCCGTCCGGGCGGAGCGGCGCAGCCGGGCACGGCGCCTGCGGCGCGGGAGAGCGTCTCCCCCCGCGGGCCGTGTCAGGAAGTGCGCCGCAGCCGCTCGCGGTCGATCCACACCCGCAGCACGTGATCGGACCGGCTCAGCAGGTCGAGGTATCCCGCCTGGGCGGCGCGGCGCAGGCGGGCGCTGTTCGGCCGGCGGTTGGGGAGGGCGTTGTACTTGCCCCGGGCCTGGGTCACCGCGCGCTGGTGCAGGTCGACGGCCACGGTGAGCACGTTCTCCCGCTCATCGGCGCCATCGCGCCGGGCGCAGATCGACCAGATCGAGGTCTCGCCGTCGGCGCACTGATCGGAGTAGGAGACGACGCAGTGGTTCAGGGCCGTGCCCTCGGCGGCCAGCTCCCAGCTTGACACCAGCTCCTGCACGGTCCAGCGGACCTTGCCCAGCTCCTCGGTCTGGTCCTCCAGCTCGAAGGGGCGGATGCCGCTCGGCTGCCAGGTCTGGAACTGGACGTAGCGCTCCCGGTTCAGGTCGCCGTGCCAGGCCTCGACCTGGCGCAGCAGCTTGGTGGCGCTGCGCCCCTTCATGGTGAATCCGGGCTGCGGCGGGGGGCCTTCCTCCACGCCCCCGCCTTCGCGCACGATCCGGCGCGGCGCGTACTTCATGTTGTGGACATAGTCGACGACGGGACCGGCCCAGCTCGGGTCCATCATGGCGTTGTTCACCAGGAACAGCACCACCGAGCTCCAGAACTCGTCGTTCTCGAAGCGGCGCCCGAGGCGGGTGCGCAGGATGGCCCGGGCCAGCCGCTCGTCGCCCCCCATGCCGATCACCTGGGCCCACCTCAGGTTGGTCATCAACGCGGCGTTGTGAGGGGCCCGCAGGAAGACGTGGGCCATCCGCTTCGTCAGGCGGACCGGCGTGTCGGCCCTGCGGATGCTGCCGCCCTGGGCGACGGTGATCCACCAGCCCTGCTGCCGCCGGCCGACTTCCGGGTCGACCTCGAACCACGCCGAGTCCATGAACCGCGGCACCTCGTAGCGGGCCAGCAGATGGCGCGCCAGGGAGCGGAAGAGGGGGCCGTGGTTCGATGGGCAGTGGCGGGGCTCGGGCTCCCACGTGGCGGGGGGACGCAACCACTCGGCGTGCCGGGCGGCGAGCATCACCAGCCCCCACCCGAGCCTGGGGTGGCGCCCGGAACGGCTGATCAGGCGCCGGTGCAGGACGTCGGCGTAGCCGTCGTACTGGAGCAGGAGGGCCCGCAGGGCTCGGAGCGTCCCGGCGTCGAGGTCGATCCCCGCCGCCGAGACCGGCGCTCCCAGGCGCCTGGCCCCCGCGGCGTCGAGGCGCGGCGTCACCAGCCGCTCGATGATCTCCCGCCGCCGCTCGGTGTGGTGCGGCGCCCTCGGGCGCAGGCGCGCCGCTTCCCGCTCCCGGGCGCGCTCGGCGCGGTCCTTGTGCAGGCCGCTGCCGAACCCCGAGCGGTGACACCAGAGCCGGTAGTTCAGCAGCCCCTCGAAGCCGAGGCCGCGGGCGTGCTCCTCGATGGGAGGCAGTCCGGCGCCGGGAGACGGGGCCGCCGCGCGGGGGCGCGCCGGCGCGGCTGCCGCAGTCGCCGTCATGACCGCTCCTCGGACTCGATCTCCCGGCGCAGGGCCTGCACCTCCTCCGCGGCGGCCAGCTCCGGGAACATCTGCTCCATCCGGTGCACGAACTCCCTCTTCAGCGCCCTCCGAGCCGGTCCCACCTCGTCGTGCCGCAGGAAGCCCAGCGCCGCGCGCAGGTGCCGCCGGGCCGCGTCCAAGTCGCCGGCCCGGGCCCGCAGGCCGGCGAGCCAGGCGTGGTTCTGGGACTGGCGCACCGGCAGGTTGTCGACGCTGCGCCAGAAGCTCCAGTAGACCTCGCCCATCAGCTGCCGCGACCTGTCCTGGAGGGCGGCCATCGCTTCGGGGGTGGTCAGCTCCACGGCCCGCTCGAAGTGGCCGATCGCCGCGGGCGGGTCGCCGCCCATGGCCCGGGCCACCCCCATCTCCGAGTGCAGGACGCAGGCCAGCCAGGGGTACTCCGGCTCCAGGGCCCGGTAGTGCTCCAGGGCCTCCGCGGCGAGACCGCGCGCCAGGTGGCGGCGCCCCAGCTCGAGCCGCGCCACGGGCTCGAAGGGACCGCCGCGGACGGCGGCCAGGATCTCCTCGTGCTCGCGGACCACGTCCTCGGCCGGGGCCAGGACGGAGCGAAGGGCCGCGCGCCGCAGACGGGCCAGGGTGTTCCCGGGCTCGCCCTCCACCACCTCGTCGAGCAGGGCCAGGGCGCGGTCGTACGCGGCGCGGTCCTCGGCCAGGTCCTCGGCGGTGCGCGTGAAGGTATGGGCCTCGGCCAGCAGCATCGACACCAGGCCGTCCCGGGGCGCGCGGTCGCGGGCCCTTGCCAGGATCGGCACCGCGGCCCCGTAGCGCACCGCGTGGAACAGCTCCCGGGTGCGCTGCAGCAGCTCGGCCACGCCGTCGCCGAACTCCTCGCCGGGCGCCCCGGCCCGAATCGTCTCAGCCAGCATCTCCTCCACCTCCTTCTGCATCTGCCGGCGCGCGCGCCGCAGCCTCTGGCGCACGGCGGCCTCGGTCAGGCCGAGCTGGGCCGCCATCCGCGGCGTCGGCAGAGCTTCCATGTAGTGCAGCACCAGCACCTCGCGGCTCATCTCCGGCAGCCGGCCCATGGCCGCCCGCACCATCCGGCGCCGCTCGGCGCGCTCCAGCTCCTCCGCCGGTGAGCCCCGGCCGTCGGGGATCTCGTCCATCCGGATCTCCTCCCTGTCCGGCCGCCGCCGCCGCCGCTCGAGCCAGGTGCGGCCCCGGTTGCGGGCGATGGCGCGCAGCCAGGGCCCGAAGGAGGCCGCCTCGTCGAGACGGCCGAGTCCGTACCAGGCCCTCAGGAAGACCTCCTGGGCCAGGTCGTGGGCGGCGTCGAGGTCGCCCGTGACCGCCGCCGCCGTGGCGAAGACCGCCCCCTGGTAGCGTTCCACGAGGCGGCCGAAGGCGAGATCGTCGCCGCCGCGCGCCGCCTCGATCCAGGCCGTCTCCTCGTCGATCTCCGTCATCCGGGCTCCCTCACTCATGACCCCTCCAGCGGCGGTTGCGTGACATCCTTGCGGTCCGCCGGGCCCCTTGCCCGAGCCGGAACAGCGGCCTTTGGTTGTGCCCCATGGACGCTCCGATCCGCGTCGGCCTCATCCGCTGCGACACCCACGGCGCCTACTACGCCGGGCTCTTCGCCGACCACGATCCCCTGCGCCTGCAACGGCCCCTGCCGCCGGGCGACTCCGGCCGCCACTCGTGGCAGACGGGGGGCGCCCACTTCTACTTCTACACCAACTACGCCAATCCCGCGGCGATGACCGTGGAGCGGGTCGACGGCTTCTCCCTGGCCCGGGTGTGGGACGAGGACCGCGACGTGGCCGAGTGCCTGGCCGCGGTCTGCCATGGCCGCCCCCGCGTCTGCAACAGCCCGGAGGAGGCCAGCAACGACGTCGACCTCGTCTTCGTGGCCGACTGCAACGGCGACGGCAGCGACCATCTGGAACTGGCCCGCCCCGGGCTTCGCAAGGGCGTGCCCACCTTCGTCGACAAACCCCTGGCCTTCAGCACCGAGGACGCCCTGAAGATCGTGCAGCTGGCCGAGGGCCACGCGGCGCCCCTGTGCTCGATCTCGATCCTGCGGGTGCTGCCGGTGGCGGCGCGGTTCCGAGGCCGCCTGCCGGAGGCGGGGCCCCTTCAGTTCGGCACGATCCAGGGGGGCGGCACGACCCTGGCCGGACACATCCACGCCGTCAGCCTCGCCCAGCTGCTCTTCGGCGGCGGCGTCAAGGTGGTGCGCTGCATGGGTGAGACCGAGCTGCACACCTTCCACCTCGACTACGGGGACCGCCCGGACCGGCCCGCCCGGGGCGTCACCGTGAGCTGCGACGTGGGCACCCCCTGGCACTGCGCCTTCCACGCCAGCGCCTACGGCCCCGGCGGCGCCGTGCACTCGCCGCCCATGAGCGACTTCGACTTCCCCTTCGGCGCTGCCGACATCCTGCGCAAGGTGCGCGGAATGGTGCGCGCCAACGCCTCGCCGCCGATCCTGCGCGACGCCGTGGAGGCCGTGGCCATCGCCGAGACGGCGCGGCGGGCCCAGGCCAGCGGCGCCGCCGAGGCGGTCCCGGAGCTGCCGCCCATATGACCCTGAAGGCCTGCCATCACCACGGTTTCACCGTCTCCAGCCTGGAGCGCTCCATCCCCTTCTACCGGGATCTCCTCGGCCTGGAGCTGCTGCGCGTCTCCGAGCGCCGCAACCTGCCGTCGTACGACCGCATGATCGGCTACGACGACATCGCCCTCGACGTCGCCCTCCTGCGCCACCCGGTGAACGAGTTCCTGCTGGAGCTGTTCGAGTACGTCAACCCGCCGGGGCAGGTGCGGCCCCTGGCCAACCCCTTCGTCGG
>JAJDTN010000125.1 GCA_022827165.1 Candidatus Latescibacterota bacterium
GCCTGCAGCTTCGGCGGCGTCTCCGGCATGGTCCTGCTCGACATGGCCATGAAGAGCGACCGGTCCGTGCCGGTCTTCTACGTGGATACCGGCTTCCTGTTCACGGAGACCCACGCCCTCAAGGACGAAGCCGCGCGCCGCTACGGGTTCCTTCCCCTGGCCTTCAGGCCGGATCTGTCCGCCGGGCAGCAGGCCGTCCTGCACGGGCCGGAGCTGTGGAAGGACGACCCCGACCTCTGCTGCGAAATCCGCAAGGTCGCCCCGAATGAGCGCGCTCTGGAGGGGAGGCGCGCATGGATCACCGGCCTGCGCCGCGACCAGGGCGAGACCCGCCGCGACGTTGCCATCGCCGCCTGGGACACGAGATTCAACCTCGTCAAGATCAACCCCCTGGCGGCGTGGACCGAGGATGACGTCTGGAACTACGTCCGCGAGAACGACGTGCCCTACAACGACCTCCACGACCGCGGATACCCCAGCATCGGCTGCACCCACTGCACGCGCGCCGTCAGGCCCGGGGAAGATCCGCGGGCGGGCCGTTGGTCGGGCGGGGACAAGGTGGAGTGCGGCATCCACATCGACCCCGTGACGGCCGAAGTCGTCTCAACGACCGGCAACCGGGGCGAGGCAGACGCGGCCCCATCACGACACACTACTCTCGGAAGGAGATGAAAGCGTGACCATCGATCACAAAGGTGTGACCGTCTGGTTCACCGGGCTGTCCGGCGCGGGCAAGAGCACGATCGCGGAGCGGCTGCTGGCGTTCCTGCGGGAGCGCGGCGTCAAGTCGGAGCTGCTCGACGGCGACGTGGTGCGCACGAACCTCAGCAAGGGGCTGGGATTCAGCAAGGAGGACCGCGACACCAACATCCGCCGCATCGGGTTCGTCAGCCATCTGCTGACGCGCAACGGCGTCGTCAGCATCGTCTCGGCCATCTCGCCGTACCGCGAGGTGCGCGACGAAGTCTGCGGCGAGATCGGCCGCTTCATCGAGGTCCACGTCCACGCCTCCCTCGACGAGCTGGTGCGGCGCGACGTGAAGGGACTCTACGAGAAGGCCCTGAAGGGCGAGATCCCCAACTTCACCGGTGTCTCCGACCCGTACGAGGAGCCGCTGAACCCCGACGTCTTCCTCGACACGGAGCAGGAGAGCGTCGAGGAGAGTCTCGCCAAGGTGGTGGCCGCCCTGGAGACGCGGGGCTTCATCCCCTCGGGCACGGCGAAACAGCCGGCGGAGGCCGCGGCCCGATGACGATCCCCATCGCACCCCACGGCGGCGAGTTGGTCCAGCGGCTGGCCTCACCCGCGCGGGCGCGCGAGATCCGCGCCCGCGCCGGCGGCCTGCCCCGCCTCACCCTCTCTCTCCGCGAGTCCGCCGACCTCGACCTCATCGCCGTCGGCGCCATGAGCCCCCTCACCGGCTTCATGGACCGCGCCGACTACGAGCGCACCGTGGGAGAGATGCGCCTCGCCGACGGCACCCTCTGGAGCCTGCCCATCACCCTGTCCGCGCCTGCGGATGCCGCCGCCTCGCTCGACACCGGCCGCGAGGCCGCCCTGCACGACGCCGCGGGACGGCTCGTGGGAGTCATCGAGGTCGACGAGGTCTATCCGTACGACAAGCAGGCCGAGGCGCGGAACGTCTTCGGGACGGATGACGAGGACCACCCCGGCGTCGCCTCCGTCTACCGGCAGCACGACCTGCTCGTGGGGGGGGCGGTCACCGTCGTCGAGCGCGAGGAGCTGGAGGAGGTGCTGCGGCCCTACCGCCAGGACCCGGCCGAGACCCGCGCCGCCTTCGCCGAGCGGGACTGGCGCACCATCGTCGGGTTCCAGACGCGCAACCCTGTGCACCGGGCCCACGAGTACATCCAGAAGGCGGCCCTGGAGATCGTCGACGGGCTGCTGCTCCATCCCCTCGTGGGCGAGACCAAGCCCGACGACATCCCCGCCGACGTGCGCATGCGCTGCTACGAGGCGCTGCTGGAGGGCTACTACCCCGCCGGCCACGTGCATCTCTCGGTGCTGCCCGCGGCGATGCGCTACGCCGGCCCCCGCGAGGCGATCTTCCACGCCCTCCTCCGCAAGAACTACGGCTGCACCCACTTCATCGTCGGGCGCGACCACGCCGGCGTCGGGTCGTACTACGGCACCTACGAGGCCCAGGACCTGCTGCGCAGCGTGCCGCCGGAGGATCTCGGCATCACGCCCCTGTACTTCGACCACTCCTTCTACTGCAAGCGCTGCGAGGGCATGGCCTCCATGAAGACCTGCCCCCACGGGCCGGAGGACCGGGTGATCCTCAGCGGTACGCAGGTGCGCGACATGCTGGCCGCCGGACAGGTGCCACCCATGGAGTTCACCCGGCCGGAGGTGGCGCGGATCCTGATGGAAGCGGCGGCATAGCCGGGGTCATCGGCCGCGGCGAGCGGGCGCGCACCGGCCCGCGGGAGGAGCCACGGGTGCACGGGCGCTACGGCGGGGGACCTGGTACGGGGCGTGGCAGGCCGATGCCCGCTCAGGGCGGGAGGAGCCGCGGGCGTAACCGCCGCACCGGGGCGACCTGGCACGGGGCGTGGAGCAGGCCGAGCGCAGCCCGCTGCTGGCGGGCGATCCTGCACGAGGGCGCGAGCCCCGGCCGCTGATCGGCTAATCGACTTCCACCTGCACCCGGCGCTGGCCGGGGTCGAAGGCGGCCAGGACCGCCCCGTCCTCCGCCAGGAAGGTCCCGCTCCGGAAAGCGGCGCGGTTCGGGGCCCGCGCCAGGGGGCGGCCGTCGACGCGGACCGCCCGCACCTCTCCACCTGTCAGACGCAGGGTCAGGTCCGGGGTCCGCACCGGCAGGTCGAGGCGGACGGTCTTCCCCTCTACCGTGACCTCGGCCATCTCCAGGGCGCAGGCGTAGGTGGTGATCTGGCTGCAGGTGCGCCACTCGGTGCGCTCTCCCCGGGGGTCGCGCTCGGCGAGGCGGTCCACCACCTGCTGGAAGGCCCGGTAGCCGCGGCGGTCCTCGTCGTGCATCCCGTAGAACCCCTGCCAGTGGCTGATGAGCACCGCCGGCTCGCCGGCGTCGATAAGGGCCGGCAGGCGGCCGCCTTCCAGGTCGGGGGTGATGTACTTGTCGGCGTCGACCTCGCCGTAACCGGTCCAGCTGCCGGTCCAGTCGCCGGTGGAGGCGATGATCTCCCCGGTGGCCCGGCCGGTCTGGCGGTCGGGGTACCACACGGGGGTGTCGACCGCGGCCTCCGAGGAGACCCGCTGGAAGAAGTACGGCACCGGGTTGCCCGTGACCTGGCGGACGGCCTCGCCGGCGCAACAGGCGTAGAACGGCAGGGTGCGGCCGCCGAAACCGCCGGGTGAGGTCACCCCCTGGGGCGTCAGGCCCACGGCGTCAAGGATTCGGCAGGCCCGGGCGATGTACTCGGTGACCAGCTCCTCCTGGTCTTCGGGCAGGGCCGCCCAGTCGTACTGCTCCCAGATCCCGGAGGGGAGGGGCTGCAGGGTCTTCGGATCGACGACGAAGGTGTGGGTCAGCATCTCCGGCGTGATATCGAAGGCGGGGACGATGACCTCGCGGCACATGGCCAGCCACTCCTCCTGCTGGGCCTTGCTGAAGAGGGGAAGCCCCTCGTCGATGCGGCCCAGGGCGGCCGGGCAGGGCACCACCGAGAACTTGCCGCGCACGCCGCTGGCCAGGCACCACTCGGCGAACTCGCGGGTGAAGGAGGTGGGATGGACCACGGGCAGGTCTTCCCAGCGCCGGTTGCGGTCCTCCGCCATGGTGCGGGCCGTCGTGCGGTCGCGGAGGAAGAAGTAGTTGAGGTTCACCAGCACCGTGGAGTCGTCGAAGATGATCGACAGGGGCACCCGGTCGAGGGCGTGACGGGCGATCTGGGCGAGCAAGGGGTTCTCCTCTCTGATGGCCGAACGGTCCGAGTTGCGGCTGATCGACGAACGCATGTAATTCTTGCCTTCGCTCATTCGCAAGGAGGAATCTCGTGGCGAGAGACCTGATTGGAAGCAGGATCAAGGCGCTGCGGCATGCCCGGGGCCTGTCGCAGAACGACATGGCGCACCTGCTGGGATTCAACGACAGGCAGACCATCTCGACGATCGAGATGGGTATTCGGCGGGTGACGGCGCAGGAACTCCTGCTCGCGGCCGAGAAGCTCGGCGTACCACTCGGGTACTTCACGGATCCGTTTCGGCTGGAGGGGGAGGGCCGATTCTCGTGGCGGCAGACCGGCGTCCCACCGGAGCGGCTCGTGGAGTACGAGAGGCTCGCAAGTCGATGGATCGGAGCCTATCGCACGCTGGCGCCGCAGGTCGGCCGAGAGACGCGTCTGATGCGCCCGTCCCTGGGCCTGACCCGGCGGTCGCGGTTCGAGGACGCCATCCAGGCAGGCGAGCGTTTCGCCGCCGAGTTCGAGTTGGGGGAGGTGCCGGGCGAGCGTCTCGTCGAGGTGATGGAGGGTGCATTGGGCATTCTGGTCCTCATGGTCGACGCCGGCGAGGGAATCTCCGGTGCCGCCTGCCGCCTGCCGGAGCTGGACGCGGTGCTCATCGCCCGCCGCGAGATTGCGGGACGTCGTCACTTCGACTTGGCCCACGAGTTGTTCCACGTCCTGACCTGGGAGGCGATGCCGCCCAAACACATCGAGGAAGCGGTCGAGACGGGCGGTGACCGCGTCGAGCAGCTGGCCAACAACTTCGCCGCCGCGCTCCTGATGCCGTCGGCGGTGGTGGCCGGGTTCGGCCGGTGGGGGAGATTGGACTCGGACTCCCTGACCGCACGGCTGAACCGGGTCGCGTCGGCACTCAAGGTGACATCGTCGGCGCTGAGGTGGCGGCTCGTAGCGCTGGGGGAGTTGCCGGCCACCACGGCGCGGCAGATTCCCGAGGCGTCGCTCAGGAACAACGGCGGGATGGAGGCGGGTTCAGCGCCTCCGCCCCTGTTCTCGAAGCCCTTCGCCGAGGTTCTGGGATTGGCACTCGAGCAGGGTCGCGTCTCGGTGCGGCGGGCGGCCGGGCTGGTAGATGCGCCAGTCGGAGAACTGCCGGGGCTCCTGGCCGCGCACGGCATTGAGCACGAAGTTGAGCTGTGAACGAGAGAGTCAAGCCGGGCGCGGTCGTGCTGGTGGACACGAACGTGATCATCGAAGCGCACCGGACCGGCACATGGGCGGCGCTCGCAGGCGCCTATGCCGTCGAGACAGTGGAAGACTGTGTGACGGAGACGCAGACCGGGTACCAGCGGCGAGCCCGGGAGCGCTGGATCGAGCTCGGTGACCTGGAGGCGTCGTTGAGTGCGGTGCACAAGGTGCCCGACCGGGAGCTCGCGGAATTGGCGGTCCGTGTAAGCGACATCGCGCTGGACCGCGGCGAGGAGTCGCTGTGGGCGCATGCCTTCGGGCGATCGGGGATGTGGTTCCTGTGCGGGCCGGATCGTGCGAGTCTCCGCGTGGCGATCCAACTGCGGTTGCGTGATCGACAAAGCGGGACACCGGCCGCGGTGCGTACTGAGGCCTGCGTACACGAGGAAGTGGCTGGATCGCGTGGTGAGCGAGATGGTGGTTGCCGAGATCGGGGTGCGGAAGGGACGTTGACGATGCCGGACCACCCCGCCAGGCCAACTCACCCGCCGACCATGGCGGCCGCCAGACGATCCAGGAGCCCATCATCGGCCGGCATCAGCCCGGAGGCCGGCAGACGCCGCAGCAGGTCGACCCAGCGGTCGTTCTGCGCCTGCGCCCGCTGCAGGTAGGGCAGGGCCTCCTCCTCGCGTCCCTCACCGGCCAGGGTCACACCCACCCAGAACGGAGCCTCGCCGCCGGTGGCCTCATCGGGCACCAGCTCGGTGGCGGCGCGGTACGCATCCATGGCGGCCTCCATGTCCCCCGCTGTCACCAGTTCGTCGCCCTCGTTGAGCTTGTGGTAGGCGCGCGCCAGACGGACCAGGCGTCGCAGCTCTTCCACCGGCTCGGGATGATCCTCCACGCGCAGGTCGAAGACGCGGTCGACCCACGGCCGCCCGGTACGCTCGGAGGAGACCACGAGGATCGCCGCCGACTGGCGGCCGCGCAGGTCGCCCCCCTCGGCCTCGGCCACTTCCAGGGCCGCGAGCAGCCGCTCCGCCAGATCGCCCCCGGCACTCTCGTAGGCCTTCGCCATGGCCGGCCAGACGCTGTCCCGGTCCATCAGGTACGCCTGAACGCTGTACAGGGCCCCGGCCTGGTGGCCGGCGGCGGCAATGGCGCGCTCACCCGTGTGAACGGCCACGTTCCCTTCGGCATCGACCATCGCCACTTGCCGCACCGCGGCGTCGGCATCTGCCGCCAGCAGGGCGGTGAGCGCCTCCTGGGCCGTCTTGCCCGTGGCCATCAGTTCGAGGCCGAGGGGACCGTAGGCCGGGTCGACGAGGGACTGGGTCGCCACGGCGCCGACACCGGGACGGGCCCACGGAACGATGGGACCCACGGAGAACCAGTGGGACTGCACCGCCACGCCGAGCTGACCGCTGACGGAGTCGCGGGCGACGATGGAATAGGTGGCCACCGGCCGCCGCCAGTCCGGCGCGTCGGCGGCGGCCAGCTGTGCCGTGGCGAGAATCAGAATGATCGGGCGCATGGCAGAATCCTCCGCATCGATCGGCGTGGCGGGGATGCTCGGAAGTCCAACAGAAGGTCTCCCATTTTCAGAAGATCTCCAGAACCGGCCGGCCTTCCCAGTCTTCCGGCAATGGCAGATCCAGGACATGGGCGAGTGTCGGCGCCGTATCGATGATGCGCACCGGCTGCTCGATCTCGCCGGTCTTGCGGACCTTCGCTCCCGCCGCGATCCACGGGATCGTCAGGTCCTCGGGCATGTCCGTCCCGTGGCTCTGCCCGTGTCCGCCGTGGTCGCTCTGGACCAGGATGAAGTAGCGGTCCAGGAGACCGGCCTTCCCCAGTTCCTCCAACAGGATCCCGATCGCCCGGTCGGCAGCACCGATCTGCTCGATGTACTCCGCCGACATCCATCCATGCCGGTGTCCCGCGATGTCCACGATCCCCAGGTAGACGAAACAGAAGTCCGGCTCCTCGGTCACCACGTGTTCCGCCGCAACTCTCGCGATCGTCAGGTCGCCCTCCGGTTCGTCGAGGTTGGCCCGGTAGTAGGAGAAGTCGAGGGAACCCGGCCCCGCCAGGTCCCGGAGCTGCTCCCAGTTGTAGACGAAGGCCGTCTTCAGGTCCCTGGCGTGGGCGGCCTCGGCGATGCTCGGCACGGGACGAACCATGGGGACCCACGTGTTGGTGGTGATGCCGTGCCGCGACGGCGTCACGCCGCGGAACATCGAGGTGTGACACGGCAGGGTGGAGGAAGGGACGACGCTCTGCGCGTTGAGAGCGTGGGCCCCCCGCGCCATCAGGCTGTCGATGGCCGGCGTCTCCGCCTGCTGGATGCCGTCGGGGCGGCAGCCGTCGATGACGATGAGGATCGTGCCGCAGTTCTGCATGAAGATCTCCTTCTTCTCGCGAGCCTCAGCTCGCGCGTCCCGCGTGCGAGGAGTCGCCGCGGTAGAGGTCGTCGAAGCGATGGAGAGTATCAGGCGCCATGCATCGGTGCAAGGGTGTCCGGGCCAGCGTTCCTCCGCGAGGTTCGCGGAGGTGCTGGCCGGCTCGTAGGTTCAGGTCATGCGCATCATCACGTGGAACACGCAGAACCGCACCGATACACGGTCGCAGGCCGAGTTTCTGCGAGAGCGCAGGCCGGAGGTTGTCGCCTTGCAGGAGGTCACCCCACGATCCCTCGAGAGCTGGAAGGAGGAGCTTCCGAAGGTCGGCCTGCCTCACGTCATGAGCCCCGTAATGCAGCCGATTTCCGGCAACAGCGGCGTGCTCATCGCATCGAAGGCACCCGTCGAGAGGCTCGCCCATGCCGACGGAGCGCTCGACACGGAGTCGCGATGGCCGAAGACGCATGCGTCGCTGTCGTTGCTGCTCGCCGGACGAGTCAGGCTGCACACGGCGTGCCTCTGTGGAGAGCTTCCTGACCGGAAGGAAGTGATTCACTCGGCCATGCGAAGGGGCCGGCATCCGACCATCCTGGCCGGCGACCTCCACGGGGATGAATCGGACGATCCTCTTGGGCTGAGGAAGTTCGGAATGCGGGACGTATACCTCGATCTGCATGGCCACGATGAAGCCGGGTGCAGCTTCGTTGCGGGCACGCGGATCGACCACGTCTTCGCGAGCTCTGATATCCAGGTGCGGTACGCGAAGTACTGGACCGCGAAGATGGGCACGATCGCCGGGGGCGGGCTCAGCGATCACGCCCCGCTGGAGGTGGTGCTCGACCTCGTCGGCGCAACCGCCACTACCCGGACTGAGGCTCAGGCCGAGGACTCCAACGTGGAAAGCGAAAGCAGGCGGTCGAGCCGGCCGATCTGGGAAGCCGAGATCCTTCAGTACCGCCCGACCTTCGTCTCCGCGGCCCTGGGAGGCCACGGCGCCGTCAGGAGCTTCGCGCGCAACGAGCGGGGCCGGGACTTCGTCGTCGGCGACATCCACGGGATGTACTCCGCCCTCGAACGCTTCCTCCACGAGCTCTCCTTCGACCCCGGCGGGGACCGGCTGTTCTCGGTAGGGGACCTGATCGACCGCGGTCCGGAGTCGGAGGCCGCTCTCCAATGGCTGACCGGGCGCAGCTGGTTCCACGCCATCCGCGGCAACCACGATCAGTTCCTGCTCGACGCGGCGGCCGATCCCGCGGGGGAGCGGGGCGAGGAGCACGGTTTGTGGGACTACAACGGCGGAGGCTGGTGGGAATCGGTTCCGGCGCCGGGGCGGGAGGCCTGGGTGCGGGCTTTCTCCGCCCTGCCCTTCGCCGCGGAGGTGGACTGCGAGATCGGGCCCGTCGGCATCGTCCATGCGGACGTGCCGGAGGACCGCACCTGGGAGGAGTTCCTCTCGGCCCTGCGGGAGGGGAGCCGCCAGGACAGCTACCACGCCATCTGGTCCCGCCGCCGCATGGAGCGCTACGTCCAGGGCGGGGCCGCGGAAGCGGCGCCTCCGGTCGAGGGGCGGGTGGCGTGCGTCATCTGCGGGCATGCGCGCGGCGAGCGGGCCGTGAGGATGGCCAATCTGTGGATGATCGACACCGGGGCCGCCTACACCGGGGCGATGCCGGGCTCCCGCTTCACCATCGCGCGGGTCCACCCCGGGCCGATAGAGCTGTTCGAGTATCCGACGTAGCCATCGGAAGGGCCTCCCTCAGGCCGACGCCATGGCCTCTTGACCACGGCGCAGGTGGTATATATCTTGAGATATATCAATTCTGCGACGGGAGTGAGAGCAATGGGCACACCGGACTTTCGAGGCATCGCCAAGGTGTTCTGGAGTGGCCGCAGTCAGGCTGTCCGCCTGCCGGCCCAATGCCGGTTCGAGACCTCCGAAGTCGAGATCGTCAAGGTGGGCAAGGAGGTAACCCTGCGCCCCCGCGGGAAGGACTGGGGCGCCTGGTTCGATTCCGACACGCGCGGCTCCCTGCCTCCTCGGGATCAGCCCGCCCTCGAAGAGCGGGATGACATTCGCTGATGTACATGCTGGATACCAACATCTGCATCTACGTGATCAACCAGCGCGACGAGGCGCTGCGCCAGAGATTCGAAGAACACGCGGCCGAAATCTGCATCTCCTCGATCACTTGCGCCGAGCTTTGCTACGGAGTCGCCAATTCGGAGCGCGTCGAGGAGAACAGGCGGGTCCTGGACGGCTTTCTCCACGATCTGGCGGTGCTGCCGTTCGGCGTCGAAGCGGCGGGGCACTACGGTGAGATTCGGCATGCGCTCAGGAAGCGAGGCAGACCGATCGGCGCGAACGACCTCCTGATCGCGGCGCATGCCCGCAGTCTGGACGCGGTTCTGGTTACGAACGACCAGGAGGAGTTCGGGCGGGTGCCGGCTCTGCGGGTTGAGAACTGGTCGTGACGCCTCCAAGCCTACAGGCGCCGTGGCTGGTCCTCAGCGGCGCCAGTCCTCGCCGGGCATGATGCGGCGCATGAACTGGTCGAAGAGGGGCACCGTGAAGGCGGTGTCGCCGTGGCCCGGGCTCCAGATCATTCCTTTCGAGATCAGTTGAGCCCTCGCCGGTCCGAGGGAGGTGACCTTGAGACCCAGGGCCTGGGCGATGTCGCCCGAGCGATGGGGGCCCGCCCCCAACTCGGACATGGCCCGCAGATACCTCTTCTCCGACGGTGTCAGGCGGTCGAACCGCACCCGGAAGAAGCCCTCGTCCAAGGCGGCGACAGCAGCAACTGACCCGCGCTCGACATCTGCGATCCCGATCGACGGCCCCTCCGCCACATCCCAGGAGTGCTTCCCCCACTCCTGAAGGAAGTACGGGTACCCGTGAGTCTCCTGAACGATGCGTTCCAGGGCGCCATCGTCGATGGTCACGCCTTCATCCTCGGCCGGTTTGGCGATGGCCGTTCGCGCCGCCTCGGCTCCGAGGGGTCCGACCTCGGGAAAGTCGAACAACCTCTCCGCGTATGACTTGGCCCGCCCCGTCCGGGCCCGGAGCTGGGGCAACCCGGCCCCGACCATGACGACGGGCAGCCGCCGCTGGGCCGTCAGGTGCAGGGAGATGATCAGCGCCGCCAGCTCCTCCTCCTCCACGTACTGGAGCTCGTCGACGAACAGCGCCAGCGCCGTCTCCGCTTCCTTCGCCGCCAAGCCAGCGGCCTCCAGCAACGCCGGGAGGTCCATCTCGAGGTCGCCGTTGTCGGCCAAGCCCGGCTCCGGCTCGAGATCGAGCCCCACCTCGATGTCCTGGTATTTCACCTTGAGGGCGGAGGCGAAACCCGCCAGGCCCCTGAGTGCCCTGTGAGCGAGTTCCTTCGCCCTCTCGTTGTGCGACAGCCTGAGCAGGGCCTGTCTCAACTGGGGGGCCAGCAGAGCGGGAAGGGATCGATTCTCCGGCGCCTCGACGAACAAGGTGCCGATACGGTCTGCCTGGGCATCCTCGCGCATGCTGTCGAGCAGGACCGTCTTGCCGACGCCTCTCAAGCCGACCATGAGGAGGCTCTTTGCCGAACGGCCGCGCCTGACCCTCGCCAGCGCCACACGGACGGTCTCCCGCAGATCGTCCCGGCCCGCCAGTTGGGGCGGAGGCGTACCGGCCCCGGGAGCGTACGGGTTTCCGATCGGATCCATGGCTGCCGATTATCGGGAGTTTAGGCAATTATGTCAATATTAGGACAAGATCCTAATTTTCCTAATCTCCCAATAACTCCCATCCGAGCCCCGCCTCCGCAGGAACCGCCCCGGTTGCGAAACGTCGGCGGTCCGGGCATATTGGCCATGACCGGAGTCGAGATGAGAATCGCCCGAACCATCGCGCTGGCAGTGCTCGTCGCCGCGCTGCCGGCCAGCAGCGTCGCCGCTTCGGCGGACTGCGCCCCCTGCGCGCTGGCGGCGGCGGCCCCCGGGTGCCACGCGCCCCCGGCGGCCGATGCGCCGCAGCTCGGGGCCGACTGCTCCTGCTGCCCGGCCCTGGCCTGCGCCGGTGACTCGTCTCCTTCCCCCGAGGCCGCCGACCAGGTCCTTCCTTCCGGCCACGGGTTCCCCGCCATTCCCCTGGCGGGCACGACCGGCCGGGCCCTCGGCGCCGCGGATCTCAAGCCTCTTGAACCGCGGACTCCGCCCGGGGCCGCCAAGCTCCCCCTCTACGCCCTCCACGGCATCTACCTGATCTGATCCTTCTCCGCGCGGGACGGTCCGGCCCCCAGGGCCGGGCAGCGCACCCGTGCGTGCCGCGTACCGGCCGGCGTCCCCATACCGGGGTCTCGCCGCGCCCCGGACCACAGGAGAAGGAGAATGCACCGGAGAATCACCGGCGCCGCGGTCATGACCCTGGCCGCCGCCGCAGTCGCCGCGGAACCACCCGACCTCGACCTCGACCTCCTCATCGAGGAGGCCCTCACCTCCAACCTGTCGCTGCAGGTGCTCAAGCACGGCGCCGCCGCGGCCCGGGCCGGGGTCCCGGCGGCCGGGGCCCTGCCGGACCCGGGGCTGAAGGTGGAGCTGAGCAACGTCCCCTTCCGCCCCCTCGACATCGACGGCTCGCCCATGAGCGGCCGCCAGGTCACGCTCTCCCAGAAGCTGCCGTACCCGGGCAAGCGCGCCGCCCGGGAGCGCGCCGCCAGCCACGCCGCCGCCGCCGCCGAGGCCGCCCGGCAGGAGCGCGAGGGGACCGTCGTCAACTTGGTGAAGCAGACCTACTTCGACCTGGATCTCCTCGACCGCTCGATCGCCATCACCGAGAACAACCGGGCCCTGCTGCGGGACTTCGTGCGCATCGCGCAGACGAAGTACTCGGTGGGGCGGGTGCCGCAGCAGGACGTGCTCAAGGCCCAGGTGTCGCTCTCGGGCCTGCGGCGGCGCCTGCTGCACATGGAGGGGGAGCGCCGGCGCACGGCGGCGCGGCTCAACACCCTGCTGGACCGGGACCCCCGGGAACCGGTGGGCCCCACCCC
>JAJDTN010000085.1 GCA_022827165.1 Candidatus Latescibacterota bacterium
GCAGGAGGAGGACCTCATCGACTTCACCCCCGAGCTGAGGCGCAAGGCCCTGGCCCGTCTCCGCCGGTTCGACCACGGGCCCCTGTACACGCCCCCCAGCGAGCGGGGCGCGCTGGTCCTGCCCGGGGCCCAGGGCGCCACGGACTGGAACGGTCCGGCCCTGGTGCCGGGGACGAACGTGCTCTACGTGGCCTCGCGCACCGAACCCGATGTCGTCTGGTTGGAGAAGGCGGGGGCCCCGGGGGAGTACGGCAGCTTCACGAGGGGCGATGTGTACGTCGACGGCCTGCCCCTGGTGAAGCCCCCCTACGGCCGCGTCACCGCCATCGACCTCGACACCGGCGAGCACCTGTGGATGAGCCCGGTGGGCCGCGGCCCCGTCAACCATCCGGCCCTGCGCGGCCTCGACCTGCCGCCCCTCGGCTGGTTCGACCGCAGCTTCCCGCTGGCCACCGAGACGGTGCTGATCCTGGCCACCGGGATGCCTCGCTCGCTGCCCCCGGGCGCCGAGGCCTTCGTCGACCTGGGAGCCTGCCTGCGCGCCTTCGACCTGGAGACGGGAGCGGTCCTGGCGGAGGTGAAGCTCCGGGACCAGCCCGAGGGGAGCCCCGTCAGCTACATGGTCGACGGCCGCCAGTACCTGGTCGTCCCCGTCAACGGCGCCCCCGGAGCGCCGCAACTGCTGGCCCTGGCGCTGCCGGAGGACGGATCCTGATCGAGGCGCCTCGACCGGACCGCTCCCTTGCTCTAGGGTGAGGAGGCAGTGGGGCACCCTGAAGCCGCCGAGCCCCGCCGCCCGAGAAGGCGCCCCATGAGATTCGCCGCCGACCTGCCTGACCGCGAAGGTCCCCCATGAGATTCGCCGCCGCCGAGCCCCGCCGCCTGGAAGGCTTCCCATGCGACTGGCGCCCGCCGCGCCTCTCTGCCCGAGGAGGTCCCCCATGAGACTGAGATTCACCGCCATGGCCTTGTGGATCGCCGCCCTCTGCGGACCGGCCGCCGCCGGGACCACCCTGATCGACGGCCGGCAGCCCCTCGCCGCCCTGGTGCTGCCGCCGCACCCCCACGAGGACGAGGAGCTGGCCGCGCGCGAGCTGCGGGAGCACCTGCGGCGCATGAGCGGCGTCGAGCTTCCCCTGGTGGAGGGGCATGCGCCCGACGGCCTGGTGCCCGTGCGCCTCGGCCTGGAGCTGCGCCCGGAGGCGGAGCAGCTCATCCGGACCCGCAGCGACGACCGGGCCGCCTTCCTCCTGGAGGTGACGGCTGAAGGGGTGACCCTGGCCGGGCTGAACCCCGAGGGCACGCTGTTCGCCGCCTACGAGCTGCTGGAGCCGCTGGGCTGCCGCTGGTACGTGCGGGGAGAGCTGGGCACGGTGGTGCCCAGCCGGACGAGGGTGACCGCCGCGGCGCAGCGGACCGTGCGCTTCCCCTCCTTCGCCGCCCGCAACCTGCAGGCGGTGACGCGGGCCCTGCCCTGGTACCGCCGGCAGCGCCTCGGCGGCGACTGGTTCCCTGGCGCCCACGGCATCCCCCTCGAGCCGCCGGCCGCGCTGGAGACCGAGCCCGAGCTGTTCGCCCTGGTGGACGGGAGGCGCGTTTCGGGCCAGCTCTGCGTCGGCCATCCCGAGGTCGTGCGGCGGGCCACGGCCGCCGTGATCGACTACTTCGAGGAGCACCCGGAGCGGCCCTGGATCGGGCTGGGCCCCGACGACGGCCGGGGGTTCTGCGAGGACGAGCGCTGCCGCGCCCTCGACGGCGGCGAGTGGGACCCCCACGCGGCCGGCCCGTCGATGACCGACCGCTACGTCTGGCTCTTCAACCGGATCCTCGAAGGCATGGAGGAGCGCTTCCCCGACAAGAGGATCGGTTTCTACGCCTACGACTCGTACAAGCTGCCGCCGCGCCGGGTGAAGCCCGATCCCCGCATCGTGCCCGCCTTCGCGCCGATCACCCTGTGCCGCCTCCACGGGTTGGACAACCCGGTCTGCCCCGACCGCTCCTTCTACAAGAGCCTGATGCGGCGCTGGGGCGAGCTGGTGCCGGAGGTCTTCGAGCGCGGCTACTACTTCAACCTCGCCGACCCGGGGTTCCCCTTCAGCAAGGTCCACGCCCTGCGCCAGGAGACGCCCTTCGCCCACGCCGCCGGCATCAGCGGCTGGCGCGTCGAGTGCATGCCGGCGTGGTCGGCGCACACCCCCACCCTCTACGTGGCGGCGCGGCTCATGTGGGACGTCGACACCGACGTGGACGCGCTGTTGCGGGAGTTCTACTCCGCCTTCTTTGGGCCCGCCGCCGAGCCCATGGGCGCCTACCTCGCCAGCATCGACCACGCCTACCGCGACACCGACTGCCACGCCGGCAGCAGCCACTGCCTGCCCCGCGTCTTCGATGACGACTGGCGCGGGAAGGCGGCTCTGCTTCTGGCCGAGGCCACGGCTCTCGCGGAGGGCGCCCACGCCGAGCGGGTGCGCATCTACGCCCTCGCTCACGCCCGCCTGGAGGCGTTCCTCGCCATGCTGGCGTCGCGCGACGCCTTCGACTTCGCCGCCGCCCGCGGCCATCTGCAACAGGTGCGGGCTCTCACCGATACCATGCTCGCCTACCCCCTCGCCGAGAACGCCCACCTGCTGTGGCCGCGCATCGCCCACTCCTACCTCGACCGCTTCTGGAGCCCCGCCGTGGAGCAGGCCCACGAGCGCGCCGTGGAGCGCGGAGAGCTGGTGGCCCCCCTGCCCGAGGTCTGGGACTTCCTCATCGATCCCGCCGGCGTCGGCGAGAGCCTGGGCTGGTTCCGCGAGGGGGAGATCGGCGGCAACTGGCAACCGCTGCGCACCAGCACCGCCAGCTGGAGCGAGCAGGGTCTGCACTACTACAAGGGAGCGGCCTGGTACCGGACGCAGGTCGAGGTGCCGGCCGCTTCGGTCGGCCGGCGGATCCACCTCTTCTTCGGGAGCGTCGACGAGCAGGCGCGGGTGTGGGTGAACGGCCGGCTGCTCGGCGACAGCCCGGGCCGCAGCTTCATGCCCTTCGAGTTCGACGCCACCGCCGCTCTGCGGCCGGGGGCCAACACCGTGGCCGTGCGGATAGTCAACGTGGAGCTGAACGAGATCGGCACCGGCGGCATCACGGCGCCGGTGATGCTGTGGTCGCCGACGGAGTGAGTGAGCCGCCGAAGGTCTCTCAGCTCAGACGTCTGGAAGCAGGCGCCACGAAGGTCAATTCTCCTCACGTGCTTTCCAGACTCTCTGCTTTGTCCCTAGAAAGGTATGGCTCATCCGACTTGCTCAAGGTCCGTAAGCCTTGTCATGAGGACCAACGGAGATTGCCTTGCCTGCACCATCCCCGGTCATCTCGAAGACAAATCGGAACTGGCGATTCAGTCTGACTGAATAGGAGCCAGGATACTGTCAAGTGGTTCCAGGTTTCGACCGGGCGACAATTCGCGGTACTGAATTCATCGAAAACCTTGACCACTTCTCTTCCAAGGACTTCAGGAACTCCTGTCCTCCCCTTATCCTTCCCACACTCTCGGCCATTCTCCCGTCATGCATCAGGATGGTCCAACGTAGATCCTGAAACAGCGAAACAAGCTCTCTGTAGAGAGAGTCCAATCGATCCAGTTCAAGAAAGACCTCGGAGCCGTACTCTCCCTCCCCCCCTTCTCTTCCAGAGTCCTCCGGACTCTGTGCAATTCTTCTCTCTCCTTGTGGAAGTAACCCTCGCCGCGCTCCAATGCCGGTACCCCAATGTCGTCGGGATCCATTTCTTCATCTTCGGGATATGTATCGATCGCCTCTCTAAACGTCTCTCGAATGTCCGGGATATTGGACAGGTTCGCCGCCCGCAGCCTGAGGCTTCTCGTATACTCCTTCACGAGCATCTGGTCCTGCCGGTCAGCAATCGACAAGGAGGCGGGTTTCGACATCCAGATCATGGTCCCCGCGACACTCCTCACTGCCTCATTGAATCCAATCATCGGCTCTTGCTGCGCAAGCATCTCACTCCTGCTCCTTTTGAGAGAATATACGGCTTTCGACCACCCAAGTCGGGACTTGGCCATCTCTACCAGTCGACCACCGACCCGTCGTCGGCGTCGTATTCGACGCGGTAGGGGTGGGGCTCCCCCACCTGGCTGAGCTTGTCCTCGTCGATGGTGATGCCGAGACCGGGGCCGGTGGGCAGCAGGCGGTACCCCCCGACGACCGGCGGCAGGGGCTCGGCGAGCAGGTCAGGTACTCGTGGTCGCCGGTCCTGGGCGAGGAAGTTGGGGATGCGGGCGGCGATCTGCAGACTCGCCGCCAAGGAGCAGGGGCCCTGGGGGGTGTGCGGCGCCAGGGGGGTGTAGTACGACTCCGCCATGCCGGCGATGAGGCGCAGCTCGGTGATGCCGCCGGCGTAGCAGACGTCGGGCTGCACGATGGTGGCGGCGCGTTTCTCGAGCACCTCGCGGAAACCCCACTTGGTGAAGATCCGCTCGCCGGTGGCGACGGGCACATGGGTCTGGCGCGCCAGCTCGGCCATGACGTCGACGCGGAAGGCGCCGCGGTGGATCGCCTGCCAGTGATGGGCCACGGGCGCGGGTCCTTGCCGACGAGGTAGTCGGCGACCTCGAGAGCGCCGGCGCCGCGCCGCCGTCGTCCGGTGCATGCCAGCCCCCTGCGGACCGGCCGGGGGCGGACCGACCGACGTGGAGACCGCTGTCGTCGGACGCCGCACTAGTGCTCCGTTAAGGATTGGGACTTGTACTTTTCCGTAAGTCGTTGTATCATGGGGACCTATGGCCATTTTGCCTGGGAGGGTCCGCCATGTGTCTCCATGCTCGAGCCCCGAACGCCGCGGAATCCAAGGAACTGAGC
>JAJDTN010000245.1 GCA_022827165.1 Candidatus Latescibacterota bacterium
GGCGCAGCAGCTCCCGCGCCTTCTCGTAGCGCTTCTGGTCGACCAGGTACTCGACGTAGACCCGCCAGGCGGTGAAGTGGTGGGGGTTGGCCTTCAGCGCCCGGTCGAGCATCTCCGTCCCCTCGGCCACACCGCTGGAGAGGGCCATGGCCCCCATGTTCGTCAGGGCCTCGAAATCGTCGGGATTGAGCTGGACGGCGATTACGTAGTGCCTCCACGCCCTCTTCCGGTCGCCGCTGTTCGACAGGGCCCAGCCGAGCATGCGGTGGGCGGAGACCTTCTCGGGCTCGACGGCGAGGACCGCCTCGAAGGCGGGAATCGCTTCGGCGAACCGCTCTTCCTTGATCAGGCGCAAGGCCGCCTTCTCCCGCTCCTCGTTGCCGTCGAGGGCGCGCTTCCTCGCATCGGCCATGGCCGAGAGTTCGGCAAGCCTCGAGGCCAACGACTCATCCTCCGCGAACATCTCCTGCCAGGCCGGGATGACATACCAGAGGACCGGGTGCCGGGTGGCGATGCTTTGGCCGACGCCGAGGAGGATCTGCCGGAGTTCCATCTCGGGGAACAGGTGTTGGAGCATGAGCAGGTAATCGGTGCCCGTAGTGGACACGACGCTCTCCTGCGTCCCCCGGTACATCTCGATGGGCGCCCGGTACTCCAGCCAGAGGTTGTCGTCCGTGTTGCGGATGGTCGAGCTGAAGGCGTCCTCGTTCTGCGGGAACCGCAGGAAGGCGGTGGTGAAGAGGTCGAAGGGCGTCTCGATCCGGATGCGCCGCAGCGAGCCGCGCACCGCCGGCAGGGAGAAGAGCTCCGCGTAACGCCGCGCCGAGCCCTCGATGGGCGAGTGGGAAGCGACGCAGATGAGGTCGTCGTTGACCTTGAAGACCGCCACGTAGGGGAACTCCGAGGCCAGGGTGTGGAGCACGACGCCCACCGTCTCGGCGGAGGTCTCGTACGCCTGCATCCACTGGCAGAAGAGGCCGCCCGGCTTGAGGCGGGAGGTCGCGGCCCGGTAGTACTCCGACGTGAAGAGCGAGCTGATGCCCGCGATCCAGGGGTTGGAAGGCTGGGAGAGGATGACGTCGTACGTCTTCTTCTGGTGGCGGAGGAAGTTGCGGCCGTCCTCCGTGTACAGCCGCACCCGGTCGTCTTCGAGGATGTCGTGGTGGACCGAGTCGAAGTACTCGGAGGCATCGAGCACCGCCTGCTCGATCTCGACCACGTCCACGGCCGTCACGTGCGGGTGCGTGGCCGTGGCGTACACCGTGGCGCCGCTGCCGTAGCCGATGATGCAGACCTCCTCCGGCTTCGGATGGAGGAACATGGGCAGGTGCCCGAGAAGGTACTGGGAGTCCATGTCCTCACCGGTGGAGGCGTCCGCCTTGCCGTTGACCTTGAGGACGGTGGAGTTCCGCGAGCGGAAGACGGTGACCGTGGCGTTGGTACCCTCCCGCGCGTAGAGCAGGAAGCTCCCCGTCGGCGCGCGCTCCTCGCCGGCCTGGAGCCTGCGGAAGACGCCCCGCTGGAGGTTCTCGATGTCGGTTTGGGGCAGGGTGAAGGCGAAGGCGGCGACCATGGCGGCGAAGACGCCCGCCCAGCCGAGCCGCTGCCGTTGCGAGCCGGCGCGGTCCAGCAGGAAGAGGACGACGGTGACCACCATGCCCAGGACCGCCCCGAGGCGGATCACCTCCGTCGCGCCGAGCCACGGCAGCAGGACGAAGCCCGCCAGCACCGAGCCGGCGATGGCCCCCGTGGTGTTGGCGGCGTACATCCCTCCCACCGCCCAGCCCCTCGATCCCACCTCGTTCCGCCAGGCGGCGATGCCCAGGGGCAGGGCGGCCCCCATGGCGCAGGCCGGGACGAGGACGATGGAGGCCGCCAGGGCGCCCTGGGAGAGGAAGAGGAGCCAGGTGCGGTCGCCCGTGCCCTGGGCCATGGCGGTGAACATCGCCGGCAGCTCGTTCACGGCGAAGAGCCCCGCCAGGGCCGAGCACGAGCCCACCCCCACGGTGACGGCCACCGCCCGCCAGCAGGAGGACTCCCGGAAGGAGGGGACGGCGGCCAGCAGGGAACCGACGCCGATGCCGAGGAGGACCGTCGTGAGGATGATGGTGAAGGCGTAGACCGAGGAGCCCACCACCGGGATGAGCAGGCGCGTCCAGGCGATCTGGTAGAACAGGGACAGGCATCCGGCCATGGCCACCGCGCCCAGCAGCAGGCGGGGGGTCCCGGCCGTTCCGGCGACAGGACCGGGATCTCCCTCTGCGGCTTCCCGGGGGCCCATGCGCAGGTCGAGGAGGTAGCCCCCGGCCGCCACCAGGACGCCCGCGGCGACGGCGACCCACACCGTGTCGGAGATCCCGAGGATGGGCATCAGGATCATCCCCGCCACGAGGGTGCCCACCGCCGCTCCGAGGGTGTTGATCCCGTAGAGCAGGGCCACGCTGCGGCGGAAGGCCGCCTCCTCCGTGACCGCCACGATGAGCAGGGGCAGGGAGGCGCCCATGAGGAAGGTCGGCACCGCCATCATGGCGAAGGAGAGGAGGAACTGCAGCAGCAGGTAGAGGGCGAAGTAGCCGTCGGTGAGGCCGTAGAGCGGATCGAGGATGCCCGCCATGTTGCGCATGAGGGGCACCGAGACCACCCCGTAGAGAGCGATGCCCAGCTCCAGGAGGGCGTACGCCCGCAGGGGCCTGCGGATGCGGTCGGCGCGGCGGCCGGCCCAGGCGCCCCCCGCCCCGAGGCCCGCCATGAAGCTGGCCACCACCGTCGAGATCGACCAAGCGGCGCTGCCGAACTGCAGGGTGAGCAGCTTCACCCACACGACCTCGTACGCCAAGGCGGCGGCGCCGGAGAGGAAGAACAGGCAGGCAGCGAGAAAGACCATTGTATTCAGCGCGTCAGGGGGCGCAGAACGTCGCCCCGGGGGCCCGGAACCGCAAGAGGAGAAGGAGATGCCCGATCTGAGCCTGTACTGGGGAGAGTTGCACAACCACAACGAGCTGGGCTACGCCCAGGGCACTCTCGAACGCAGCTACGAGATCGCCCGTTCCCACCTCGACTTCTACGCCTTCACCCCCCACGGGCTGCACGCCGACGGCGGCGTCCCCGACGGCTACCCGGTGGTGGTCGCCAACTGGGAGCGCATCCGCCGCGCCGCCCGCGACAACGACCGCCCGGGCGAGTTCACCTGCTTCCCCGCCTACGAGTGGCACTCCTCGGCCTGGGGCCACCTGCACGTGATCAGCGCCGGCGATATGGAGTCCATGTACTGCGCGCGCAGTCTCGCCGACCTGCAGGACCACTTCCGCGGCGGCCAGGCCATCCTCGTCCCCCATCACACGGCGTACGCGCGCGGCATCGACTGGGAGGGCTTCGACGAGGACCTGTCGCCGGTGGTGGAGATCTTCTCCGAGCACGGATCGTCGGAGCGCGACGGCGGCCTCCACCCCATGCTCGGGCACAGCGGCGGCCCCGCCGGGTACGAGTTCACCGTGCAGCACGGCCTGGCCCTCGGCAAGCGCTTCGGCTTCACCGCCGGCACCGACAACCACGACGGCCATCCTGGGGGCTACGGCCTGGGGCTGACCGGGATCTGGGCCCGTGAGAACAGCCGCGCCGCCCTCTTCGACGCCTTGCGGAAACGGCGGACCACGGCCGTCACTGGCGACCGCATCGAGGTGAGCCTCCGCGCCGGCGACGCCTGGATGGGCGAGGCCGTGAGCGGTTCCGCCGAGCGCCGCCTCGACTACCGGGTCGAGGGCTGGGACACGCTCCGTAGCGTGGAGGTGGTGCGCGACAACATGCCGGTGCACTTGCAGACGGCCGACCACGGAGCGCCGCGGACCACCGGACCGCAGCCGTACCGCCTGCGCTTCGAGTGGGGCTGGGGGCCGATGAAGGGATACCAGGTCTACGACTGGCAGGGGCGGCTGCGGGTCGAGGGAGGACGGCTGTCGCAGGTCGTGCCCTGCTTCAGCTCCGACCCCTTCGACGAGGTCCGCCGCAAGCGTGTCCTCGAGCGACGAGGCGGGCTGCGCCTGGCAGTCCCACACCTCCCGGGGCGCCGTCTTCACCACCCGCAACGGCTCCACCGCGCAGAGCGCCAACGACGCCCTCTGCGTGGAGGTGCAGGGAACGGAAGAGACGCGGGTCCACCTCGACTTCGACTGCCGCACCGGCAAGAGCCTGCTGGCCACGGCCACCGACTTCACCCTCACCGGCAAGCTCGGCGGCTCCAGGGCCAGCTTCACCATCGGCGAGCTGTTGCAGGGGCGCCGGGGCTGGCGCCTCGACGGGCTGCCCACCTGGATCGTCGCCCACCGGGCTCTGCCCCCGGCGCTCTACGCCGTGGAAGGCCACTACATCGACCCGGGTAGGGACCCGTCCTGCTGCTACCTGCGGGTCACCCAGGACAACGGCCAGATGGCCTGGAGCAGCCCCGTCTGGTTCGAGGACTGACGGGCCTCGCCCGCGGCTACAGTCCGAACCAGCGGTTGAGCTTGATCAGGAAGATGCTGTCGCCGTCGTCGGCGAAGGCGCGGGTCAGGTCGCCGGCGGGCCGGAACTCAGGGTCCGCCCCGTCGAAGTCGTGGTCCCGGCTCTGCTGCCACACGGCGAAGAGGGTGCTGCCGGGCCGGTACTCCCAGCGCAGCACCAGGTTGGACCGCAGGGCGCGGCGGTGGAAGTCGGGGTTGTCCTCGAGGCCGGTGTAGGGGAGGAACTCGTACGAGCGCGGGCGCTCTAACTCCTTGATGGCGCCGTAGTCGCCGACGCTCACGAAGGGCTGCATGTAGAGCTGCAGGCTCAGGGCCGGCGTGAAGGCCCAGTCGCCGCGCAGGCCGATCTCGAGGACGCGGCTCTCCAGCTCGCCGAAGATGAAGCGGTCGTCCTCGCCGTCGCCGTCGTCGTCGGCGTTCTCCACCCACTGGGCGAAGTCGCGATTGTAGCCGTATCCCGGCCCGATCTCCAGAGACAGCCGCGACAAGGGGCGCAGCTCGATATTGAACCCCACCCACGATCCCAGGTTGTCGCCGCCCCGGCCCCACCTGAGGTTCGACCAGAGCCGGCCGCTCACCGGCTTGCGGTCGTCGGCCCACACGTTCATGCCGATCCAGGTGCTCGCCGGTGAGAGCATCAGGGGGCCGCCCCGGGTGGCCAGGTCGTCGACGGCGTCGAGGTTGTGGCTGACGCCCATCCAGAACCCCCAGTAGTTGTGCAGGTTGTTCCAGGAATTGAAGTTGACGCCCCGCGCCAGGCCCTCGCCGGCGAAGTTCCAGTGGTTCCAGAAGTTGAGGTTGAACCCGGACCTGCGGGCCAGCCACCAGGGATCGAGCTTCTGGTGGTAGACGTGGACGCCGGCCTGCACGCGGTCGTTGCGCCGCATGTAGCCCAGGTCGTTGGCCTCGAAGCCGGGCGACTGGGCGTCCATGTAGGCCTGGCCGCCAAAGGCGCCTCCCGACTTCTGGAAGTAGAGGGCCCCCTCCCAGCCGGTGTCCCGCTCGTCCTCCTGCCCGGCGCGGCTGGCGGCGAGGCGGGTGTAGATCCGGTAGTCGTTGTCGCGCCACTTCACGTGCACGTCCCCGGCGCCGACGTAGGCCGGCTCGAAACCGCGGCCGTTGACCGCGGTGAGCTGGGCGCCGGCGGTGGAGTTGGTGAGCAGGTCCTGCTGCACGCGGCCGATGAAGTAGTTGGTGAGGGGCTCGACCTCGACGCGGCGGCGCACCGTGTCGGCGAGGCCCGTCTCGGCGCCGGTGAGGCGCTGGTCGACGAGGGCCCGCTCGCGGCCGGTGACCGCGTTGAGCAGGCCGAAGGCGGTGCGGCCGGCGGTCTTTCCCGAGATCTTGGCGGCGCCGAGGATGGTGGTGTTGTCGGGACGCTCGACCTCGTCGCTGTCGTCGGGCAGGTCGAAGCGGGAGGGAGACCGGCCGATGCGCCGCGAGTGGAACAGGGTGGAGGGCTTGCCGATGCCGACGATGAACGGCCCGGGCGACTCGAAGATCTGGTTGCCCTCGAGGAAGAAGGGACGGCGCTCGCGGAGGAAGGTCTCGAAGACCCCCAGGTTGAGCACCGCCGGGTCGCCCTCGACCTGGCCGAAGTCCGGGTTGACGGTGGCGTTGACGGAGATGTTCGACGACAGGCCGTAGCGCAGGTCGACGCCGGCCGAGGAGAACAGGTCGTTGCCGCCGTCGCCCTGCGACAGGGTGCCGCGGCCCAGGGCGAAGGGCAGGACCTCGACGCTACGCTGCGGCCGGATGCCCTCGATCCCCTCCAGGTGTCCGAAGCGCGAGGCGTAGCCGTTGACCCCCCGGGGCGTGAAGCTCCACGCCGCCCACTCGGCGCGGCGCGAGACCTTGCGGAAGACGTTGATCCCCCAGGTGTAGGTCTCCTTCTCGCCGAAGCGCAGGACGTGGTAGGGGATCTTCAGCTCCAGGCTCCAGCCGTCGGCGCGCATCGCCGTGGCCACCTCGGCGACACTGTCCCAGCCCTCGTCGTACTCCTCGTCGTCGAAGAGGATCCCGTCGCTGATCCAGCCCGAAGGCCCCACGGTGAACCAGACCCCGGTCTGGTGGTCGTGGTGGGGGTCGAGGCTGACCTCGAAGAAGTCGCGCTCGCGCCACTCGTCGCGCCGCGCCAGCCGGGCGCTGACGCTGTCCGGATCGTCGTAGCAGACCCCGGCGATGTAGAGGGCGTCGTCGTCGTAGGCTACCTGGAAGGTGGTGCGCACCGACGCCGGCTCGCCGTTGTCCGGGTCGCTCTGGGTGAACCCCTCGTGCACCGGGGCGCGCAGCCAGATCTCCTCGTCGAGGACCCCGTCGAGGCGCGGCGGTGTCTCGGCGCGCAGGGCGCGGGCGATCCGCTGGGGATGGGCCATCCAGCGCTCCATGCGAGCGTCGCTGGTGTCGGCGTGAGAGGGCTGTTCGTCGGCGCCGGCGCCGGCCGCCCCTGCGAGGAGGAGCGCGGCGGCCAGGGCCGCAATCGATCGGTGCATCGCCGTCCTGCGGGTTGGTGATGTGGGTGTGGCGAGGGACGGATCGAAGCTGACCGGAGCCCTGAAACAGTGTCAACACATCCCGGGGCTGTTTTCATGCAAACGCTCGCAGAGTGCAGCCGGAAGAGTGGTTGGACCATGCGGTGACGCCGGAGCTCATGGCCGATGACGGGCGGGACCGCCCGGGGTGTTGGCACTAGCTTGGGCGGTGATTGCGCGATGAACGGAAGAGACGCGGAGCCCTGAGGCTGTTGCGCTGAGGGCTGCCGGTGCTGAGTCGCTGTGCCGCTGAGCGGCTTGACCGGACGTTAGGTTGTCAATCCCCTGAGACCGCGTTTCAGTGCGGGTCGATCCTGGGCTATGCGCCGTCGCCGGCGCAGTCGCGCTTGCTCCCCTGTCTCTTCCGTTCGGAGCGTCCCTACCGCTCGTCGGCGTACTCCACCTCCACCTCAAAGGACGCGGCGCGGATCCGCCGGTTGAGCCGCCGGAACTCGGACCGCGCCTCGTCCAGCCGGACGCGGCAGTCCTCGTAGGGCAGTTCGTTCTCCTCGACGATGTCCCGCTCCTCTTGTGGAAGATGCGCTCGTACGCGGAGTCCACGACCTGGGAGTGCAACTCACCCAGGCGCTCGTTGAGCGCTTTGCGCGTCTCCAGCGCCTCGGTGAGGCTCAGGTCATCCCCCTCGTGCTGAAGGCGGTGCTCGAAGTTGGCGCGCTGGATCGCCGCGTTCAGCTTGCGCCGCTTGCACTCCAGGGCGCGCAACTGCTCCCGCGCCCCGGAGACGCTGAAGCCGGGAGCCGGCCGGCGCGAGGAGTCGCTTTCCCGGGAGAACAGGCCGCGGTTCTGGCGCGACTCGGGCAGGCAGTCGCGCAGGGTCTTGATGCGGGCGTCGTACTCGCCGCGCAGTTCCAGGGCTTCGTAGAGCCGGACGGTCCTTCGGGCTTCGGTCATCCCTCGCCTCCTTCCTCTGCGTCAGCGGGAGGAGTCGAAGGTCGAGGGGGGTCAGAACAGTGGCAAGGGGGGTGGTGAAGGGCTATCCAGGGTGAGATATGCCACCCCCGGAGCATTCCCCCAACCACTCCCGGATCGTCGTCTTGATCCACTCCCACTCGGCGTCTTCCAACATGCGAGGCATCGGTTCCTCGTCGGCGTCGTCGAAGAAGCTGAGGCTGTACAAGAGGTGTGCCATCTCCGGGACGTCGTACTTGCGGCGGGACAGTTCCAGCATGCCGGGCAGCCGGACGTGCCGGGTCCCCAGTGCCCACAGATCGACGAAGTCCTTGCGGGAGCCGCGCTGGCGATGGCGGACAGCTTCATGGCCGACACGTCGTCCAAGGATGCTACCGGGCTGGGTCCCTCGGGCCAGTCTTCGAACGGACCAAGAAAGTCGAGATCGACGGAGAGCCGGTGGCCGAGGTGAAGGGCCACGGCAGTGCCGCCTGCCAGGTAGAACCCCTCCTCGGACAGTGGCGGCCCCAGTTGTCCGAGGACCTCCCTTTGTGCGGGAGACAGGCATTCAGGGTGCCAGTTCAAGCCCGTGTCCTCCGCTCCCAGACCCCCGCCCGCGCCTCCCGCACCCACTCCTCCACCTGGTCCGCCGGCAGATCGAGGATCAGCTCCCAGAACCGGATCCGCTTGGCGTCCAAGCCGCGGCACCGGCGCCGGATCAGCCACTGGCGCAGCTGGTCCGGCTCGACCCGCTCGCGCAGCCAGGTCACCGAGTCCCAGTCGCCGGCGCCCAGGATGCGGGCGATGACGAAGTCGCGGTCGGCGGGCCAGGAGAGGTCCTCGAAGCGGTGGTCCCAGAACAGGTCCCGCATCGACTCGGGCAGTCCCGCCTCCGGCTCCTGGTCCCCGCCCGGCGGACGCAGGCGGTCCAGCGTGTGGGTCAGCCGTCCCCACTCCGCCTCCGTGAGCGAGGCCGCCGCCGCTTTGCGGAGAAAGCCCACGGCCCCGGGGCTGGCGGCAAGGGCGCCGGAGACCTCGGCAGGCACTTTACGGGAGAGCGCGAGGAGGGGCTCGGAGGGGACGGACAGGAACCGGCAGATGCTCTCGATGGTGACGGCCATGCTCTTAATGGCGAGGTGTGTTGAGTTGTAAGTCAACTCCACGCCTGCCCAAACGCAGAAGTGCCCAGGGGAGGGACGCCCACCAAGACGCCCCCGCCAAGACGTCACCCCCGGCCCGCCGTCACTCCC
The DNA here is from genome assembly GCA_022827165.1 of Candidatus Latescibacterota bacterium. Next base: position 9,187 of record JAJDTN010000245.1, read on the forward strand.
GCACCGCCAGGTGAAGCTCCCGGAGTTGCTCGGCGGACACCTCCCCCGGGGCGCCCATGAGCGGATCCTGCGCATGCTGGTTCATGGGGAAGGCGATGACCTCCCGGATGTTCGGTTCGTCCGCCAGCAGCATGACGATGCGGTCGATGCCGGGGGCGATGCCGCCGTGGGGCGGGGCGCCGTAGCGCAGGGCGCGGATCATGCAGCCGAACCGGCGCTCCACCTCCTGCCGCGGATACCCGGCGATCTCGAAGGCCTTGTACATGATCTCGGGCCGGTGGTTGCGTATGGCGCCGCTCGACAGCTCGACGCCGTTGCAGACGATGTCGTACTGGTACGCCTTGATCTCCAGCGGCGGCTGCGTCTCCAGGGCCTCCATTCCGCCCTGCGGCATGGAGAAGGGGTTGTGCGAGAAGGCGGCATGGTCCCGTTCCTGGTCCCACTCGTACATCGGGAAGTCGACGATCCAGCAGAACTCGTAGCATCCCTGCCGCCGCAGCTCGAGCCGGTCCGCCAGATGCAGGCGCAGCCGTCCCGCCAGGGTCGCCGCCTCGTCCGGAGGTCCGGCGATGAGGAGGATCGCCGACCCCGGCTCGGCCGAGCACTCCTCGGCGATGCGTGCGATCGTGCTCTCTTCCAGGGCCGCCGCGATCGATCCGGTGGCCCGGCCCCCGGGGATGAGCCAGGCCATCCCCTGGCCGCCGGACTCTCTGACGAAGTCCTCGAGACCGTCGAAGAACGAGCGCGGACGGACCTCGAGACCGGGCACGCACAGGGCGCGGACGACCCCACCTTCGGCAACGATCTCCCGGAACAGCCGGAACGAGGAATCCGCGAAAATGTGTGACAGGTCCCGGATCTCGAGCCCGAAGCGCAGGTCCGGCTTGTCGGTGCCGAAGCGCAGCATGGCCTCCGCGTGGGAGAGCCGGGGAAAGGGCGTCCCGGTCACCTGCCAGTCGCTGAACTCGTGGAACAGACCGGAGAACAGCTCCTCCACGACAGCGAAGACGTCCTCCTGCTCGACGAAGGCCATCTCCATG
>JAJDTN010000398.1 GCA_022827165.1 Candidatus Latescibacterota bacterium
CTGGATCAGGAAGTTGCCCAGGGGGCCGTAGTAGTTGCGCCGCGAGAACCGGGTGAACTCCGGCAGCGTGTAGTCCTCGAAACCGTAGTTGAGGTAGGAGGGATCCGACCGGTAGAGGAAGGAGCGGCCGGAGACGTCCTGGGCGAACCCCAGATGCGGGTCCTCCGCCCCCACGCGACCCGGCCCCCCCCAGGCGGGCATGAAGACCAGAGTCCAGACCGCGAGCCTCATCCGTCTCATCCCTGGAAGGGCTCCAGTCCCAGAAGCAGCCGGACGAACAGCAGCGAGCGCTCCACATCGAGCTGCTTCCGGCTCCGATCCTCGAATCGAAGGGTCTTGGCGAGGTATCCGGCGTTCAGGGTCAGGTAGTAGCCCTCGTACGTGGTGCGGTTGGTGACGGAGACGATGTAGTCCCTGCTGCCGTAGTCGACCTGGTCGTTGATCAGGTTCCTGTAGGTGCTGGACAGGAAGGGGAAACCCTGGGCCCCGGCGCTCAGACTGGTCTGGGGGGACAGGGCCACCGTGGCCACCACCATGGGGTAGAAGTAGCGCTCGGAGACGGGATGGACATGGATGTCACCGCCTCGCCTCCGGTAGGCCATGTACTTGGCCCTGGGCGTCACCGTCCACCGGTCCCTCTTCCAGGTGTAGCCGCTGCGCAGCACCCACGCCCACTCCTGGATCGTGTCGGCGGGCTGGAAGGCGGAGGCCCGCTGCCGATTGACCGTGTGCTTGAGCCGGCTGTTGATCTCCAGGTCCTTCACCCGGAGGAAGGTGGCGTCGAGGTGAGCCGTGTTGACGACGCTGTCCCTCATCAGCAGCGGGTCTTCGACCTGCGTCAGACCCTGGACGCTGGCCACCGAGGTGGGGTCGATCGGCAGTCCGTGGGGCGTGAAGAAGCCGAACTGGGGGGAATCGTCGGCGATGTCGTCATGGACCCGCTTGAAGAAGTCGGAGAAGTCGATCGAGGCATAGGGGAAGAGGGTGCGCCGGTAGTTCAGGCGCACGTAGTTGACGCGGTTCTCGCCCGGTCCCCAGATCTCGCGGACATGGAAGCGCCCCGCGCTCAGTTCCAGGGCCTCCACCGGCTCGACGGTGCCGAAGAGGTGATACCCCTTCCTGTCCGTCGGATAGGGGTAGTCCGGCCGGAAGTCGTCCTCGCGGTGATCGATCACCCCGTTGTTGTTCATGTCGTCGCCGTAGTCGTACTCCAGGGGATCGACATGGTAGAGCAGGAAAGGCTCGTTGTAGTCGGGCTCGGCGTTGCCGTTCTCGTTCACGTCGGTCCGGCCGTCCTGGTCCCGGTCGAGTCCAGGGAAGACGCCGTCCCCATCGCCGAAGCTCTTGTTGAGGAAATGGAAGTCGGGCCACAGGTCCTTGTCGTCGTTGTCGTCCACCGTGTCGAGGATGACGGTGTCGTTGTACCTGTCCTGCCAGTTCGGAGCGACCTCGCCGATGAAGGGACTGCCGAGGTCATCGGAGTAGGTCCAGTACTCCCTGCTCTGCACGGAGAGGGAAGTGCCGTAGAGGGGGTCCATCCGGAAGTACTCGCCGGCCAGGCGAAACCACGCGAGCTGCTTCTTGGCGTGGACGAAGAAGGCATCCGCCGTCTCCCGGTGCCAGCGGCTTCGGCCGATCGTGCTCGGATACTGGAGGTAGTTGAAGCTGCGGGCGTACTCCCCGCGCACCTGGAATCCCTCCCGGTCCAGTTCCAGACGCAGGCTGCCCGTGGTGCGGCCGCTCTGGCGGCCGTACTCGAAGGAGACGCGGCGCAGATTGCCCAGGTCGCCCACGTTTCCCTCCTGGGACGCCACGTCGCGGAAGAAGGTGGCCCGCACCACCCGGAGGTCCGGGTTGCTGGTGGTGGCCGCCGCCGCGGGCAGGAAGACCTCGGAGAGGCTGATGCGGTAGTCGTTGGCCACCAGGGCGCTGAAGCGGACGGACTCGACCTCGTCGCGCATCTCCTGGGGGATCTTGAACCAGTAGATGAGATACTCGGTCCCGTTGGCCTCCAGGAAGCCCTGGGCGCCGGGGTCTTCCAGGGGCAGGTCCCCCTTCAGGAACTCGATGTAGGGAGGAATCGTGAAGCCCGGCCGGAAGGCCCTGTCCCCGTTCGGGAAGTGCGGATTCACCACGTCGGCGTCGTGGCGGGTCACGCTGACTTCCACGGCGTCGTTGAGGGGGCCGTCGACGCGAACGTCGTAGACCCGCGCGCCCCGGCCGTCGTCCTCCGAGCCGTCGCTGATCCTGACGGCCAGCCAGGCGGGAGGATTCTTCAGCCGCGACGGCAGCACGCCCTTGAGGCTGTTGTCCCCGAAGCCGACGAAGCTGTCGGTGCGCAGGAGGTTGGCGTAGGAGAGGCTCACTCGGAGGGCTCCCGCCCTGTGCGCGAGGTGACCGCCGAGGAGGTAGGTGGGCTCGTTCGTCAACATGTGGAACTCGTTGTCGTCGTCGTTGTAGATCGGCCAGTCGAACCGCGACGACACCGCGGTGGCCTGCGTGCTTCCGAGGTCCACGTCCCAGCGAATCCCGTTCAACTGGGCCAGGTCCAGGGTCAGGGGAGTGAACTTGGTGCGTATCCGGTTCCCCACCATCAGCCGGCTGGCCCAGTCCTTGTGGGTATCGTGGGCCACCACGAGGTTGCCCACGAGGGCCCGGAACTGCGGGTCCTTGTTCAGCATGCTCCCGGGATCCCACTCCATGGGCCGCGTCTCCTGGCTGCGCCAGATCTCGGTGCCGTCGAGGAGGAAGTTGCCCAGCTCGTCGAAGACGGGGGCCCGGATCTGCGACCACAGAGAGGCCGTGTACTCCCTGTGACCGGTGCGGGCGTAGTACTGCTCATAGTCGCGGACCGGCTCGTATAGGAGCTGGCTCTCCCCGGGCCCCGGGGACAGTATCAGCCAAGCCGCCAGCGGAGCAGCGGAGAATCCAGGTCTTCCACCCACCCTCATGGCTACAGGATCCTCGCCTGGATGAAGAACTCGCTGAGCCGCTGGGTCCGCCGGCTCGGCAGGTTGACGAACTCCGAGCGGCTGGAGCGGAAGCCGAGATTCGTGCTCACGTCGTAGCCGGTGTAGTTGCTCAGGTTCTGGATGAGGACGATCCAGTGGCGCGCGTCGAAGTCCCTCGACGCCGCCTCGGCGTCGCGGAACCGGTGGGCCCACGGCAGTCCCTGCACGCCCGCGCGGAGGGTTGTGTGCTCACTCAGGGCATAGTCGGCCCTGAGAATGGGGATGATCTCGTGGCTCTCCAGGGGCATGACGAGATCCTCGGGCGCCGACCGCCGCCGCAGGGCGAGCTTCACCATCGGGCTCAGGGTCAGCCCGCCCCTGACAAAGGCGTAGTCCGCTTTGCTCACGAGGCTCCAATCGAGGATGTCGTCTCCCAACCCGGGCCGGCTGTCCCTGCGGTTGTTCCACTCGACCTTGGCTGCCTGGATGACGTTGAGCCCCTCGATGCCGGTGTAATGCCCCTTTGCGAAGAGGGTGTTCACGAGGCTGTTCTCCATCAGCATCAGATCGGGCCGCGGTCGAATGGCCACGTTGACCTGGGTCTGGGGCTCGATCACCGCCTCGTACAGTGGATTGGCTATGTCGTCGCGAACACGCTTGAGGCGCCAGCGGGCGATGAATCGGCCCGCTTCGCTCCCCTCCAACGTGTAGCCCAGCTCGCCGTAGGTCACCTCGTTCCGGCCCGCCGCCGCTCGCTGCCGAACCCCGTACCGCCCGAGACGCAGCGCTGCTTTCTCGAAGGGCTGGGCCGAGGCAAAGCCGTGGTAGCCCCGGCTGTCCAGGTCGTAGGGGAGGTCCGGCTTGTTGTCGTTCTCGCGCACGTCGACGACGCCGTTGTTGTTGAAGTCCTCCCCGTACACGAAGTCGTCCGGCTCGACGTAGTACATGAGGAAGGGCTCGAGATAGTCCGGGAACTGGTTGCGGTTGACGTTGGTGTCCACCACCCCGTCCTCGTCCTGGTCCAGGCCCGGGAAGACCCCGTGCCCTCCGCCCAGACCAAACTCCCCGGCCGCATCGGGACGGATGGCGTCCACGTCGATTCCCGAGGCGTTGGCATAGGCGATGTAGACGGGGTCCAGAGGGTCCCAGTGCTCCACCTTGTCCGGCCACTCGTCCCCGTCGTCGTTGTCCTCCACCAGGTCCCACCCCAGGACGGCCTGCTGGCCTTCGGACCACACGGGCAACGAGACCTGGTAGGTGGGAGGGACGTCGAAGAGCTCCAACCCCACGTCCGCGAGGGACCCCTCCTGCAGGAGACGCACGTAGTACGCGCTCGTGGCGCGGCTGTCCCGGCGGCCTGCGAAGGGGAAGCGGGCGTGCTGGACGTTGCTGATGTACTCCGCCTCGAGGTTGGCGCCGCCGATCTTCGCCTCCACCGTGCTGCCGAACTGGACGAGGCCCGTGGGGAAGGCGTAGTCGACGGTGACCCAGCCCATGTTCGACCCGTCCTGCACGTTGCCGGGCGCCCGCTTGACGTTGTGCCAGTCGCTCCAGAGCGAGGTGCCGCCACCGAAGAAGCCGTAGGCGGCGCCCACGTCGAGGCTGTAGTCTCCGGCCACCTGCACCCGGAACTGCAGGCTCTGGGGATCGCCGGGTATCTCGTAGCGCAGTACCAGCAGGTCCGTGCCGCCCACCTCAAGCGGAAAGGGCCCGTCGAGGGAGATGCCCTCCCTGGCGAAGAGTCCCGTGCGCTCGACGAAGATCCGGTCGGCATTGAAGATCCGGGGTGCCCACGCTCCGTCCCGGCGAATGTGGGGAACTTCACTCACCTCCACGACTTGGGGGATCAGCTTCACCTCGGGCTCCGCGTCCACCCGCTGCCGGTCGACGTACAGCTCCACCGCGAACAGATCGACACCGTCTCCGTCCCCGGGCGAATCGTCGCTGATGACCAGGTAGAAGGACGACGTGCCGGTCAGGCGCGAAGGGACGTCCCCCCGAAGGCTCGTGTTCCGCCGGGACGCATCCTGCAGGTGGAGGTTCACGTAAGAGGCCCCGAAGGTCAGGATGTCGCCGAACTGGCTGCTCCAGTGGCCTCCGAAGAGGTAGTGGGTGAAGTGTCGCGACCCCGTCAGCGGCCGGGGCACCCGGGAGGAGATCAGGGAGAAGCTGTTGCGGTGGGAGGACGCATCCCAGCGAAGCCCCTCGAGTCGGGACAGGTTCAGGGTCAGTGGAGTGAACCGGCCGTCCAGGAGGTCGCCGATCATGAACCGGGTGGACCAGCCGCCGAAGGCGTCGCGGAGGATCACCATGTTGCGGAACTGGCCCAGACCCCAACCGGGAACCCTGCTGCTGCGCGCGGGGTCCAGGGTGCCGTACTCCTCGATCCGCAGGATCTCCACCCCGTCGACCAGGTAGGAGCCGAAGGGATCGTAGGTGGGGCGCTCCGGACGGAATCCGTAGTCCCGGTAGCTGAGGAAACTGTAGTTCTCGTAGCGCTCGTCCCAGAGGGGGCGCAGCTCCCGGTTCAGGAAATCCTGCTGCCCCGACCAGTAGTCCTCGGGGGAGCGCTGTGCCAGGCAGGGTGCGGCCAGGCTGCCTGCCAGCAACCACACGACAACACCCGCCGCCCGGCGGCGCCCTGTCCGGCCAGCGGCGCCGGACGGGCCACCGGCGCGGCGGCCTCGGGCGATCGGGTGACCCGCATGATCCTCAAACCGATGGAAGGCGGCCTCCCGGCTCCGGAAGGCGGGGCGTTGCTCGACCGGGGGGCCGACCTCCGGTACAGGCGCGGCCCCTTCGGGCCCATCACCCGTCCCGTTCGTCCTCTCGGAGGCCTCGTCGGTTGCCAAGTCAAGCCAGACAGGAAGCGAAGCTTCTCAGTAAGCCACCCCTACGACGCCGGTGGCGGTTTCGGTCCCGGCGTCGAGCTCCACCTGGACGCGGTAGAGGTAGTTGCCCGGCGGCACCAGCCGGCCTTCGTCGTCCCTGCCGTCCCAGTATCCGGGGACGATACCCCGTGCCCCGCTGACGAGGCGCAGGTAGACGCCGGCCGCCAGGGGGGACGGCTTCAGATCGCGCACCAGAGCGCCCCGGAGGTCGAAGATGCGCAGTCCCAGGTCGCGGGGCGTGTCGACCTTGCTGAGAATGAACTCGATGACGGTGTCATCGTTGATGTCGTCACCGTTGGGTGTGAACACGGAGGGATTGGCGCGGACGTTCGACAAGGCGTCCTCGGGAGAGGTCGTCGGGACCACCGCCCAGGAGAAGGGCTCGCCCGTGCTCTCGTCCATACCGACGCTCTCGGCCACGTTGACGGGGTTGTCCGACCCGGGGCTGAAGAGAAAGACGCGGAACTCGTGGCTGTTCGCGTGGGAGCGGGCCCGAAAGGGTATCTGCAGTTGGTCGATGTCGCGCACCGGCTCGGAGAAGACGAGCTCAAGCGCATCCTGCGTGGAGATCCAGCTCTCCAGGATCCCCTGGAGCTGACCGTCGTCGACCAGTCGGGCCTCGCTGGGGACGGCGACGCGGAGCCGCTCGATCCCCGAGTCTTCGGGGGCAAAGGCCAGGTCCAGGGTGCACACGAAGAGGGTGTCGGCACCCATGGACACGCGGTTGGGCGAGATCCTGGAATGGGCGCCGGAAACGGCGATCTCCTCGGTCGTGTAGTCCAGCTCCAGGCTGTGCAATGCCGGCGTGCGCCGCTGGTCCCTGGACTCCAGGGCGACCCGGTATTGGAGCCAGGCTCCCGGCTCCGAGGCGGGGAACCAGACCTCTCCACTCGACAGAGGGGTGCTCCACCCCCGCTTGGGATCCTCGAAGTCCGACGGGGAATTCCCCGTCCGGAACTGGACGAAGAGATCCGTGCGCTCGGGGATCTCGGCATCCCAGCGCACGCGGCCGAAATTCTTGGCCTGGTCGGGCGCGCCCAGCGAGAGA
>JAJDTN010000270.1 GCA_022827165.1 Candidatus Latescibacterota bacterium
GCTGGCCGCCGCCGGCGTCCACGCCTGCGAGACCCCCGTCGACGCCGTGAGCCGGCCCGTGGTCAACGACCATCCCGAGCGCATCAACCGCGACCCCGACGGGGCCACGGCCGTCCTCGCCAGGGTCCGCGAGCAGTCCCCCATCGACATCATCGAGCACGTGGCCGACCTCGACGACGCCTTCACCGCCTCGGTCGTCCGCCACCGGGCCGTGGACGTGATCAACGTCATCCCCTCCCAGGGCGGCGGCGTGACCCGCGGCCAGCGCCTCATCCACACCGCCGGCAGCGGCGGCATCCCCGCCCTCCTGGGCAGCACCGTCGAGCTCGGTCCGGGGACGGCCGCCTTCGTCCACCTCGCCGCGGCCTGCGCCAACGTCACCGTGCCCTCCGACCTCGTCGCCCCGGGCCTGCTCGTGGACGACATCTGCGCCACCCCCTTCGAGTACCGCGACGGCGCCCTGGAGCCCCCGCCCGGTCCCGGCCTCGGCGTCGAGCTGGACGAAGCGAAGATGGAGAAATGGGCGGTGTGATGCGGCTCGTCCGGACAGCGGTGGCCGCCGCCGTCGTGATCGCGGCCCTCGCGGGAAGCGCCTGCCCCGGGGACGCGGAGCTCTACTACCGCGGCGGGATCGTCTTCGACCTGTCCGAGGAGACGCGCTTCCTCGACGTGGACTGCACCAGCCAGAATCCAGCCGCCCTCTACGGCTGCGGCGAGGGCATCGACGGCGCGCCTCTGGGGGCCGCGGGCGACTTCGGCTCCACCCCCGGGATCGAGATCGGCGTCGGCCGGGGGCTGGCATCGGTCCTGCGTTTCGAGGCCCTGGCCCAGTACCGACCCGGACTCTCCTTCCGGGGGCGGTCCAACTTCGTGCAGACCCGCGGCATCCAGGCGGCCTCGGCCGAGTTGTCCTCCCTGTCGGGGCTGGTCGCCGCCTACCTGCAGTGGCCCGGCCGCGCCGGCCCCTTCCTCGGCGGCGGCGCCGGCCTGTCCCGCGTCGCCATCGGCGAGACCCGCCTGCGCTTCCGCACGACGGATACCATCGTCCCCGGGGCCCGGCGGCTGGGCTCCGTGTGGATGGTGACGGCCGGCGTGTCGGCGGGCCTGGGCCCGTGCTTCGTCCTCGATCTCGCCTGGCGCTACACGGAGTCCGGCGCCGTGGAGACCGGCCCCGGCAAGGGGCGGATCGTCTGGCGGGACGGGAGCCACGAGCCGATTGAGCTCGACCTGGCCGAGACCGGCGCGGACCTGGCCACCCACGGCCTGCGCGCCTCCATCCGCTGGATCCCCTGACGAGAGACGGCGTGGCCCCCTTCACCCTCTACTTCGCCGGCGACCTCTTCGACCACAAGCACCTCACCGGCAACGCCCTGCTCGCCGGGGCGATCGAGGAGCACTCCGGGGGCCGCTACGCCTGCGTCGTGCCCCAGGACCTGGAGCAGTCCACGGAGCGCGCCGTCGACATCCGCAACCAGGACCTCAAGCAGGTCATGGCCTGCGACCTCGGCCTGTTCAACTTCGACGGCACCGACCTGGACTCCGGCACGGTGGTGGAGTTCATGCTCGCCAAGATGCTGGACATCCCGTCGGTGGTCCTGCGCTCCGACTTCCGCTCCTCCGGCGACCAGGAGAAGGACGGCGACGACTGGAACCTGATGTGCTCCTTCTACCCGCGGGTCCGGGTGGTGAGCTTCAACGCCATGGCGTGGTACCAGCAGGCGAGGCAGGGAGCGGAGGGGCCCGGCGGCGCCGAGGGCCGCTTCTACGCCAGGATCGCCGCCGCCGTCATCGAGCAGCTCGACGCGGTGCGGGCCGAGGCGCCCGTCCTCGACGGCGACGCCCGCCGCCTGGAGGAGCTCTACCGCTGGGCGATGCGCTTTCCGGGGGGTGGCTTCGAGGCCTGTTGCGGCCCCGGCTTCGTGGAGCGGGTGATCGCGGACAAGCGGCGGAAGCAGCTGCTCTGAGCGACCTCTCGGGCGGTATGCACCATCACTCGCCGGCCCTGGAGCAGCTTGGCCGCGTAGCTCCGGCCGCCTCGGCCGCCGCGCTCTTGCCGCCGTAGCTGCAGCAGCGCGTGGGGCTCGCGCGCTGGCCGCGGACCCCGAGTCAGACGATCTCGTCGTACAGCTCTTCCAGCGCCGCGCACTGCACCGGAGCGTTGTAGCTGCCCTCCACGTGGCGGCGGCCCTCCCGCCCCATCTCCGGCCATCGGGCCGGATCCTCCACCATGGCGCCGATGCACCCGGCCAGGGCTTCCACGTCGCCCTCCGGCGCCAGCAGTCCGCTGCGGCCGTCGAGGACGTACTCGGGGATGTCGGCGTGGCGGGTGGCCACCACCGGCAGGCCGGAGGCCTGGGCGTCGAGGAGCACCACCGGGGCCCCGCCCTCGCCGTCGCCGTCGGCGGCGGTGAGGCTGGCCTGCAGCAGCACGTGGCAGCGCTCCATCTCCTCGAGGACCCGCTCGTAGGGCAGGGCGCCGAGGAGGCGCACCCGCTCCCCCAGGCCGGAGCGTTCCACCGCCTCCAGGACCCGCGCCCTCTCGGGACCGTCCCCGATCAGCACCACCTCGCAGGGGAAGGGGCGGGCCTCCCGCGCCCGGCCCACGGCCATCAGCGCCTGGGGGATGCCCTTCTTCTCCCGGAAGGAGGCGCAGATCAGGAAGCGCACCGCCTCCGCCGGCTCACGCGGCCGGAAGGGGATCTCCGCCGCCTCCACCCCGAGGCGGTGGACGCGCACCTTGCCGGGCGGACACCCGGCCTCCACCAGGCGCCGCCCCATGGCCCCGCCCTCCACCAGGACCGCGTCCGCCTCCTCGAAGAGCCGGCGGTAGCGCCGCAGCCAGCGCGGGTAGCGCAGGTAGCGGGTGCCGTCCTCGCCGTAGAAGCTGACCACCATGGGCAGGCCCGCGGCCTTGCGGGCGCGCTGGCAGAAGTGGCCCTGGTAGCCGAAGTGGGCGTGGATCAGGGACGCCCCCTCCCGCTTCAGCAGGCCGCCGTAGAAGGGGTATTGCCCCGTCGTCTTGCGCACCAGCCGGTTGGCCCACCGGCGCGGCGCGGACCAGGCGCCGGCGTCGTGGACCGCGGCCACGGGGAAGCTGTCGAGGTTCTGCGTCTCCTGGGTGAGCACCACCGGGCGGTAGCGCTTCAGGTGGGCGATCTGGGCGTGGATCCACCGCGCCGTGAGCGGCAGGTAGGGGGTGACGCAGTGGGCGACGGTCTTCACGCCGCCGTCAGCCCCCGTGAACGTCTCCCGACGTCTCCGGCGGTCCGTGCTGCCCCCACGGCATCGGCATCGACGGCCGCTCCCCGTGGTGGTCGCCCCTCGGCGGCTTGGGCCGGGAGCCGAACTCCTCCACCCAGCGGGCCAGCTGCCGGGACGCTTCCTCCACGGCGAGGCGCCCCTTCTCGCGGCTGGCCAGGCTGGCCTCCCCGAGGACGCCGCTGTCCGAGTAGCTCGCCGTCCACGAGGTGACCTGCGCCGGGCACGAGCCCAGCAAGTCGGTCCAGTGGAAGTCGGACTCGTAGCGGTGGAAGGCGACCTCGCCGTCGGCGATGCGGTCCTCGCGGACGTTGTCCGGGTCGAGGTGGAGGTAGACGGAGGTCTCCAGCTCGCAGGCGTGGGAGCAGCCGCCCGGGAACTTGCTCTCCCGCCAGCCCTTCATGAACTCCGGGTCCACCCCCAGCAGGCTCCACCAGCTCAGGAAGCTGCACTCGGCGTCGGTCTCCAGGTTCACGCGCCGCGCCGCCAGGTCGAGGTTGGGGGCGTTCGAGCCGTGGCCGTTGAGGAACAGGATCTTCTTGAAGCCGTGATAGGCGAGGCTGCGCCCCACGTCGACGACGAACTTGATGAAGTGCTCCCAGTGGATGTTGACGGTGCCGGGGAAGTCCATCACGTGGGCCGTGTACCCGTGGACGATGGGTGGCATGACCAGCACCCTGTCGGGCATGAGACGGGCGGCGGCGTGGGCCACCCCCGTTGGGCAGACCACGTCCACGTCGAGGGGCAGGTGCGGGCCGTGCTGCTCGGTGGAGCCGATGGGCGCGATCACCGGCTTGCCCGCGGCCACGGCCTCGTTGATCTCGGGCCAGGTGAGCTTCTCGTAACGCCAGGGTTCGGCTCTGGGCATGGGGGTTCTCCTCGGTTGGGGGTCGGGGTGCGGTCGGATCACTCCAGCAGCGCTTTCAGCAACTGGCGTTGACGCGCCGCCGGCCAGCTCAATCCGGCTGCAGGCGAAACGTCACTCTGACGAATCGGTTGTGTTCGTCGCTGACGAGATCCGGCTCGGTCCCGTTGAAGCCCATCATCGCATGCCGCATCGTCAACCATCCTCGCCCCCGGCGTTCCATGAGTCCGCTGACGACCATGGCGTTCGCCATCATTTCGTTGCGGGAGCGAGGCGCGCCGCCATTGCGCGCCTGTTCGACGGTCATGTGGTTCGGCAGAGCTCCCGGACTCGTCACCACGATGCGGTCGTCGAACACTTCCAGCAGCACCTGAGAGCCGGTGATGGCGTAGTCCCGGTGGATGACGGCGTTGACCAGGGCTTCGCGCAACGCGTTCTCCGGGATCGCCGGAATGTCCCTGCGATAGAGACCCTGGTAGCTCTCTTTCCTCCCAAGGCTGCGAAACCAGCCCATGGCGCGGTTCACCTGATCTTCCAGTCGTCCCTTCCCTTCTGCGGCGGTCAGCACCTCCGCGGCCTGGTCCGAGCCGCCGTAGGCGGCGCATTGCACGAACAGGCTCAGGGTGTGGGGATGCGCCTGCGGATCTCTACCGAACACCATCAGCCCGTACAGCGTGGGGCGAAGTATGCCGTCGAAGTCGTCGACGACGCTGGCGTTGCGCAAGTCGTGCTCGCGAGCCGGCTGCGGCGCCTGTTCGGTGTCGAGGCCCTGTGCCTCCATGAAGGACCGCACGGCGCCGAAATCGATGTCATCGACCACTGCCGAGGGGACGACCTGCTTCTCGGTAAGGACGAACCACTTCATCTATCTGCTCCCGCCGCGTGGATCGTCAAGAGGAGCTCGGCGTCATGTTGCCGTCCTCATCGAGGATACAGCGACTTACGCAAGAGTACAAGTGCCAATCCTTAACGGAGCACTAGATCTGCCTGGGTGTGGCCAGATCCTTGGCGAGGCTCTCACAGAGGCTGATCGCCGACAGACAGAATGAGGCAGCCATCGGCACGGTTACAGTGCTTTGTCCCGGGTGCTGCCCGAAGTTGCCAACCGACTGGAGGTGGTCCAGGAGCAAGCACGTCGGCTTCGTTACGAACTTCGAGACAGGGTCGTGCTCCTCTGTGCCTGTGATCTGACGCAGTACTCCACACTGCCGCCCGCGGCTTCGGGGGATCCGGCCCCCTTCGAACTTCACCCCGACGGTCTTCCAGTCTCTCGGCAGGTCTGTTCTGGTCGCCAGCTCGGCATCCCAGATCAGATCCAGGGCCCGTTCAGCGATGCGCCGGGCCCAGACCACGGAATGGGCCGGCTCCGGCTGCAAGTCTCGAATGGCGTGTCGGACATAGCCCACAAGCTCGGGATCCGCCCCTTCGACCTGATCAAGACGGAGCTCGAGAAGGCTTCGGATGTTGCCCTCGAAGCGCTCCGCTTCTCCGAATAGCCGCCGCAGGTTCCCCACTTCGTCCGCTTCCTGCCGGGCATACCGGTCCATCAAGCGACAGGACGACCGCAGCTTGTTTCCTGACGAACGGGCGAACCCTCGCAGTTCGAGGTCCCGCCTCCGCTGGTCCGGCACTTCGGAGAGTGGCACCTCGCCGCCGGCGAGTTCGGCCAGATCGGACCGAAGCTCGATTGGACAGTCATCCCACAGAGCTGCGAGCAGATCTCGCTTTTCTTCCGAGGTTTCCTCTGCGACGGCGTCCACCTCGGGCTTGGAGAGCGATGTGCCTCCAGGTGATCCATCGCGGAGCCGCCCTGCCAGACCGGCTGCCAGAATCGGAACCCCGCCGGTCCAGTTGGCAATTTCCTTGAGGGCAGACCTGTCCAAGGTGGCGCCATGTAGTTTGAGGGGATCGAGGAAACCGCTCCAGTCACGGTCCTCCAAGCAACCGACCTCCAACGGGGCGTCGTAGAAAATCTCCCAGAAGTCCGATGTCCGGGACTCCTCGGTCATGCAGAGTTCTCGGAGTCTGCGCCGGCTTCCCGTCACAAAGCGGAGGCTGGCCTTCTGGCCGAGATCACGCATTTCGTCCCAGAGATTCCTCGTGATGCCACTCCCTGCGAGAACGTGGTCGAACCCGTCGAGTACTGCGAGGAGGCGCAGCCCCTTGCTCTCCATATCGTCGAAGACGAGCTGAAGAAGATCGCGCAGCCCTTCCTCTTCGAGCTCCAGATACTCGGCAAGCTCAGGCTGCGACGGTTCGAGGGCAGCCTTGATTCGTTCAGCAAACTGCCGGCGAAAGTCGTCATCCGTCATGGGAGTGCCGTGCCGGAGATCCCAATACAATGAGGTGACGTAGTGATCGCCGGCGTCCTTGAAGTGGAAAGCGAGATGGTTCAGAAGCACCGACTTTCCGAACAACCGAGGGCCTGTGACACACATGTGATCCGGCGTCGGCTTGGTCAGGTGGCGGCCCAGCTCCTCGAAGAGCCGCTCGCGGCCGAGCATCGGCGGGATTCCCACGCCCAAGACCTGGTAGGTGCCGTCGCTCATGGCTGATCCCTCCATCGTTTCCTGGATCCGTTCACTTCCCACGGTCGGTACAATGGCCTCAGTCTTTCGGCCATCCACTGCCGCCGGAGCAGTCCGTCGTCATCTCGCCAATTCGCTCTCGCGGGCTGCCAGCCGCTGCTGATCCTCGAAGTCGATGTTGCGTCGTATCCAGTCGGCCATCAGGGGCACCGCGAGCCTGTATGCTTTGCCTCGCCCGGACTCCTGGAGTTCGAGGCGTTCGAGGAGTTCGAGTTCAAGAAGGAGCTTCAGATCCTCTCCCAGTCGGTCTCTGTGCCGAAGTACGATCCTGTACTCCTCGAGCTTCGCCTCCAGCAGGCTCAAGGTGATGGGATCCGGCCCCCCTTCCAGTTGCTGACACAAGGCCAGAACGAAACGGCTGCGCTCTGTTTCAGCGTAATCCCACAGTGTGCGGAGGTGCTCATTGTCTTCCACCATCTCCTGAGCGGCGGATCTCACCGCGCCTTCCGTCACCGTTCGTTGGTTCGAGAGAGCGGCGCGCTCGAAGATCCGGTTGCACAAGGACTGGATGAGGAAGGGGTGTCGGGCCCCCAGTTCAACCACGCGATCCCTCGCCTTGGGCACGTACGTGAGCCGCCCCTCGACGGGCTGGGTTACAAGGAGGCGGGCATCCTCCAGTGGGAGTCCGCTCACCGGGACTCGGTGGCCGAAACCGAAGAGTGCCGACCAGTACTCGTCCCGCAGTCGCTTGAGCCGGCGCGAGCCGGAGAGGACGGCTGACATCCCCGGGTAGGTGTGGAGCAGGTAGCGGATGTTCTCCGGGACCTGCGGGCTCGTGATGCCGGCGTCGATCCCTTCCTGGAGCTTGTCGAACTCGTCGAGCATGAGGAGGAGGCGCCGGGGACCGGCGGCCTCCAGGACAGCCTGTACGTACAGCTCGAAGACCTCGAAGGGGCGCGATCCGGAAAAGGCCCCGTCGAGAGCTTTCGCGAAGGCGACTTTGAACGGCCTTTTCGAATCGGGGGGCTCCAGGTCAGGAGGCCACACCTGGAGCCCGGCGTCATGGGCGGTCCAGCCGATGTCGCGCGCCATGAGTCTGAAGACTTCGGTCGTGGGCAGACCGGCCTTGCTTCCATGCCCCTCGCCACCTTGCAGGGAGCAGTTTACCACGATCCAGCCCGGAAGCGTCCCGGGAGCCTGGAGGTTCTTGAGGATCGAGGTCTTTCCTGTTCTGCGGTTTCCTTCGAGGAGGACGACATTGGCGCGGTGGGTGGTAGAGAGCTGTCGCCGGATCTTCTCGATGATGTCCTCGCGGCCGAAGAACATCTCCTCGCGGTCGATCGGGCTTCCGACGATGTAGGGACTCGTGCCCAGATCAGCCACGCGGATCGGCTCTGCAATGGAACGGATGACTATTGCGAGCGGCAGTTCACCGGACACACTCTGTCCGTCGAGGCGGTCAGCTTGCCATCGAAGCACGAACTCGAATGATCCCGGCTCTGCGCAGGCCGGGATCTTCGCAGAAAAACCGATGGTCTGGCCCTCGGCGAAGTAGCCGGCATCGGTCGAGCCGACCGAGGGGGAGGTGGTCACCGACAGGTTGCGTAGAGACAAGGGGGAGAGGTTCTTCACGCGAACCTGGATTTCGCTTTCCGTTCCCGCGGCGGCCACGTCCGGTTCGACACTTGCTTCCAGTTCCACGGCTTGCAGGATGGAGACCAACTCGTCCCGGACGAGCCGGGAAATCTTGCTGGTGGCATCCGTTGCGTGGATGTATACTGGCCCCAGTGTTCCTTCAAAAGGTAGATCCGAGTGGAATCCCATACCGGACCTCCATCCAGCCAAGTAGGCGTTTGCTTCTCCTGTTAGAGTGGAATGGACCTCCCGAAGCCTGTTCAGTGCGCTGTCGAGGAGCGCCATGCGCCCCGGCCCTGGCGGAATGCGACTGAGACCCTGCAGACCCTTCAAGGCCTGGGCGAGATCCTTGAGCCACGAGGCGAACTGAGGCTTTGCGTCAGTGGGTGAGTGAAGGACTCTCTCTTGAAGCTCCCAGACGGAATCGGCAATCCGTTCCAGGAGTGCCTCCGGGTCGGCCACTTGGCGGCCATTGCGAAGCTCCTGCAAGTCGGAAGATGCCAGCAGCCAGGAAAGGACCGGTTCGCGGTCGTCCATCAGGATGTGAAGCAGGGCGGCAGAGGGATCATCTCCCTCTTGAGTCACCCGGTTTGCGACACGCTCCTGGATCGCAAGCGGCGGTACCGGGACGGGAAGATGTCCCAGTGTTCGAACGGAGAGATCCTGAACAGTCCCCCCGTGCGCGTGTCCGCGGAACCACTCCTGGTAAGCCTCGGAGGCGAGAAGGCTCTTCAGGAAGGGCGAGGAGATCGGTTCGCCGGGGCGTATGACCGCCAGGCCCTTGTCGGCCACTGCGCCCACGGTACCTCCCAGCTCAGACACGACCTTCAGTCTTCCGATGGTGCCGGAGTGGGTAAACAGGATGTCGCCGGACCGTAATCGGTGTTTCGATTCGATCTGCGCGCCTCCCTCCTTGGTGAGGAAGAGAGAAGGAGACAGCGCACCGGGGTGGTTCACATCCGCTGCGCTCAGGAGGCCGGCGAAGGCCGATGGATCATCACCGTATTCCGTGGTCTGGGAGTTCCCGTACGGGACACCGGCGAGCACCTCCGCCACATCCTCGAGTGGCTGCACGGTCATCTCGGGGTCTGCCTCCTGGAGAGCACGGAGCAGGGGTGACAGAACTTCATCGCCCGTTCGCTTGGCAAGCAGTTCCCAGTTCCTCTCCGCGAGGGTTGCGGCCGGGATTTCCCAAAGGTCGGTGGCCGGTTCTTCGGATCTGAACTTCTCCACGACTCGGTGGGCAAATTCGATCGCTTGCTCACGACCGAAACCGCTCTCCGACCGGAGGGTGGGCCACTCCTCCACCTGCATGAACCGAACGGCCTGCGGCGCACTCTCTCGCCGGAAGAGAACTAGGCTCGTCTTGATCCCCGTGTACGGATGGAAAGCCCCGGGTGGCAGCGACACCACACCCTCCACGTGGAACTCGGTGAGGAGCTTCTTGCGTACCTCCTGGTCGGGACCGTCTCGGAAGAGGGCGGCATCCGGCAGGGCGACGACGGCGCGGCCACGCCGCCGGAGAGAAACCATCACGTGCTGGAGAAACAGCATCTCGTAGTTGGCCGTGGGCACCGGAAACCCCTTTGCGATGCCCGGGCGTACATGGCCACCCCAGGGAGGGACGGCCAGAATGCAGTCGAATTGCTGTGAGGAGTGCTCTTCTTCCGAGGGGGGTTGCAGGGCGTTCGCAAGTTCGAGTCCAGGTTCTTCGATGCCAGCCAGGAGGACTCGCGCGAGCCCGACGCAGTACGCGTGGGGGGCGATCTCTACCCCGAACACACTGGGCTGTTGGAGTCTTCTCGCCGCGGTGGTGAGCAGGCCCCCGTTGCCGAAGCATGGATCGTAGATGCTATCTCCCGGACCGGGATCGAGGAGGTCGACCATCATCTCGACTACCGGTTGGGGCGTTGTGAAGTCTCCAGCCGTCGTGTCCTTCCCAGTGGCTTCCTCCACAAGGGCAGCGAGGGCGTCCCCTGCGGCCTGCCTGCCAGGGACGTTCCCCAAGTCGAAATCCCGGACCCAGCGGACGAGGGCCTCGACCACCGCAGGAGATTCTCGGAGGAGGTCCTCAACGACAGTTGCGAGTGCCGGTGGCTGGGGGAAGAAGCCGAGACTGCGGCGGGGCCCGTCGTGCAGGGCGGGCAGAACCTCTTCCCGGAGACACTCGACAAGCCTCTCCCCGCGAAGGTCACACCACGAAGACCAGTGCTGGGGCCGAGACAGGGCAAGGCGGCAGTCGTAACCCTCCCGGTCGTCCGCTGGCTGCTCGGTTTCCAGGCAGTCAGCCGAACGCAGGAGGAACAGGGCGGCTGCAAAGGGAGCGACCAAAGACTCCAGGGGGCGGTTGGGGACCCCTTGGCCGCCCATCTCGCCAAGGCTCTCGAAGAGCCGAGACACCCGGGATGCAAGCTCGAGCTGCTTCATCTGCCCAGAATCTCCCTTGCGATCTGCTTTGTTCAGAGCTCACCCCACAATTGCCTGCCGGTAGGGCAACTCTGAATCAACGCGAACGGGGCAGATCCGCAAATTGCACAGGCCAGAGCCGACAGGTGCCTGTTTGCGCATCTGTAATCCCCTGGCCGGCGCGGGGACCTATTTTCCTCAACACCATGCCCGCCCGCGACAAAGCCGAACTGCAGAATCACCTCGAGACCCTGGGCATCGAGCAGGGGGACACCCTCTTCGTCCACTCCTCCTTCAAGAGCCTGGGCCCCGTGGCCGGCGGGGCGGGCACCGTGGTCGACGCGCTCCAGGCCGCCGTCGGTCCCGAGGGGCTCCTGCTCATGCCCTCCTTCCACCTGATCCGCGGAGACGACCGGGCGCGGCTCTGGGACCATGCCGCGACGCCCTCCACCGTGGGCTGGCTCACCGAGTTTTTCCGCCGCCTGCCGGACACGCGCCGCTCCGACCACTACTCGCACTCGGTGGCGGCCAGGGGCCCCGGGGCCGGGGAGTTCGTCGCCGGCCACCTGAGCCAGGAGGGCCCGCCCTCCTCCTGGGACCGGCTGCCCTGGGGGCGGACCTACGGCACCCACTCGCCCATGAACCGCGCCTATCGGCGGGGAGGAAAGCTGCTCATGCTCGGCGTCGACTACGAGACCTCCACCTACATCCACTTCGTGGAGGTCCTCTACTGGGACCACCTGCGGCGAACGGACCCGCACGCCCTCCAGCCGCGCCTGAACCGCCCTCGTCTCGGGGCCTGGTGGGACGACCACGGCCGGCCGGCCCGGGGGCTGGTGGGCGACTCGCCCTCCCGCCTCTTCGCCATCGACTCCTATGTCGACGCCCTGCTGGCCGAGGTCGTCGCCGCGCCCGGCCGCTACGAGCCCCCGCCGCGATGAACGCTCCCGTGCGCGTCCCCATCCTGGTCTACCACCACGTCTATCCCGAAGGCGCGCCGGAGCTGGACCCGGCGGCCGACGGCGCCGGCATCCTGGGCGAGGCGGAGTTCCGGCGCCAGATGCGCTACCTGGCCGACGAGGGCTGGACGGTGGTCTCCACGTCGAGTATCGCGGACTGGCTCGCCGGCGCGGCGGAGCTGCCGGACCGTTGCGCGGCCCTGCACTTCGACAACGGCTGGCTGGACACCCTCAAGGTCGCCTTTCCGCTGCTTCAGGAGCTGGGCATGACGGCCACCTGCTTCCCCATCACCGACGGCGTCGAGGCCGCCTCCCGGGGCGGCAGCGCCGCCGTGCGCACCCTGACCGAGGGCGTGGTGGAGAAGCCCTTCATGACCTGGGCCGACCTGCGGCGGCTGCTGGCCGCCGGCTGGGAGATCGGCGGGCACACGGCCACCCACTGCAAGATGGCGGAGAAGATCGAGGCCGAGGGCGAGGCCGGGGTCGTCGAGGAGGTCCGGATCTCCCACGGGCTGATGGAGAGTCACCTCGGGCAGGCGCCCGTCCACTTCGCCTACCCCAGCGGCTCGCGCACCGCCGCGACCGACCGCATCCTGGCGGGGTACTACCGGACCCTGCGGCTGTGGCACGTGGAGTGGCCGGTGCGCTGGAGCTTCACCGAGCGCGGTACCTCGCCCCTGGCCGTCGACTGTCAGAACATCGACCGGCGGATCGGCTTCGGGGACTTCGTGCGGATCTTCGAGGAGGCCGGGGCGGCCGCGGACTGAGCCCCCGGGCGGGGGCTGGTTCCCTCAGGCGAGGCGCTCGGCGTCGTCCTCGGGCGCGTAGCCGAGCTCGGCGCGGGCGTTGGCCGTGTCCCAGTAGGCGCGCTGGTTGCCCGAGATCCCGTAGTAGATCCCGAACTTCACGCCGTCGGCCTCGACCGACCGCCAGCAGAGCTGCACCGCGTCGCGGTGGCTCAGCCAGGTCGACAGGATGCGGTCGCTCTTGCGGCCGGTGACGGCCTCCTCCGGCTGGAAGGAGCCGATGCGCAGGCAGATCACGGCGAGGCCGAAGTGGTCGGCGTAGTAGCGGCCCAGGGCCTCGCCGTGGGCCTTGCTGGCGCCGTAGAAGCTGTCGGGCCGCACCGGCATGTCCGGGTGGGTGGGGATGCCCTCCTTCTCGTACATGCCGGTCACGTGGTTGGTGCTGGCGAAGACGACGCGGCCGCAGCCGCGGCGCAAGCAGGCCTCGTAGAGGCAGTAGGTGCCGAGGCTGTTCTGGCGGTGGCAGTCCAGGAAGGAGGCGCCCACCTCCGGGTTGCCGGCCATGTGGATCACGGCGTCGCAGCCGTCCACGACTTCCTCCATCTTCTCCAGGTCGGTGATGTCGGAGACGAAGACCTCCTCGCCGCCGCGGGCCGGCAGCACCGTCCGGTTGTAGAGCAGGCGCAGGTCGTAGCGGTCCTTCAGGCCGTCGCGCAGCACCCGGCCGATGCGCCCCGCCGCGCCCGTGATCAGCACCTTCCGCTTCGCCATATCCTCCTCCGCGGCGCCTCGCCGCTTGACGTTTCCGGGGGTCGCGGCGTATTGTCAAGAACTGACGTAATCGTGTCAAATTACAACCACTTCCCTCAATTCGACCCACCTTGATTCTCGCCTTCTGGGCCGCGGCGGGACTGGTCCTCTACACCTACCTGGGATACCCCCTGCTGCTCTGGCTGCTGACCCTGGGCCGCCGCCGGCAGCGGGGTTCCCGGCCGCCCGAGCCGCCGTCGGTCAGCCTCATCGTCCCCGCCTACAACGAGCAGGCGGTCCTGGGCGACAAGCTCGACAACACCTTCGCCCTCGACTATCCCGCCGATCGCCTGCAGGTGGTGGTCGTCTCCGACGGCTCGACGGACGCCACCGACGAGATCGCGCGTTCGTACGAGGGCCGGCCGGGGTACGTCTTTCTGCGGCAGGAGCACGCCGGCAAGACCGCCGCCCAGAACGCGGGCGTGAGCGCCGCCACCGGCGACGTCCTCGTGTTCTCCGACGCCAACAGCATGTACGCCCCCGACGCGCTGCGGCAGCTGGTGGCGCGGCTCACCGATGATGTCGGCTGTGTCTGCGGCGAGCTGCGCTACACCAACCCCGACCGCGCCGGCGCCGGCGAGGGCGAGGGCTACTACTGGCGCTACGAGCAGTTCCTCAAGCGGCGCGAGAGCCTCCTCGGCGCCCTGGTCGGCGCCAACGGCTCGATCTACGCCCTGCGCCGGGAGCTGTTCGAGGAGTTGGACCCGCGGATCATCTCGGACTTCATCCTGCCCCTGCGCCTGCGCCGCCGCGGGCACCGCGTCATCTACGTCCCGGAGGCGGTGGCCGTGGAGGAGAGCGGCCGCGGCTTCGGCGAGGAGCTGAGGCGCCGCCGGCGGATCGTCGCCCGGTCGCTCTACGGCCTGTGGCGCGAGGCCGGCGCCCTCAACCCCTTCGCCCATCCCCTGCTCGCCTTCCAGATCCTCTCCCACAAGGTGGTGCGCTGGCTGGTGCCGGTCCTGCTCATGGTCCTGCTGGGGTCCGGCGCCGCCGTCACCGCCGCCGAGGGCGAGCCCTACCGGACGCTGCTGGCGGCCCAGATCGTCCTCTACGGGCTGGGCCTGCTCGGCGGCCTGTTCCCGCGCGGCTGCGGACGCCTGGGCCTGTTCTACCTGCCGGCCTACTTCTGCGCCATCAACATCGGCGCCCTCCTCGGGCTCCTCGGCGCCCTGCGGGGGCAGCGCCACACCGTGTGGAAGCCGGTGACGCGCCCCGACGTGGACTGATCTCTTGTCGCAGCTCTGGGTCACCCTGCTCCTGGTCGTCTCCGACTTCCTGGCCGTCAACCTGGGGACGGCGGCCCTGCTGTGGATGAAGCACGCCGGCGGCACCCTCTCCTCGGTGGAGCGCGCCTGGAGGGAGCAGCACCCCGCGGCCGCCGGCGAGGCCCCCTTCTCCTTCGCCCTCGAGTTCTACCTCTACGACGCCCTGCCCCTGATCTGCCTGGGCTGGCTGGTGCTGTTCGTCTTCAACGGGCTCTACCGCCTGGGCCCGACGACCTCCCGCTTCGACGAGGCGGTGCGCGTCTTCCGCGTCGTCACCCTCGGCGTGGTGCTGCTTTTCATCATCACCTTCGACCTGCGCGGCGGCTTCACCTTCACCCGCGCCCTGCTGGCCTCCTACTGGATCGTCCTGATCGGGCTGGTGGCGACCGGGCGGATCAGCCTGCGCACCCTGCAGATGCGGCTGCTGGCCGCCGGCGTCGGCCGCAGCAACACCGTGATCGTCGGCACCGACGAGCGCGGCCACCGCCTGCTGCAGGCCCTCGACGCGTCGCCCGCCCAGGGCTACGAGGTCATCGGTTTCGTGCGCGCCCCCGGCGAGGCGGTGGTGGCGGAGGTGGGCGGGCTGCCCGTCCTCGGCGAGGTCGAGGACCTGGGGCGCATCATCGGCGGCCAGGGGGTGAAGGCGGTCCTCATCGCCCTGCGCTCCAACAGCCACGAGGAGGTCCTGCGCATCGTCGACGCCGCCGGCGGCACGGCCGCGCCCGTCGCCTTCGGCATCACCCCCGACCTCTACGACATCGTCACCGGCCACGTGCGCACCCAGCAGATCTACGGCGTGCCCCTCATGGAGCTGCGGCCGCAGCTCATGCCGCCCTGGGAGAGCGCCGTCAAGCGGCTCCTCGACGTGGCCGCGGCGGTCCTCGTCCTCGGCGGGCTGGCCCCCGTGTGGATCCTGGTGGCCGCGGCGATCAAGCTCGACTCGCGCGGGCCCGTCCTGTTCCGCCAGGAGCGGGTCGGCCGCAAGGGCCGGGTCTTCACCATGTACAAGTTCCGCTCCATGGTGGAGGAGGCCGAGGAGGGCACCGGGCCGGTGTGGGTCAAGGGGGCCGACCCGCGCGTGACCCGCATGGGCCGCCTGCTGCGGGGCCTGCACCTGGACGAGGTCCCCCAGTGCCTGAACTTCCTGCGCGGCGACATGAGCCTGGTGGGACCGCGGCCCGAGCGCCCCTACTTCGTGGAGAAGTTCCGCGCCGGGATCCCCTTCTACATGCGCCGCTTCAACGTCAAGCCGGGGCTCCTCGGGTGGGCCCAGTCGAAGCACGAGTTCGACATGGACTCGACCGACCTGGAGCGCATCGCCGCCGAGCGCCTGGAGTACGACCTCTACTACATCGAGAACGCGTCCCTCATGCTGGACTTCAAGATCATGCTGCGGACCATCTGGTTCGTGCTGGCCGGCAAGAGCACGAGATAGGAGAAGGAGCCCCATGAACGACGACGAGAGATACCTCTTCGACCTGAACGGCTACCTCGTCCTGCGGCAGGTCCTCGACGCCGGCGAGGTGGCGGAGATGAACGCGGCCATCGACCACCACGGCGAGGCGCTGAACGAGCGCGAGGGCTCCCTGGCGGGCGGCTCGAAGGCCCTGGCCGGCACCTCCCACCGCAAGGACCTGGGCGGCATGCTGGGCTGGGAGCGGCCCTGGTGCGAGCCCTTCCGGCGGCTCCTCGTCCACCCGGTCGTCAAGCCCTTCCTGGAGGCCATCCTCGGCCGCGGCTACCGCCTCGACCACGGCCCCGGCCTGATCGCCATGGACCGCGGCTGCGAGGGCGGCACCCTGCACGGCGGCGGCGTCGAGCGCGCCGACATGTCGGAGCCGTACTTCTTCAAGGCCGACCGCATCTACACCGGCCTCACGGTGGTGGAGTACCTCCTCGCCGACGAGGGTCCGGGCGACGGCGGCGTCGCCGTGGTCCCCGGCAGCCACAAGGCCAACCTGCCCTGCCCGCGGAGCATGAAGGACTGGGAGCGCTACCAGGAGCACGTGGTGGAGGTCAACGGCAAGGCCGGCGACGCGGTGATCTTCACCGAGACCATGACCCACGGCACCCTGCCGT
>JAJDTN010000368.1 GCA_022827165.1 Candidatus Latescibacterota bacterium
TGGTGCGCCCGTCCTTCATGGTCTCGTCGAAGGCCTCGCGCACGTTGATGTAGGCGAAGATCCCCTGGCGGGAGAGCATCTCCTGGAGCTGGAAGGCCAGTTCGCGGGAGACCGTGGCGGCGCGCACGCGGGTGATTCGCCCCTCCTGCGAGACGCTGCCGTCGCCGAGGTAGTAGGTGTCGACGGCGAGCTTCTGGCGCGCCGGCGGCAGGTCCATCACCGCCTTGCTGAAGCGCTTGCCCGCCGCGTAACGGCCGCCGTGCTCGTGGAGGAGGTCCCACAGCTCGTTGGAGTAGACGACGACGTAGACGCCGTTCCGCTTCGTGTCGTGGGTCACCGAAGGACTCTTGCCCGTGACCCGGGCGGTCAGCTCCCGCACCTCTTCGATGACCTCGGTCTCGTGGGCGCCCAAGGAGAACTCGACGGCCTTGCAGCCGTTGAAGTGGGTGGCGCAGCCCTCGGCCACGTAGTAGCCGAGGAGTCTGAGGAAGTCGTCGCTCAGGTCCGGGTCGTCGCACTCGACCTGGTTGACGGGGAAGACGAGCAGATCGCCGGCCTGCAGATCGCCGGCCGGCACGTAGGCGGGCTCGGCGGCGTCGAGCTTCCTGCGATCGATGTCCGGCCAGCGTCCGGCCTCGCGCAGGGAGCTGCGCACGCGCTCGCGCTGGATCGTCAGCACGGGATGTTCCGGCGTGACGTGGAAGCGGTTGCCCGGGCTGCGCGGCGTGATCTCGATCAGGTCGCCGCGGAAGCGGCGGCGCATGATCTTGCCCACCGAGGCCTCCTCGCCGTCCTCGTCGAGCACGGTGTCCGAGACGGCGATGTCGCGCACGTTGCGCAGGCGGTCGCCGCAGCTGACCTCCTCCCACGCGGGCAGGCAGCCCTCCAGGTAACTGACGTACGCCCCCTCGTCGGCGATGACCAGGGTGCGCTCGAACTGGCCCGTGTTGGCGGCGTTGATGCGGAAGTAGGTGGACAGCTCCATGGGGCAGCGCACGCCCTTCGGGATGTAGACGAAGGAGCCGTCGGTGAAGACGGCGGAGTTGAGGGCGGCGAAGTAGTTGTCGTTGGCCGGGACCACCGAGCCGAGGTAGCGGCGCACGAGGTCGGGGTGGTCGTGGACGGCCTCGGTGAAGGAGCAGAAGAGGATGCCCTCGGCGGCGAGCTTCTCCTTGAAGGTGGTGGCCACCGAGACCGAGTCGAAGACGGCGTCGACGGCGACGCCGGCGAGCATCTTCTGCTCCTCGAGGGGGATGCCGAGCTTGTCGTAGGTGGCCAGGATCTCGGGGTCGACCTCGTCGAGGCTCTGGGGCCCGTCCTCGGGGCGCTTGGGCGCCGAGTAGTAGGAGATCGCCTGGTAGTCGATCTCGGGGTAGTCGACCATCGCCCACTGGCGCGGCGCCGGCTGCCGCGTGGGGTCGGACATCTTCAGCCAGTTGCGGTAGGCCTTCAGGCGCCACTCGAGGAGCCATTCGGGCTCCTCCTTGACGCTGGAGATGTAGGCGATCGTCTGCTCGTCGAGGCCCGGGGGCGCCGACTCGGCCTCGACATCGGTGTAGAACCCCTCCTTGTACTCGCGCTGCGCGAACTGCTCGAGGACCTCGGTGTCGCTGAGGCTCTGCGCGGAAGCGCCGGGAGTCGATTCGCTCATGTGGTCCTATCTGTTTGCTTTACAGGAAGTTGCAGGCCGGGGACGCGATCCCCGTCAAGGGAATCTAAGAATCTTGCAGGAAACTGCAAGATTGGAGCGGAGGGTTCAGCCGATGCGCCGGCGGCGCACGAGATAGCGGCTCAGGGCGGCGTCGAAGGGGGTCGCCGTGTCGATCGGGACGTAGTCGACGCCGGCCTCGGCGCAACCGCGGCGGTAGCGGGCCAGCAGGGACTCCACGTGGGCGCGGTAGCTCTCCTGCACGTGCCACGGCTGGGTGACGATCGAGCCCCCCTCGGCGTCCTCCATGTCGACGAAGCGGGTCTCCGACCGGCGGAACTCCAGGTCGACCTCCCTCGGGTCGAGGACCTGCAGGGCCAGCACCTCGTGGCCGCGGTGGCGCAGGTGGCGCAGGCCCCCGAGGACCTCGTCGGGACTGTCCAGCAGGTCGGAGAGGACGACCACGAGGCCGCGCCGCGACAGCCGCTCGGCGAGGTCGTGGAGGCCGGGGGCCAGGGCGGTCTCGGCGGCGGGCTCGGCCCCCGAGAGCTGGCGCAGCAGCACGTTGAGGTGGCTGCCCACCGAGCGCGGCGGCACCAGGGAGTGCAGCCCCCCGCGCAGCAGGGCGAGCCCCACGGCGTCGCGCTGGCGCAGCATCAGGTAGGCCAGGGCCGCCGCCAGGCAGCAGGCGTAGCGGAACTTGCTGACCCGGTCCGAGTCGGCGAAGGCCATGGAGCCGCTGGCGTCGACGGCGAGGCAGGCCTTGAGGTTGGTCTCCTCCTCGTAGCGCTTCACGTACAGGCGGTCGGTCCGGGCCAGCGCCTTCCAGTCGAGGTCGCGCAGGGGGTCGCCGGGCATGTACGGCCGGTGCTCGGAGAACTCCACGGAGAAGCCGTGATAGGGGGAGCGGTGGAGGCCGGTGATGAACCCCTCGACCACGAGTCGGGCGATCAGGTCGAGGCGGCCCAGGCGCGAGGCGGTCTCGGGATCCAGGTACCCCGTGAGCCCGCCGGCGGCGCTCTCCGTCACTCGGCGGGGACCTCCTCCAGGAGCCGGCGCGCCAGGTCGTCGGCGCCGACGGCCTGGGCCTCGGCGTGGAAGTTGACGACGATGCGGTGGCGCAGGACCGGCAGGGCCGCGGCGCGCACGTCGTCGAGGGAGACGGCGTGGCGCCCCTGGAGGGCGGCCCTCGCCTTGCCGGCGAGCACCAGGTTCTGGGAGGCCCGGGGTCCGGCGCCCCAGTTGACCATCTCCTTCACCTGCCGCGAGGCCCCGTCGCCGGGGCGGGTGGCGCGCACCAGGCGCACGGCGTACTCGATCACCTGGTCGGCCACCGGCACCTGGCGCACGAGCCGCTGGAACTCCGCGATCCGCTCGCCGTCGAGAACCCGGCTCACCGGCTCCGGCGACACCGCCGTCGTGGTGCGCACGATCTCCTCCTCCTCCGCCGCCTCCGGGTAGTCGATGCGCAGCTCGAAGAGGAACCGGTCCAGCTGTGCCTCGGGCAGGGGATAGGTGCCCTCCTGCTCGATCGGGTTCTGGGTGGCGAGGACGAAGAAGGGCTCCTTCAGCCTCATCGTCTTCCCCCCGGCGGTGACGGCGTGCTCCTGCATCGCCTCGAGCAGGGCCGCCTGCGTCTTCGGCGGCGTGCGGTTGATCTCGTCGGCGAGGATCACGTTGTGGAAGATCGGCCCGTGGACGAAGCGGAACGCCTTGTGGCCGGTCTCCTGGTCCTCCTCCAGGACCTCGGTGCCGGTGATGTCGGAGGGCATCAGGTCGGGGGTGAACTGGATGCGCCCGAAGCTCAGGTCCAGGGCCTGGGCGAGGGTGCGGATGAGGAGGGTCTTGGCCAGGCCGGGCACGCCCACGAGCAGGCAGTGGCCGCCGGCCAGCAGGGCCACGAGGAGCCCCTCGACGATGTCGTGCTGACCGATGACGACCTTGCCGATCTCTGCCTCGAGCTGGCGGCGCGCCGAAGCCAGGTCGGCCACGGCCTGCACGTGGTTGGCGGACATTCAGAGTCTCCTTGGGATCATGTCTTGCGCTGCTTCTTCCGGGCCGCCGGAAAGAGGACGTTGTTCAGGATCAGCCGGTACCCCGGGGAGGTGGGATGGAGGGAGAGCTGCGTCGGGGGGTCGCCCACGTGGTGCTTGTGGTCCTCGGGGTCGTGGCCGCCGTAGAAGGTGACCGTGCCGCGCCCCACCTGGCCGTGGATGTACTTGACGATGTCGGTGCCCTCCACCTCGGCCAGGACCACCACGTGGTCCTTGATCAGGTGCCGGTGGAAGGCGGTGGTCTGGCCGAGGAAGCCGTCGACGACGCTCGTGTGGCACTGGGTGAGCATCGTCGGCACCGGGTCGTGGCGGGCGGAGAACTCGAAGAGGGTGAAGTACTCGGCCTCGGGAGTGCGGATGAGGCGCGCGTCCCTCGGCGTCGTGTCGATGTCGGAGTGCTCGTAGACCAGCGGATTGGTGACGATGGTGAAGTCCTCGAAGGCGACGCAGCGGCTGTAGTCGAGGGCCTCCTGGGCGCCGGGGTCGATGCCGTCGCCGTCGAAGACGGAGTGGGCGATGTCGACGCCGTCGGCGGCGAGGGCGATGTCGAAGGTGTCGGTGGCCGAGCACATGGCGAAGAGGAAGCCGCCGCCGGCGACGTACTCGCGGATGCGGCGGGCCACCGCCTTCTTCTGCTCCGACACCTTGGCGAAGCCGAGGCTGCGCGCCTGGGCCTCGTAGAGCCGCTGCTGGCCGCGGTACCAGGCCTCGTTGCGGAAGCTGGCCCAGAACTTGCCGTACTGGCCGGTGAAGTCCTCGTGGTGCAGGTGCAGCCAGTCGAAGTCCTGGAGGCGGCCGGCCAGCACCTCCTCGTCCCACAGCTTCTCGTAGTCGATGCCGGCGAACTCCAGGGCCAGGGTCACGGCGTCGTCCCAGGGCTGCTTGTTGGGGGGGGTGTAGACGGCGATGCGCGGCGCCTTCTCCAGCCGCACCACGTCCATGTTGGCGCCCTCGATCTCGGAGTAGACCCGGGCCATGTCGGCCTCGGAGATCGTCTGCACCGTGACCCCCCGGATGCGCGCCTCGCGGGCGATCAGGTCGTGGGCCTCGACGGCGAAGGAGCCGCCGCGGTAGTTGAGGAGCCACTCCACGTCGATGCCGCGCTCCAGGACCCAGAACGCGAGGCCGTAGGCCTTGAGGTGCTGCTGCTGGGTCAGGTCCATCGGCACCAGCAGCCGCTCGGCCCCGCCGGGGGCCGCGCCCAGCAGCCACAGGGCGCCCGCCAGGCGGAGGAGGCCCTTCATCCACTGGGCTCCAGCAGCCGCCGCAGCTCCTCGATGCGGCGCCGGATCTCCGGGGCCCGCGAGTCCTCGGGCGAGGCCAGCAGCGTCTGCTCGTAGAGGCGCAGGGCCTCCCCCGCCTCGCCGAGGCCTTCGAGCACCCGCGCCCGTCCCATGGAGGCGGTGACGGCGGCGCGGCTGCGGTCCTCGGCGGCCGATCCCGCCTCGACGTACAGGGCCAGGGCCCGCACCGGGTCGCGGTCCTCCAGGTCGCGGGCGCGCTCGAGGCGGACCGCCTGCCTGAGGGCCGCGGGCGCCTCGGTGAGCAGCCACCGCCACTCCGCCTCGGCCTCCTGCGTCCGCTGCTGGCGCTGGCGCAGCCGCGCCCGGGCGAGCACGGCCAGGGCCTCCGGCTGGTGGCCGAACTCCTCCAGGAGCAGCAGCAGGGCGAGGGCGTCGTTGGCCAGCGGATCGGAGGGCGAGGCGGTGACCATCGAGTCGACGAGGGCCTCGGCGTGCTCGAAGTCGCCCTGGTAGAAGGCGACGAGCCCCAGGTGGTAGGCGGCCTCGGCGCGTCCTCCTTCGAGGGCGGCCATCCGCCTCAGCTCGCGCCGCGCCGCCGGGAGATCGTCGAGGAGGATGTGGCACTCGGCCCGCAGGCCGAGCCAGCGGCGCTGCAGGTCGGGGGTGACGGCCCGCCTCTCGAGGGTGGACAAGGTCTCCATCGCCTCCGCCGCCGTGCCGTGGCCCCCGGCCTGGAGACGGGCGGCGCGCAGCAGCGCCTCCGCCGCCTCGCCGCGGCGGGGATGACCGGCGGCCAGTCGCGTGTAGAGCTCGACGGCGCCGTCGCCGTCGCCGAGGACCTCGCGCATCTCCGCCTGCTTGAGCAGCGACCGGTAGCGCTGGGCCGAGTCGCCTCCGTGGGCGGCGATCAGGGCATACGCCTCGGCGGCGGCGGCGGCATCGCCGCGGGCCTCGCAGCGGGAGGCGAAGGAGTAGAGGGCCTGCAGCGCCCCCTCCTCGGGCAGGGCCCGCCCCAGGGCCCGCACGCCGCGCCCGGGGCGCCCGGTCTCCAGGGAGGCGGCCGCCGCGAGTCTCGCCGCCAGGACGCGGGTCTCGCCCTCGGCCCGGGCCAGGGCGTTCTCGGCGGCCCGGAGGTACCCCTGCCCGGGATCCCCCGGTTCCCGCCCCTCCCCCGAGCCGCCGCGGACCATGTCGGCGATGCGGTTCTCCACCAGGGGGAGCCGCCAGGGGTGCTGGCGCAGGAACTCGAGGTGCGCCGCCAGGACCTCCTCGAAGCGGTCCAGCCGCAGGGCCAGCTCCGCCCGCTCCCAGGGGAAGGGGTCGTCGCCATCGACCCGCCGCGCGCCCTCCCGGAGGACGGCCAGGGCCTCTTCGACGTGGCCCAGACCGGCCATACGCGCGCTCACCCAACGGTAGCGCTCGAGGTCCGGGGACAGCTCCTCCAGCATCCGGGTCCAGACCTCGACCGCCGCGGCGGGGCGGCCGGCCTCGGCGAGGACCTCGCCCAGGACCAGGCGGGCCTCCTCGTCCCGGGGATGGTCGTCGATCCAGCCGGCCAGCAGCTCGGCCGCCTCCTGGAACCGCGAAGCCTGGCGCAGTTCGGAGACGGAGCCGTGGATCTGCGGCCACGACGCCTGGCCGGCGGCGGCGGCGGGCAGCCACAGCAGGGCCGCGGCGAGGGCGGCGGCGCGGCTCACGGCAGGACCTCCTCCGGCCCGTCCTCCGGGTGCAGGTCCTGGTA
>JAJDTN010000346.1 GCA_022827165.1 Candidatus Latescibacterota bacterium
CAGGTACTTGAAGAACATCTTCATCTTGTTGGCCGAGTCGTTCCCCATCCCCGTCTCGCGGCGGAAGTAGGCGACCATGTCGCGGTCGGTCATCTCGCCGTTGCTGTCGCGGTACTGGCCCAGCAGCTCGGGGTAGAGGTCGTCGAGCACCTCGGCGATGGCCTGCCGGCGGGACTCCTTCTGCACCAGGCTCTTCAGCCGGTCCGTGGGGTGCTGCTCGGCGTCGATCAGGCCCATGGCCTCGACGCCGCGGAGGAAGCGGTAGATCATGGACGGCGTGCGGATGATGGCGCGCACGTAGTCGCGGTCGATCTCCTCGGGAACCTTGCTCTGCAGTCGGGAGAGGAACTTCTCGAACTGGGTCTTGGTGATGTAAGGATACCAGGGCTTGTCCTTGCCCTGCTGGCCCTCGCCCTCGCCGGCGACGACCTCCTCTTCATCCCTGGATTCTGCCATGGGAATACGCTCCGATGAGATGGATGGCGAAGCCGTGGCGCCACGGCCCCCGTACGGTCAGGGGTGGGCGGCGGTCACCTTGGTGGTGATGCCCCCGCGAGCGCTGTAGTCGCCGACCACGGTCATCCGCCTGGGTGCGCATGCGGCCACGAGATGATCGAGGATGGCGTTGGTCACGGCTTCGTAGAAGATGCCCTGCTGGCGATAGGACTGCAGGTAGAGCTTGAGAGACTTGAGCTCCAGGCAGCTGTCGCCCGGGACATAGGTGATATGGATGGTACCGAAGTCCGGTTGGCCGGTCCGGGGACAGACCGAGGTGAACTCGGGACAGTCGATGTCGATCGTGTACTCCCGACCCGGTTCGGGGTTCGGGAAGATCTCAAGGAGGTCCTCGGGATGGGGCATCCCCCGAGAAACTAGGCCACGCCCTCGGGGCCGGCAAGTTGTGCCTCAGGCGAGGAAGCGGGTCAGCACGTTCGCCGTAATGCGGGAGACGGCGTCGTCCACGAGGATCGAGGCGGGCCAGGTGATGGAGCCCACGGAGAACACCTCGCCGCCGCTGCGGGTGTCGAAGTGCACGATCTCGCCGCCGCCCTCGTCGGGGTTCATCCCCTTGGCGACGACGTGCACGTTGGCGGGTGAGCTCGGCGAGGTCTTGTCGGTCTCGTGTCCGGAGGCGCCGCCCGGGATCCTCATGTGCAGGCTGGCCTGGCCGAAGCGGTCGCCCTCGGCGAGGCCGGTGCCGGCAAGAGTCCAGTGGCCGGCGTCGATGACCCGGTAGGGCGCCGCGGTCATGATGCCCGATTCGGAGTAGACGACACCGAGGAGGTTGGCCTCCGACTCGA
Source organism: Candidatus Latescibacterota bacterium (assembly GCA_022827165.1). Next base: position 1,302 of record JAJDTN010000346.1, read on the forward strand.
CTTGGGGGTGAAAGCGGCTCTCGGCCCCGCGGCGGGCGAGCTCCCGGGCGTTGCCGTTGAAGGCCTTCATCGTACCTTCGTCGAGCATCTCGATTCTGCAGTTGAGCCCGTTGCCGCCCAGGTACATGAGCTTGCCGCCGCGCTCGAAGACCCAGGACTTCACGGCGCGGTACATCTCCTCCGACCAGTACTCGGGATGGGTGCTGATCACCAGGACCCGGTAGTCGTCGAGCCGCAGCTGGCCGTAGTGGAGCTGGGTCTCCGCCCAAAGGTCGTAGCAGAAGCCCTGCCTCTCCATCCATCCGAGGAGGCGCCACTCGGCCTCGGCCAGGTGGCAGGCCGCGCGCCCCTCGATGGGGCCGGTGAGCCGCGCCTGGAGGGGGATGTGGTTGACCGGCTCGGGCCGGTCGAAGGAGAGGGGGGCGTAGTCGTCGGCTCCGTAGGTGTCGTGGTCGGGGTCGGTGTAGCGGTCCAGGTCGAGACGGGCGTTGACCGTCGGCACGGGCGGCACCCGGTCGGGATGGATGTAGTTGCTGCGGCCGCCGAAGTTGTTGTAGGCGTTCCAGGTGATGTTGCTGGCCAGGACCGCCACCGGGGCTGCGGGGGCGGCGGGCGCCACGATCCACGGGAACGAGAAGAAGCGGCCCCTTTCGGTGGAAGCGTGGAAGTAGTAGAGGCCGCTGCGCTCGGGTGCGGCCACCTGCTGCGGATGGCGGGGGCTGGTGTAGCCGTGGCGGTTCCACTGAACCCCGGTCTGCGTGTAGTCCCCGTCCGGCGTGATCTGCACGTTCGCCCGGGGGCCGTGCTCGTCGTACCAGCCGATGGTGCGCACGAACTCCTTCTCGCGGCCGTAGCGGAACAGTTCCAGCTTGTAGGCCTCGTGGCTGTGAACGCGGAACTCGGAGCGCTCGCCGCCGCGCACCCACTTGGGCCAGGCATAGCCCAGCAGCCCGTCGGCGAGGAGCCGGAAGTGACAGGGGCGGCCATCGACGACGCTGATGCTCACGCGCTTGCTGCCGTAGCCCTGGCGGGCGAGGACCACCTCCCAGAGTCCCGGCGAGAGATCCGCGTACACGGCGCCGGAGGCGCCGGACCGCGCCTGCACCACGTCTCCCGCGGGTCCGGTGAACTCCAGAAGCGTGTCCGGCAGGGCCACGTAGCGCTCGTCACTCACGTATCCGATCAGCATCGGCTCTCCAGGGGATCGGGAAGGCCCGCGGCGGCGAAGCCGCGGGACCGGAGGCGGCAACTGTGGCAGTCGCCGCAGGGGGACTCGGTGTCGAGGTAGCAGGACCAGGTGAGGTCCAGCGGTGCTGCCAGCTGCATGCCGCGGCGGACGATGGCCGCCTTGTCGAGATGGAGCAGGGGCGTGCGCACGCCGATCCGCACAGAGGGCGGAGTCGCCGCCTCCACCAGACGGCCGAAGGCGCCGAAGAAGGCGGGCTGCGTATCCGGGTAGGGCGAGCCGGGCGCGTGGGCGCCGCAGTAGATCTCCGGGGCGCCGAGAACCTCGGCCCAGGCGACGGCCGCCGAAAGGAGGCTGGCGTTGCGGAAGGGCACGTAGGTTGACGGGACCTCTCCGGCGCGAGGGTTTGCCCCGGAGATGGGGATTCCCGGGTCGGTCAGGCTCGATCCGCCGAACTCCCGCAGGTAGCGCAGGTCGACCTCCCGGCGGTGCGCGAGGCCGTAGTGATCGGCGATCTCCAGGAAGGCCCGGCGCTCGCGGCTCTCGGTCAGCTGGCCGTAGCGGGCGTGCAGGGCCGCCACCTCGCCGGCCGTCCGGCGCACGGCTTCGGCGAGGGCGACGCAGCTGTCGAGGCCCCCGCTGACGAGGGCGATGGCGGTGATGGAGGGAACCGGACGGGTCATCGTTTGGCGGAACCAATATAGGTTTGACACTCCCCGGGGGGTCCATAGATTCCTGCGCCATGGCCTTCAAGCAGTTCGATCGGGTGCCCAATCACTACTCCGGCCCCGTGATTCAGCGGATCAAGGACTTCCGGGAGAACGAGGGCAAGCGCTCGCTGGCGCCGACCCGCCTGACCGTGGGCCAGCTCGAAGTCCTCGTCCCCCGCCACTTCGGGTTCTGCTACGGCGTGGAGCGGGCCATCCACATGGCCTTCTCCGCCATGGACCGGCATCCCGACAAGCGCTTCAACCTGGTGAGCGAGATCATCCACAATCCCCTGGTCAACGACGACCTCGAGGGCCGGGGGGTCCGCTTCATGCACGACCAGAACGGGGAGCGCCTCGTCTCCGAAGAGGAGATCTCCTCCGACGATGTCGTCCTGATACCGGCCTTCGGGACGACGCGGGAGATCGAGGAATCCCTGCGGCGCAGCGGCATCGACACCGCGTCGGAGGAGTTTCGCGAGCACTACGACACCACCTGTCCCTTCGTTTCCAAGGTCTGGACCCGCGGCGAGGAGCTCGCCCGCGAGGGCTACACGATCATCATCCACGGCAAGTACCGCCACGAGGAGACGCAGGCCACGCGTTCGCACACCCAGCAGTACGGCAGGACCCTTGTCGTCCTCGACCGGGAAGAGGCGCTGAAGGTGGCTGCCTACGTCACCGGCCGGACCGGTGTGGGCGAGTTCCGCGAGGCCTTCGAGGGCAAGTGGTCGGAGGGCTTCGACCCCGAACGGGACCTGGCGCGGGTGGCCGTCGTCAACCAGACGACGATGCTCGCCGAGGAGACCAAGGAGGTGGCCACCATCCTCCGCGACGCCATGGCCGAGCGTTACGGGTCCGAGGCCCTCGACCATCACTTTGCGGATACGGCCGACACCCTGTGCTACGCCACCAACTGGAACCAGAACGCCACCCGGGCGCTGCTCGACAGCGAGCCGGACCTGGCCGTCATCGTCGGCGGCTACAACAGCTCCAACACCTCTCACCTGGTGGAGATCTGCGAACGGGTGATGCCGAGCTACCTGATCGGTTCGGCCGCCGACCTGCTGTCCCGCGAGCGCATCCGCCACTACGACATCCACCGGAAGGAGGTCGTCGAGACCGGGATGTGGCTCCCGGAGGAGTTGCCCGCGCGCCTGGTGATCACCTCCGGCGCCAGTTGCCCGGACGTGCTGATGGACGACGTGGTGCAGCGCATCGCCGGATACTACGGATACGACGGCGACGACATCCGGGCGGGACTCAGGAACCTGGCTCTGCACGAGCCCGCGGCCGTGTCCTGAAGCGAGATGGTCCTGGCGCGGGTCAAGGGGCAGGCGGTGGCCTCGGCCAAGGTCGCCACTCTCGAGGGCCGGAGACTGCTGCTCGTGGAGTTGCTCACCGTCGATGGCGAGGAAGCCCTTCCCACTCGCAGGCACCTGGTCTGCGTCGACTCCGTGGGCGCCGGCCAGGGCCAGGTCGTCCTCCTGGTGCAAGGCAGCTCCGCCCGTCAGAGCCCGGGGATGGGTGACCTGCCCGTGGATGCCGTTCTCGTGGGCATCGTCGACTCGGTGACCTCCGGCGGCCGTCGATTCGTCCAGGCGGCCGCATGAGAGTGGCGCGGGTCATCGGCAACGTGGTGGCCGCCGAGCGTCATCCCGCCCTCGACCATCGCCGGATCCTGGTCGTCGACGACGGCGACGGCGACGCGGCCCTGCAACTGGCGGTCGACGCCGTGGGCGCCGGTCCCGGCTGCCGGGTCCTGGTGGCCGATTCGGGCGCCGCCGGCAGCGCGGTGACGGGCCTGGAGTTCCCTCCCGTGCGCAGCGTCGTCGTGGGTATCCTAGACGGCGCCGAAGAGCCGCCGTGAAGCTCGCCCGCGTCCTCGGGCAGGTGGTTCTGTCACGGACGGTCGAGCCGTACCGCGACAAGAGCCTGCACCTGGTGCAGGACGTGGACGGCGAGTTGCGGGGCGTGGGCGATCCCGAGGTGGCCGTCGGTTGGCAGGCCATGGCGGAGGGAGACCTGGTGGTTGTCGAGGTTTCCCGCGAGGCATGCAACGCCTTCGAGGACAGGGTTCCGGCCGACGCCGCCATCATCGG
>JAJDTN010000290.1 GCA_022827165.1 Candidatus Latescibacterota bacterium
CTCGAGGAGGCTCGGAGTGGCCACGGCGCCCACGGCGGCGATGTCCATCAGGAAATCGAGAGGCACGGCCGCCGCGGTCAGCATCAGGTGCGGACCGAGCCATCCTTCACCCACCTTACCGAGGTGGGCTGCCGCGCCGGCCAGGGCGCGCTGGCTGAAGCCCGTCCCGTCGAGGACGGCGCCGATCCCGAAGAGGGCCACCAGGTAGAAGAAGAAGGGGTAGTCCACCTGACGCAGGCGCTCCGGTGCGAGGGGACCCACGCCGGGGGTGACAGCCAGCAGGACGACGGCGAGGCCGACGAGGACCGGCGGGAAACCGTGGACCACGTCGCTGGCCCACAGGCCGACGCCGAGGAGCATCAGGAATGCCGTGCGGCGCTGATCCGCCCCCGCGCCTTGGGGCGGGACCGGGCGCCGCTGGCCGAAGGACCGCAGCCGGCGCCCCCAGATCGCCCAGATCACCGCCGCGCACAGGAGCGTGCGCAGGGCGCCCATGACGGGGAACATCCACAGCAGCCACTCGCCCCAGTAGACGACCCGTCCGGTGACCGCCTCGAGCTGGCCGGCCACGACGAGGTTCGGCACGGTGCCGGTGAGAATGCCGGCGCCGCCGTAGTAGGTACCGAACAGAATCGACAGGATCACCACGGGAGGCAGGGCGGGATCCTCGCCGTCGGGATCGAGGGCGTGGATCAGGGCCGTCCCCACCGGCATCAGCAGCAGCACACGTACCACGCCGGAGGGGACCAGGAAGGCCGCCAGCAGACCCAGGCCGTGGAGACCGAGGATCAGGCGCGCCCGGCCTCCGGCGAGCATGGGCAGGGCCGCCCTCGCCAGTCGATCCCCCAGGCCGCTCTCGGAGACCATCAGGCTGAGGACCATCCCGGAGAACACCAGCCAGATGGTGGTACCGGCGAAGGGCGCGAAGGTCCGGCCGAAGTCGACCAGTCCGCTCACCGGCAGCAGCACCAGCACGACGAGGGAAGTCCAGGAGATGGGGACGGGCTGGGCGGTCCACAGGAGCAGCGCGAAGAGGCTGATCCCGAGGGCCCGCTGCTGCTCCGCCGGCAGCCACGGCAGGGGCGCGAGGAATCCCGCCGCCAGGAGGACTGCGGCGACCACGCCGACCCGGCGGGCTGCCCTCGTCGGCGGTGCGCCGGCCGCCGGGGTGGCTCCCATGGCGTCAGTCCAGGGCGAACAGACTGAGGGCCGGGACGTAGGTGATGATCAGCAGGCAGGCCAGCAGGATCAGGAGGAAGGGCACGGAGGCCCGGTAGAGATGGAGGATGGGCCGCTCCAGGCGGGCGCTGGCGATGAACAGGTTCAGCCCCACCGGCGGCGTCGAGTAGCCGATCTCCAGGTTGGCGAGGAAGATGATCCCGAGGTGCACGGGATGGATGTCGTAGGCCGCGGCGACTGGCAGAATCAGGGGCACGACGACGACGAGGGCGGAGAACATGTCGATCATGCAGCCCACGGCGAGGAGGAACAAGTTCAACAGAACGAGGAAGAGCAGCCGGCTCTCGATCCCTCCCTGGAGCGCCGCCAGCAGACGGGCGGGGATCTCGGCGTCGATGAGGAAGGAGGTGTAGGCCATGGACGAGGCCAGGATCAGGTAGATCCCTCCCACGAGGACCATGGTCTCGCGGATGATGCCCGGCAGCTGGGAGGGCCGGATCTCCCTGCGCAGGATCATCTCCACCACCAGCACGTACATGGCGCTCAGGGCGGCGGCCTCGCTGACGGCGATGAACCCGGAGTAGATGCCGGCGATCACGGCCACGGGCAAGAGCAGCTCCCAGACCGCGTCAACGCAGGCGGATACAACCCTTGCTCCCGACCTCGCCGGAGGATTCCCCGGGATCCCGGCCGGCGGCTCCGGAAGGGAGGTGCGGCCGACGCGGCGTCCGACGACGAAACCGTACCCGGCGAGAGCCAGGACCAGGAGCATGCCCGGAGCGATGCCGGCGACGAACAGCTGGTCGATCGGCGTCTCCGAGACGATTCCGTAGAGGATCAGGGGGATGCTCGGCGGGAAGAGCAGGCCCAGGCTCCCGGAGGTGGTGAGCAAGCCGAGGGAGAAGGACTCGGGATAGCGGGCCTGTTGCAGGGCGGGGAAGAGCAGTCCGCCCACGGCGACGATGGTCATCCCCGAGGCGCCGGTGAAGGCGGTGAGGAGAGCGCACACCGACAGGGCCATGATCGCCAGCCCTCCAGGCAGCCACCACAGAAGCGCCTCCGACAGCCGGACGAGACGGCGGGCGGCTCCGCTCTCGGCGAGCAGGAACCCGCTGAAGGCGAAGAGGGGGATCGCCGTCAGAGCCGGCTCGTCGGCGAGCCGGTACATCTCGATGAACAGCACGGTGAGGTCGACGCCGTCGGAGGCGAACACCACGAGAGCGAGGACGGCGATGACCACGAAGAGGGGCGTCCCGACCGTGGCCAGCAGGAGTCCCGTCAGAGTGGTGAGGAGGGACACGTCAGGCCCCGCTGCGCACCCGGCGCCAGCCGTTGACGAGAAAGCGCAGGGCCATGCCGGCGAAGACGGCGGGGAAGACGAGCTGGGCGACCCAGGCCGGCACGCCGGGGAAGGCCTCGGCCCCGTAGGCGCGTTCATCGAGGACGAATCGCAGGGCGACAGGGGCCAGGACCCCGCAGAGGGCGGCAGCCACCAGGTCTCCCAGGGCCGCCACTCGGGGCCGCCAGGGCGGGGGCACCAGACGCAGGACCGCGTCGATGCGGATGTGCCGGTCCTGGCGGGTGGCGACCAGGGCCCCCAGGAAGCTCGACCAGAGAACGAGGTGGCGCAGCAGCGGGTCGGCCCAGAACCAGGTGATCTGGAACAGGTTGCGCATCAGGATCTGGGCGAAGGCGAGGCCCAGAAGACAGCCCACGAGAACGACGAGAGCGACCTCCTCGGGGCGCTGGTGGAGGGGGGAGCGCGTTGGTTCGGCGGCCTTCATCCTCCGTCCCGGCGCTCGCGGAAGTCGGCCAGATGCCGCAGGATCCGCTCGTACACCGGGGCCGAGAAGGCGCGTCCGACGAGCTCGGGGCGCGACTCCTCCACCAGGGACCGGAAGGAAGCGACATCCGCCTCCGTCGGGACGACGGGCTGAAGCCCCTCGGCCCGCATGATCCGCAGGGCCTCCTCGTTGTCGCCGCGGCCCCTCAGGTTGTGCTCGCCGATCCGGGCGGCTGCGACTCGGGTGAGGAGCTCCTGGTGCTCGGCGGAGAGGGCGTCGAAGTACTTCCGGTGGACCACGAAGGCGCCGAGGGTGTAGTTGATCGGCAGCTCGGTGTAGTAGCGGACCCTCGTGAACCACTGCAGGACGATCGCCGCCGCCGGCGAGGCATAGACCACGTCCACCAGGTTGGTCTGCAGGCCGAGGAGCACGTCCGGAATCGCCAGGGGAACCGAGGTGACCCCCGCCTTCTCGAAGAGCACCTCGGTGATCGGCTCTCCCTGCAGCCTCCAGATCTTGAGACCGCGGAGGTCTCCCGTTCCGCGCACCGGGTCCTTCGACAACAAGTGGACGAAGCCGATGTCGGCCCACCCGAGGAGCACGAATCCCTGGTCGAGGAAGAGGGCCTTGAACTCCTCCTCCGTCTGGGCGAGGACGTAGTCGATCTCGTCGTAGCCGCCGAAGAGGAAGGGCATCTCCAGGGCGAGCACCTCCCGGCACACGCGGCTGACGCCGGTACCCCCGAGGGCGGCTCCCTGCAGCTGGCCGATCCGGATCTTGCGCAGGATCACATCCTCGTCGCCCTGCACTCCCCCTGGGTAGATCCGCAGTTGGAGGGCCTCGTCGGTGGCGGCCCTCAGGTCCGCGTCCATCTCCCGCAGCGCCCGGGCCCAGCCGCTGCCCTCGGGTGCGAGGGTGGAGATCTTCAGGACCGTGGCCGCCTCCGCCGGGCCGGGGGCCCAGAGTGCCACTGCCATCCCGGCGGCGAGGACGGCCAGACACGCCCGCGGAAAGCGAATCCGCACGGCGGCTTCAGAAGTAGTCATCGATCTCATCCAGAAGGAGTCGGGCCTGCCGCTGGGCAGCCGCGTTCTGCAGGGTGAGCTCCGGCACCGCATCGACGGGGCGGTCGAGGACCTCGCGCAGCAGCTCTTCGTAGAGCCGGCGGTCGAAGACCTGGCGGGCGTAGTAGCGGGCCTTCTGCACCAGCACGGTGAGGTCCTTCCCCCCGCTGAGCTCGAGGGCCCGGTCGAAGTGCCGGAGCGAGCGCTCCGGATCTCCGCCGAGCATGCGCGGCAGCGCCGCGTAGTAGACGCCGAGGAAGACGTGGGGGCCTCCCCCCTGAAAGCCCTCGTCGTGCTCGAGGACCCATTCCATCATGTATATGACGCGCGGAAGCTGGGCCAGTGCCGACATCGACTCCAGATTGGTGCCTACCCAGCCGCCCCAGGCACTCGCCGTCCAGAAGACCCAGGGCAGATCGTCCTTCTTCAGGTGCCGCTCCGCCTGGGCGAACTCGCCGAAAGATGCCTCCCGCAGCCCCTTCAGCGCCGGCCTGCGCGCGGCGAGACCATCCCATCCGTAGTCTCTGGCGCGCCGGTACAGTCGGCGGGCTCTCGACGCGTCCTCAGGTTCGATCAGAACGGCATAGGCGGTGTATCCCTCGGCCGCCGCCAGCAGAAGGTCATCGTCCTCCGGGCTGGATTCGAGGAGACCCTCGAGGAGCACCAGGAAGGTGGGTACCGCCTGCGCCACCAGCTCGACGTCGTCATGGCGGGCCGAGGCCGCCGACACGTCTTCCGTCAGGTTGCCGATGGCGGCGGACCGGAGGTATCCGCACGAGGAGACGATGGCCCAGATGCAGAGAAAGAGGGCGCGGAGCGGGAGTCGCGCCGCCAGGCGCATGTTTCGATCTCTCTGGAGCGGGGAGCGGTTAAAGAGGGGGAGGGGGCCTGCGGAGTAGTCGGCCCCCGAGCCGGGTGAGGATACAAATATCAATCGCACCGAGGGATCGTCAAGGAGCCGGCGCCTCCGCCCCGGCTGGTGGGTGGCCCTGCCGCACACAGATCCACGGATCATCCGTATGGGCGCACGCGGCCAGGGCCGCCACCGCCGCCGGCAGCTCCCCCTGAAAGCGCGCGAGGACCGCCTCGAAGTCCGCCGACCGGCTGTGGTAGCGCCGGTACGACAGCAGGAGCGCGTTGTTGGGTTCCCAGTCGAGGAATCCATCGTATCTGCCGCCGAAGCCGGCGCGGGCCTGCCGGAAGTCCCTCCGGGCCTGCCGAAAGATCGCCCGACGCTTCCGGAGGACCTCGTCCTTGTCGGAAACGCTGGTGTACAGGCTGTCCAGGCGCGACGCCACGCCTTGGACGAACCCGGTGAAACGGTCCGCCTGCCTCCGCCGCCGCAGCGCTCGACGGACCTGGGCCGAGTTCGATCCGTGCCGCTCGGTCAGGTACTTCAACGCTCCCGCACGTCCGACGAAGGTGGCCGCGCTCTCGTTGTAGTCCGCGTGCCCCTCGGCGTAGATGTCGGAGTGGGTCAACTCGTGCAGGATCAACTCCGCCAGGCGGTCCTCGGAGTATCCCGCCATGGTGCTCAGCACCGGATCCTCGAGGTAGCCGAGGGTGCTGTAGGCGGACACGGGCCGAAAGATGGCGTCATACCCCTCGGCGCGCAGCCGGTCTCGTTCGGCCCGGGCGAGGCCCCCGTCGAAGTAGCCCTTGTACGGCAGCTCGCCCACGATCGGAAACCACCACAGGAACGGCTCGAACCGGTGGGGCGGAGAGGCGGAGACGTTCCAGGCCACGGGGCCGCCCCCCGTGTCGAAGTAGCGCGTGTATCCCCTGGAGGCGGTCAGTCCGACGCGCTCGCGGCCGAAACGGCGCACCTCCTCCACGCGCTCGAGAACCTCCAGAACCTCGAGTGGAGTCGAAGGCTCGCCCATGAGTTCGTCGACCGCCTGGCTGTAGAGCAGGATGCGTCCCTGGCCGTGGGCGAGGTGCGCGTAGTACTCGAGCTCGCCGCAGGCCGCCAGCAGCGGCACCAAGGTCATGATGGCGATCCTTGAGACGACGAAGCGGGAAGGTGGGGAACGCCCCCCGAGGCTCGGCTCTTGCGATCGGCCCGGACCGGTGGGGAAGCGGTACGGCCTGCCCGAGCCGTGTGGCGGCGCAAGGGAAGGGGATGAGGAGTCCTTGCGTGGACGGCCTCCTCCGCGCGAGGCTGTGCCGCCCGGCAGCACTACAGCCGTGTCCGAGCCTCCTCGAGCCCCCGCTGGGCGACTACTGACCGAGGATTGACGCGGAGGGCCTTTTCGTACTGGGCCGCCGCCTCCGGCCAGCTCGACTCCTCCGCCAACAGGGCGCCGAGACCGAGGTAGGCGTCGATGGCGTTGATGTTGTTCTCGATGGCGCGCTCGAAGGCCTGGCGCGCGCCATGGGCGTCACCGGCCTTGGCCAGAGCCTTGCCGAGAAGGATGAAACTCTCCGAGTAGCGGGGGTTGGCGGCTGCGGCGCGCTCGAAGCAGGCGATGGCACTGTCCAGACGGCCTTCGGCCTGGGCCATCTCTCCAAGGCGGAGGAGAGCCAGGGGATGATCCGGCAGGGCATTGAGGGCCAGGTCGAAGGCGGGCCGGGCGCGGTCTGGCCGATCCTGGGCAAGCCACTCGATGCCGCTGTTGTAGTGGATGGAGAACAGCCGCCCCCGGTACTGGCGGGCGAGCCGGGACAGCCCCTTCGCCTCGTAGACGCCGGCCAGCCCGTCGAGGGCCTCGACGCTCGAACTGTCCTGTCGCAGGGCTCGCCGGAAGCCCTCGGTGGCCCGTTCGAGCCTGCCTTCGGACTGCTGGTGCCGTGCCCAGGCGAGCAACTCGGAGGTACCGGCCTCGGCCGGCACCTCCTCAGGTGGACCGCAGGACGCTGAAAGGCAGCAGAAGACGAGGGGGAGGATGCCGCTCAGGCGACGGACCCGGGGATTCCTTCGGAGAGATATCACCGCTCAGGAGGGATCACGATCTTGCCGTCGTAAATGACTTCGCCATTGCGGTCCAGGATCCGGCCATCCTCGGTGAACTCGTACTTCATCGCCTGGCCCAGGGTGAGGTGCCGCCTCACTTCGTCCAAGTCCCCGTATTTCTCTATGAGTTTCTCGATGGGCCCCTCGAACTCGGTGGCGTGGTACTTGGGCCGGTCTCTGTCACGCGCCTTCCGTTCCTCCGTGGTCATGATCGGCAGGCGTTCGGCGGCCGGCGAGGTGCGGCCACCCATGGCCTGCCGGCGGCGGTACTGCTCGTGCCGCTTCTCGGACTCGGAGAGCATCTCCTCCGGAACCGCGCCCAGTCCCGCCCCGCGCTCGACGGAGGCGCTCTCCTGCTGGCGCTGCTGCGCCTCCTCGGACTCGCGGGCGAATCTCTCCTCACGCTCCTGATCCAGATCGATATCGGTGCCGAGCTTGCGCAGCACGTTCTTCGCCGCTCTGTTCATCGCTCTCCGTTCTCCGTGGACGGGTGATCATCCCCTCCGGGAATATAGGTTCAGGTCCGTACCTCAGAAAGACGGCCCAGTGGACATGGCCCCACGGGCACCGCTAATTTACGCACACAAAAACGGTCCGGATTCGGGCAGCCAGGCTTCGACACGGCGGGGTTTGAATGGCGTTCTTCTCCCGGTTCTTCTCAAACGACATCGGTATCGACCTTGGCACGGCCAACACCCTGATTTACGTGAAGGGCGAGGGGATCGTGCTCAACGAGCCTTCCATCGTGGCTCGCCAGGTGATGACCAAGAAAGTCATCGCCGTGGGCCACGAAGCGAAGGAGATGATGGGCCGCGAGAACTCGGAAATCGAGACGATCCGGCCTCTCAAGGACGGCGTCATCGCCGATTTCGAGGTCACCGAGGAGATGATCCGCGCCTTCATCCGAATGGGAATGAGGAACCGGCTGTTCGTCCGGCCCCGGATCGTCGTCTCCGTGCCTTCCGGCAGCACCGAGGTCGAGAGACGCGCCGTCCGCAATTCCTGCGAACGCGTCGGCGCCCGGGAGGTTCACTTGGTGAGCGAGCCCATGGCGGCTGCCATCGGCATCGGACTGCCCGTGGAGCAGGCCGTTGGATCGATGGTCATCGATGTCGGCGGCGGGACGACCGAAATCGCGGTCATCGCCCTGTCGGGAGTCGTCGCCGCCGAGTCGATCCGGGTCGCCGGGGACGAGATGGACCGGTCCATCGTCGAATGGGTCCGAAAGAAGTACAACCTCCTCATCGGCCCCCGGTATGCCGAGCAACTGAAGTTCGAGATCGGCTGCGCCATGCCGCTCGATCCCGAGGAGGAGGCGACCGTCCGGGGCCGGGATCTCGTGGAGGCGATCCCGAAGATCCAGATCGTCGACTCGCGGGAGATCCGCGAAGCCCTGGCCGATCCCGTATCCCAGATCGTCGCCGGGGTCCGCCGAGGGCTGGAACGCACGCCCCCCGAACTGGCGGCCGACATTCTCGATCGGGGCATGGTCCTGTCGGGCGGCGGCAGCAAGCTGCGCGGCCTGCGGGAGCGCCTGATCGAAGCCACCAGCCTGCCCACCTACCTCGACGACGAAGATCCGCTGTCGGCCGTGGTGCGCGGAAACGCCCGAGTCCTCGACGAATTCGAGCGGTATCAGAAGGTCCTCTACTGAGCGTCGTTCGTGCTCCAGCGCCGTCGTGAGTACCTCTGTCTCGGCCTGGTGGTGCTGGCGGCCCTGATGTTGCTGGCTACGCCTTCCGCCCAACAGGAGAGTCTCGCCCGCAGGCTGCGCACGGTGTCCTGGCAGACGGGACAGTGGATGTTCTCCCGGGTGATCAGCTTCGCCCGGAATCAGGAGCATTCGAGGCACCTCCTCACCCAGAATGTGCAGCTCGCCCTGGAGAACATGCGCCTGCGCGAATCGGCCGAGGAAACCCTGCGTCTGCGGACGGCCCTGGAGTTCCGGGAGCGCAGCCGGATGGGGGACCTGACTCCCGCCGAGGTGATCGGCCGGGATCCCGACCAGGGGTTCGGGATCCTGTTGGTCAACGGCGGCAGGGACCTGGGCCTGCAAGAGAACTGGCCGGTGGTCACTACGGAGGGACTTGTCGGCCATCTCCAGCAGGTCGATGCCCACAGTTCCGTGGTGCGCCTGATCCTCGATGCGAGAGTCGCCGCTCTGGTCCACGGCAGCCGGGCTCAGGGCATCGTCTCCCCTCTCAAGGACAACCTCTTCGAGCTCAGCTACGTGGAAGCGAGCAAGGAGGTGTCGCCAGGCGATCGAGTCGTGTCGTCCGGCATGGGCGGGCGGTACCCGAAGGGGATCACCATCGGTCACGTCACCCAGGTCAGCAGGCGAGTGGACAACCCGCTCTTCAAGCAGATCGTTCTGCAGTCGGATGTCGATTTCCGGGGTCTGGAGGAGGTGTTCATTCTCCGTCCTTCAGGCGGCGAGAGCCGTTGACAACCCCCTGGGCGGTAGTTATTATGGCAGGGCCGTCAAGTGCGCGTAAGCGTCTGGCGCACAAGCGGAAGCGCCGAGCCGACCCGGCCCGGAAGGGCGCTCGACCGACAGGGTGCAGCGGGCCGGGGCATCGACCGTGAACGAGAGGGGGGCGGCCTTGACCAAGGCTGACATCGTCCGCCGAATCGCCCAAGGCACGGGGCTCACGAAGACCGACACGGGCGCAGTCGTCGACGGCTTCATCGAAGCCGTGGTGGAGGCTCTCCAAAAGGGCGAGCACATCGAGATCCGAGGGTTCGGCACCTTCAAGTCGGTCAGCCGGGCCCCCCGGACGGGGCGCAATCCGCGAACCGGCGCCGAGGTCCGGATCTCTCGCCGCAAGGCCCCAGTATTCAAACCATCCAAGGAACTGCGCGCTCGAGTCGGAGCCGAGGGCAATCCAGAAGGAGCGGAAAAGGATGCCGTGTGGAAGGAAGAGAAAGCGGCATAAGATCAACACACACAAACGCAAAAAGCGTTTGCGGAAAAACCGACACAAGAAGCGCGCTCTGTAAGCGCGGTGGTCCCTATGGCAGGGATCCTGTCGCAGATTC
>JAJDTN010000343.1 GCA_022827165.1 Candidatus Latescibacterota bacterium
TCCCGACCGGATCCGCCTCTCGGTGGACTACCGCTACCAGGGTTCCTCGCAGCCGGTCACCGAGGGATCGCTGCTGCCGCACTTCAACCGCATGGCCTGGGACGAGATCTATGCCGGCTGGCAATCGACGAAGCACCAGTACTACTGGAACGCCTTCGACCTCGACACCGTCCCGCACCCCGGAACATCCGCCGCGTCGCGGGCGTCGGCGAAGAGATGACACCACAACAGGAGGCGATACGATGAGACGGATCTTCGCGGTGCTGCTGGCGGCGCTGCCGGCGGCCGCCGGCGCCGGGGAAACGGCCAGGGCCACCTTTGCCGGCGGCTGCTTCTGGTGCCTGGAGCCGCCCTTCGAGAAGCTGGAGGGGGTGAGTGCCGTCGTCTCCGGGTACATCGGCGGCCCGGAGTTGAACCCCTCGTACCGCGAGGTCGCCGGGGGCAAGACCGGGCACCTGGAGGCGGTGCAGATCACCTTCGACCCGGAGGCGATCAGCTACGAGCGGCTCCTCGAGGTCTACTGGATGCAGTTCGACCCCACCGACGCCGGCGGCTCCTTCGTCGACCGCGGGCACCAGTACACCTCGGCGATCTTCGTCCACGACGAGGAGCAGCGGCGGCTGGCCGAGGCCTCGAAGTCGGACCTGGCCGCCTCGGGCCGCTTCGAGGACCCCATCGTCACCCCGGTGCGCGACGCCGACGTGTTCTACCCGGCCGAGGAGTACCACCAGGACTTCTACCGCAAGGACCCGTCCCACTACAAGCGCTACCGCTCCGGCTCCGGGCGCGACGAGTTCATCCGCGCCCACTGGGGCGGCGGCGGCGGGACCGGGACGCGCTACCTCAAGCCGCCGGAGAAGGAGCTGCGCCGCCGCCTGACCCGCCTGCAGTACGAGGTCACCCAGGAGGAGGGCACCGAGCCGCCCTTCCGCAACGAGTTCTGGGACAACAAGAAGGAGGGGATCTACGTCGACATCGTCTCCGGCGAGCCCCTCTTCCTCTCCGTCGACAAGTACGTCTCGGGCACCGGGTGGCCGAGCTTCACGCGCCCCCTGGTGGCGGAGAACATCGTCGAGAAGAGGGACTTCAAGCTGTTCTACCCGCGCACCGAGGTGCGCAGCAAGCACGGCGACTCGCACCTGGGCCACCTCTTCGACGACGGACCCGAGCCCACGGGGCTGCGCTACTGCATCAACTCGGCGGCCCTGCGCTTCGTCCCGCGGGAGGAGATGGAGGCGGCCGGGTACGGCGAGTACCTCGCCCGCTTCGAGGCGAAGGCGCAGGCTGGAGAGAGCCCGTGACCCGGGACGAAGCCCTGGCCCTGATGCACGAGCACACGGCGTCGGAGCCCCTGCGCCGGCACATGTACGCCGTGGAGACCGCCATGCGCGCCTGCGCCCGCCGCCTGGGCGAGGACGAGGAGGCCTGGGCCACCGTGGGCCTGCTCCACGACTTCGACTACGAGGCCCACCCCAACGAGGCGCGCTCCGCCACCGAGGGACACCCGGCCTTCGGCGTGGCCCTGCTGCGCGAGCGCGGCTACCCCGAGCCCCTGTGCCGGGCCATCCTCGGACACGCCACCTACAGCGGCGTGCCGCGGGACACGCCCGTGGCCCGGGCGCTGTTCGCCGTGGACGAGTTGTGCGGCTTCCTCGTGGCCTGCGCCCTCGTGCGGCCGTCGAAGAGCCTCGCCGACCTGGGCGTGCGCAGCGTCCGCAAGAAGCTCAAGGACCGCGGCTTCGCCCGCGCCGTCGACCGCGGCGAGATCCGCCAGGGGGCCGAGGAGTTCGGGGTGGATCTGGACGAGCACATCGACTTCGTCATCCAGGCGCTGCGTCCCGAGGAGGGGCGCCTGGGGCTCGGCTCCGGCTGAAGCGGTGCCGAGCCCCTCGCTGATCAGGCGCCGAAAAAGAACGGGCCCAGGAAGCAGACGACGATGGCGAAGGGAGCGGCGATCTCGGCGGGGCGGAAGGTCTGCATGACATCCTCCTTCGGAAGGGTGGTGAGTTGTCGCCCTCACCACCGCAAGCGCCGTGCCAGACCCGTGCTCCCCTGGGGCTCGCTCCGGGCGGGCGCCAGAGGTGGCCGCCTCCGCACACGGGTGTCCGCTGACGGACGCCGCGCCGACCCGCCTCAGGGCAGCGCCTCGATGAGGCGGCTCACGTCTTCCTGGTTGTTGTAGACCGAGGGCGACAGCCTCAGCTTGTCGCCGAAGCGCATGGCCACGTGCACGCCGGCCTCGCGGGTGCGCCGCACGGCCGCCTCCGGGTCGGGGGTGACGAAGGCGAGGATGGGGCTCTCGTTGCCGCGCGGCGTGATCGGCCGGTAGCCCTTGGCGGGCAGCTCCTCCTGCAGGCGGTCGGTGAGGCCGCGCACGTGGCCGCGGATGCTCTCCACCCCCAGGTCGAGGATGTAGCGCAGGCTCTGCTGGGCGGCGATCACGCCCTCGTAGGAGGGATAGCTCACTTCCCAGGCCGTGGCATCGTCCCGGGTCATGACGCTGACCTCGGGGCGCCCGTCATCCGCGTCCCTCCACGGCGGGTAGTTGAGGCGGACCGAGCCCGAGGGCTGCGACGCCTTGACCACCGTGTGCTGCAGGTCCCGCCGCACGTAGAGGAAGCCGAAGCCCTTCACCCCCATGAGCCACTTGAAGGTCGAGCACGCGGCCATGTCGATGCCCATGGCCCCCACGTCGATGGGCACGGCGCCGACGGCCTGCATGATGTCGGCGTAGAGGTAGGCGCCGCGGGCGTGGGCCAGCTCGCTCAGGGCGGCCACGTCGGCCAGCAAGCCGTTGACGTTGGAGACCAGGGCCACCGAGACCAGGCGCGTGTCGGCGTCGATGGCCGCGGCCATGGCGTCCACGTCGACGCGCCAGTCGCGGTTGCGCACGATCCGCACCTGGAGGCCGGCGGCCTCCCTCACCTTGTAGTTGCAGAGGCATGCGGAGAAAGCGAGGTCGTTGGTGACGATGTTGCCGCCGGCCAGGTGATCGGCCATGCCGTTGAGCAGGTTGCTCTCGGCCTCCACCGTGCTGCGGGCGAAGGCGATCTCCCCCGGGTCGGCGTGGATCAGCCGCGCGAAGAGGTGGCGCGCCTCGTCGCGGGGCGGCGCCCAGTCCGGCCACCAGGGATCGCCCACGTTGTGGGTGACCCAGTCGACGTAGCGGTGCAGGGCCTCGGAGGTGTGGACGCTCACGGGGTGGGAGGAGGCGTTGTCGAAGTAGGCGGCTGTGCGGGCCCGGGGGAAGTCGGCGCGCACGCGATCGAAGTCGGGAGTGGTCACGGGATGGACCTCCGGCGGGCCGGGGTTATCTTCCCCGCCGTCTCGGGGAGAGAGGTATGCTGACAGAGGGACAGGCAGAGAGCTTCCAAGAGGACGGATTCCTCATCGTCCGGGGACTGCTCGGGGCGTCGGAGGTGGAGACGATGAAGGACCGCGCCGAGCTGATCTCGCGCGGAGAGGCGGGCCACGTCGATCCCGCCTGGCTCCAGCTCGAGCCCGCGGTGGCCGCCGGCGAGGCCGAGGCCGGCGGCCGGGCCGACTCCCTGAGGAAGATGAGCCACGTCGCCTTCGTGGACGGCGTCTTCCGTACCCACGCCCTGAACCCGCGCATCCTCGACTGCGTGGAGTCCCTCCTCGGCCCCGACATCAAGCTCTACCAGGACCAGCTGTTCATGAAGCCGCCCCGCATCGGCTCGCGGCAGGCCTACCACCAGGACCAGCCCCTCGGCTTCCACGTCGACCCGCCCGACCGCATGGTCACGTGCTGGGCGGCGCTGGACGAGGCGACGATCCCCAATGGCTGCCTGTGGATGCTGCCGGGCACGCACCGCCACGGCTGGATCGAGCAGGAGCGCTGGCGCGAGTTCGAGCGCCGCTCCCTCGCCGGGGAGCTGCCCGAGGAGCGTCCGGTGGAGCTGGCGCCCGGAGACTGCAGCTTCCACCACGGCCACATCCTCCACGGCAGCCGGCCCAACACGACCAGCCGCCGCCGGTGGGGCTACGCCACCCACTACGTCAGCGCCCACTGCCGCTTCACCGGCGAAGGCCGCAGCGACGCCATCCTCGCCCGGGGCCGCTCGATCCCCGGGTGCCTCTGAAGCCCGCGGCAAGGAACTCAAGGAGCGGCCTCCCCCGCCGCGTCGAGCAGGGCCTGCACCTCCGGCGTCAGCCGCGGCCTCCCGTCGATGACGCCGGTCCCCTCCATGCGCGCCCGCACCACCGGCTCTTCCCCGGGCAGGCGGAAGATCTCCTGGTCGAAGATCCAGCGGACGCGGCCCCCGCGCCCCAGGCGCGAGCCCACGACGAAGCGGTCCCCCGACCTGAGCGGGGCCAGGTAGTCGACCTCCGAGCGCATGAGCACGAGGTCGCAGCCCTGCTCGTGGAGGCGGGCGAAGTCGAGCCCCGTCTGCAGCAGGCAGCGGTGCCGGGCGTGCTCCAGGTAGTTGAGGTACACGGCGTTGTTGACCACCCCCTGCAGGTCGCACTCGTAGTCCCGCACCTCGAGCTCGATCTCGAAGGGGTAGTCCCGGCGGCGGCTCACGCGGGCTGTCTCAAGGGGTGTTTTGCCGCCTCCGGCGACGGCCTATACTCGACAGGAAAGGAGCGACCATGATACGTATCTCCGTCTGGCACGGCGACCTCTCCGACAGCTACCTGCGGCTGGTGACCCAGCTCGGCGCCGACTGCCTCGACTTCGGGCAGGGGAGCTTCTGGCCGGGGGTGAAGGAGCAGGGCTACCCGGACGCCGGGCAGGTGCGGGCCATCCGCCGCCGGGTCCGCGACTTCGGCCTCGACATCAACCGCGTCTCCCTGCCCGACATGACCGAGGAGTTCTTCTCCGGGGGCCCCGGCGCCGAGCGCGAGCTGGACAACAGCTGCCGGGCCCTGGAGGCCTTCGCCGAGGCCGGCGCGCCGATCGCCCGGCAGCGCGTCGCCGGCGACACCTTCCCGTGGATGATGAGCCGCTACCGCGCCGTGCACCGGGGCGGCTACCGCTCCCGGGGCGAGACCCTGGCGCGGGACCCCGAGCCGGCGCCCGACCGCGAGGCCCTGGACCGCTGGTGGGAGCGGTTCCTCGTCCTCTACGGGCGCCTCGTGCCGATCGCCGAGGAGCGCGGCATCCGACTGGCCATGCACCCCTCGGACGTACCCAACGTGGACACCCCCTTCGGCGGGCTCGGCTTCCACCGCATCATCGACGCCTTCCCGTCGCGCCAGGTGGGCTACCTCTACTGCTGCGGCACCCGCGCCGAGGCCGGCGGCGGCTCCCTGGTCATGGACGAGATCCACAACTACGGCCGCAAGGGGCGCCTCTTCACCCTGCACATGCGCAACGTGCGCGGCTCCCTGGCCACGGCGGGCGCCTTCGAGGAGACCCTGCTCGACGACGGCGACATCAACATGTTCAAGGTCCTGCTGGAGCTGCGGCGCGTCGGCTTCGACGGCTGCATCAACCCCGACCACATCCCCCAGGTGGAGGGCGACGGCGAGGGCGTGCACCAGGGCCTCGCCTATTCCATCGGCTACCTGCGCGCCCTGCTGGCCGCGCTCGCCGCTTCCTGACAAGAGAGAGAGGACGCCCGTGAGCGAAGGCACCGAGAGCCCGAGGATCGCCGCCGTCGTCACCGAGTACCGGCCGCGGTCCCACGCCGACGTGATCGTCGGCAAGTACCTGCGCGGCTTCCCCACCGACGACGGGTTCGTCGACCCGCGCACGCGGATCGTCTCCCTCTACATGGACCAGGTGGCGGAGAACGACATCGGCATGGAGACGGCCAAGGCCTTCGGCGTGCCCGTGAGCCGCAGCATCGTCCAGGCCCTGACCCTCGGAGGCGGGGAGCTGGCCGTGGACGGGGTCCTGCTCATCGGCGAGCACGGCGACTACGCCTTCAACGAGAAGGAGCAGCACCTCTACCCCCGGCGGCACTTCATGGAGCAGATCACGGGCGTGTTCTCCACCAGCGGCCGGGCGGCGCCGGTCTTCAACGACAAGCACCTGTCGTGGCGCTGGCAGGACGCCCTGTGGATGCGTGACCGCGCCGCCGAGCTGGGGGCGCCCTTCATGGCCGGCTCCTCCCTGCCCGTCTGCTGGCGCGACCCCTTCCTCGAGCACGAGCTCGACGCGCCGCTGCAGGAGGCGGTGGCCGTGGGCTTCTCCGGCCTCGACATCTACGGCTTCCACACCCTCGAGGTGCTGCAGTGCATGGCGGAACGACGCGCCGGGGGCGAGACCGGGGTCGCCGCCGTCACCTGCCTGGAGGGCGAGGCGGCCTGGGCCCACGGCCGCGGCGAGGGCGCCTGGTGGCGGGAGCTGGCCGGGGCGGCGTGCGCCACCGTGGACGGGAGCGGGCGCAAGGAGGAGGGCGAGATGGAGGACCACTGCGAGAACCCCGCCCTCTTTCTATTGGAGTACCGCGACGGCTTCCGCGGCGCCGTGGTCATGCTCAACGGCTATCTCCACGAGCTGGCCTACGCCTCGCGGCGCGCCGGCGGCGAGGTGGAGGCGACCTGGTTCAAGTGCCAGGGCCACGGCGGCGAGCAGGGCGCCTACGCTCACTTCAGCTATCTGGGGCTGAACGTGGAGGAGATGTTCCTCGGCGGCCGGGCGCAGTACCCGGTGGAGCGCACCCTGCTCACCAGCGGCGTGCTGGAGGCGGCGCTGACCTCCCGCTACGAGGGGCACGTCCGCCTGGAGACGCCCTGGCTCGACGTGGCCTACCGCTCCTTCGAGGAGCTGCGCTGGCGGCCCACCGCGCCCTCGCCCGGCGGCGCCTGCCTCGACCCCTGGCCGCCGGAGGGCTCGCCGTGAGGGGCCCGGTCACCATCACCGGCTTCGCCGACGAGATCGCCGCTGACGGCGGCGAGCAGATCGACGGCCTGCTGGCCGCGGGGGTGCGCCACGTGGAGGTCCGGCGCGTCGGCGGGAGCAACGTCCTCGACCTGTCCGACTACGAGACCGCGGCCTTCCGCCGGCAACTGGATGACGCGGGAATCACCGTGTCGAGCGTGGGCTCGCCCATCGGCAAGACGCCGCTCCGCTCCGACCTGGAGGCCCACTTCGCCCGCTTCCTGGTCGCCCTGCGCCGCGCCGACCAGCTCGGCTGCCGCTTCGTGCGCGTGTTCTCCTTCCGCCACGAGGGCGAGACGGCAGAGCAGGTGCGCGGCGAGGTGATCGACCAGATGCGGCGCATGACGGATGCCGCTGCCGAGGCCGGGATCACCCTGGTCCTGGAGAACGAGAGCCGCATCTACGGCGACGTGCCGGAGCGCTGTGCCGACCTGATCGAGTCGGTGGACAGCCCTCACCTGCGCGGCCTCTTCGACCCGGCAAACTTCGTCACCTGCGGCTGCGATCCGCTGCAGGCGTGGGATCGGCTGGCCGATCACGTGATCTGGTTCCACATCAAGGACAAGGTCGCCGCGACCGACCGCGTGGTCCCCGCCGGACACGGCGACGGCGAGGTGGAGGCCGTCCTCGCGGACGCTCTCGACCGCGGTTTCAGCGGCTTTCTGTCGATCGAGCCGCACCTGAGAGCGGACGACCCCGACTTCGGCGGCACCGGCGCCGAGCGTTTCGCCATCGCCACGGCGGCCCTGCGGCGGGTGCTCGAGCGGCTCGGGGCGCGGGAGGCCTGATGCCTCGCCCCCCGGAGCAGCCGCTTGCGCGACCGGCGGGGACCGGTTCACCGGGGCGCCTGTCTCCGCATCGCCGCGCGCGAGTCTCTCGCGCGGCCTCCGATCCCGGTACGGACCTCCGGCGCCGCCGCCCGGGCGGAGCCCAAGGAGCCAACCTCATGAAACGATCGCTGCTCGCCGGAAGGCGGGTCGTCCGCTCCGCCGCCGGGCGCGGCCCAGTGCAGACCTGACCGCCGACACCAAGGAGCCAACCTCATGAAACGATCACTGCTCGCCGTGACATCCCTGCTCGCGATCCTGCTCGCCCTCGCCGCTCCCGCCGCCTTCGCGGAGGGAGAGCGGGACATGCTTGACGCGCGGACCAGTCTGGACCTCTACGCAGGAGACCCGGACATCGTGCTCGCGGAGGCCCGTCTCGAGGTCCTCTACGACGGCGCCTTCTTCAGCGAGGGTCCGGCGGTGGCCCCCGATGGCCGCGTCTACTTCAGCGACATCACCTTCACCCATGTCGCCGGCGACCCGCCCCAGGCCGGCCACATCATGCGCTACGACCCGGAGACCGGCCGCACCGAGGTCTTCCGCTCGCCGAGCGGCATGTCCAACGGCCTGAAGTTCGACGCCGGGGGGCGGCTGATCGCCTGCGAGGGCGCCGACCACGGCGGCCGCCGGGTGACGCGCACCGACATGGCGACCGGCAAGTCGGTGATCCTGGCCAGCCACTACAACGGCTTCCGCCTCAACGCGCCCAACGACCTCTCGATCGACGAGAAGGGCCGCATCTACTTCTCCGACCCCAAGTACCTCGGGCACGAGCCGATGGAGCAGGAGGTCTTCGGCGTCTACCGCATCGACCCCGACGGCTCGATCACGCGCATCATCACCGACGCCGGCAAGCCCACCGGCGTCGCCGTGTCGCCGGACCAGAAGAGCCTCTACGTCGTTTCCAACGACAACGGCAGCCACGCCTTCGACCGCTTTCCGCCGGGCACCCCGCCGCCGCCCAAGGGCCGCATGGCGCTGCTGGCCTACGACCTGGCCGAGGACGGCTCGGCCTCCTTCCGCGAGATCCTGGTCGACTACGCCCCCCAGGACGGCCCCGACGGCCTGGTCTGCGACATCGAGGGCAACCTCTACGTGGCCGTGCGCGACATGACCCGCCCCGGCATCTACGTGTACTCGCCCGAGGGCGAGGAGCGCGCCTGGATACCCACGCCGACCCTGCCCACCAACGTCGGCTTCGGCCGCGGCGAGCGGTCGCGGACTCTGTACGTGACCTACGGCGACCGCTCCCAGGGCCAGGCCTCGGTGCTGGCGAAGATCGAGGTGATGAAGGAGGGGTACCAGCTGCCGGGGGAGTAGCGGCAGCCGCCCGGAGCATGTCGTCACTGGTATCCGCAGATCCGCGCGCAACAGGACAGGACTTGCCGCAGCCGAGCGCTGCCCGCATCGAGTCCGTACTTCGGGCAACCAAGCAGTGGCAGAAGGATCTCGTCGACACCTCCGGCCGCAACCGCTTGGTTCGATACCGCGACCTGAGGAGGAGCACCCTCGATCTCACTCCTGCTCGGGCGCACGGTCTCGACGCAGGCGTCCTGGACCGACTGTTGGCGGGCAGGTCCGTCCGCCTCAGCGGCCTCTTTCCTGATGCTCCAGACGACCCCGACGCCACGGCCTTCGGCGACGCCCGGCGCCGCCTCGCAGCCATCCACAAGGTTGCCCTCACCAACCTCGAGGAAAAGGGCATCGAGACACTCTTCGCCGCCATCGGGCTCGCAACCTGGAGAGTAGAGTCCGGGGCTCCCCCAAACGCGCCAGTGGTCCTCCTGCCCCTTGAGGTCGAAGCCACCGGCGCTGCTGCGCGTGACTTCGAGATCAAAGTCTCGGGCGATGCCCACCTCAACCCAGTGCTGGCGCACCTCCTGCGCACCGAGCACGACATCGAGACGGACGAGGAAGAGGCGGATGTGGCTGAAGACCCGCCCACGACTCTTGATGGATTCCGCGCCCTGTTCAACCGGCTTGAGGAGACGTGGAATGCCCTTCCCGATCTGACTATCGAGTTGCGGGCCGTCTCAGCCGTCTTTTCCTATGCCACGATGCCGCTGGTCACGGACCTGGAGCAGAACGGCGGGGTGCTTGCCGCAAGCGACATCGTCGCCGCCATCGCCGGCGATGGAGAGGCTCGTGAGGTCCTTGGCTCCCGCATATGCGATCCGAAACCCAACCAGCCAGACGTCGATCCCCCCGGCGACGAGTTCCTCGTCCTCGACGCCGACTCGAGCCAGCACATGGCGATCAACCGCGTTCTCGGCGGAGAGTCGCTCGTCATCCAGGGGCCGCCGGGCACGGGCAAGTCCCAGACCATCGCCAACCTCATCACCTCCCTAATCGCTCGAGGCCAGCGCATCCTCTTCGTCGCTGAGAAGCGCGCCGCCATCGAAGCGGTCACAAAGCGGCTGGACCAAGTCGGCCTTGGCGACCTCGTCATGGACATGCACGGCGGCGTCACCTCCCGACGTGATTTCGCGCGCACCCTCAACGACTCCCTGGAACGCGTCGCCGCGATTCCCGAACTCGACTACTCCGCTATCCACGGGCGTCTCCAGGAACGTCGAGAGGTCCTCACAACCAACAGTACCGCCCTGCATGAGCCTCGGGATCCCTGGAAGCTCTCCGTCTTCGACATGAGGAACCGGCTTCTTGCCCTTCCCAAGGCGGCTCACACCCGACAACGCCTGTCTGCCGAGACCGCGCGCGCCATCGACAGCGACGGTTTCCGAGGGCTGGCCGGGGAGATCGAAGAGTGGGTCAGCCTCGGCGGCCATGCGCTGGCAGAGAGCCATCCCGAGTGGTCACGCAGCTCGATCACAGCCGTCGATGAAGCGCGCAGGGCCTTCGACCTAGCCACCGAGCTCGAGCGCAGGCTTCTGCCCGCCGCCCGCGACGCCCTTTTCGCAGTGCTCGATGAGCGTGCACTTCCGCAGCCGGACAAGGTTGCCGAGTGGGACAGGACGGCGCGGTTCCTCGTGGTGGCAAGTGGGCCCTGGTGGCGGCGGCTGTTAGCCCGGGTCTTCTCGAAGGACTACCGGGTGGTGAAGCGATCCTTGGGCCATCCCGGTAACCTGTCGCTCACTCCAGGAGAGTTGGGCGTGCTGAAAGAGAGCGTGGGTGCCCTCGCCTCCGGGTTCGCAGCCTTGGGCGAAGTGGCGGGGCTCGATGATCTGGTCCGGTTGCCGCACACCGACCTCTCCCTTGCGCTGAATCGAATGGTATCCAACCGCACCACGGTGGCGAACCTCCCCCGACTTCGTGAGCTTGAAGCCCGCTTTAACGAAGCCGGCGTCGGGGAGATCATCCAGCTCGTCGGTGGGGAAATCCCCCCCGAACATGCTGCCGGCGCCGTCGAGCACGCCTGGCTCGGGCGCGTTCTGGAGGATCTCGAATTCGAGGATCCACGGATCGCCGCCTTCGACAGTAGCACACATTCCCGCCACCGGGACGAATTCGCAGAGACCGATTGCCGGCACCGGGACTGCACTCCTCAGCGCGTTCACCGGCTCACCGCCGAGGCCATCATCGAGACGATGAATGGCCATCCAGAGGAGACCATGCTGGTGCGGAGAGAGGCCGCCAAGAAGCGCCGCCACCTCAGTGTCCGCCAGTTGCTGGCCCGGGCTCCCCACGTTCTTTCGGCGCTCCGGCCCTGCTGGACCATGTCCCCTATCCTCGCAGCTGAGATGATCCCCGCAGATTTACGGCTCTTCGACGTCGTCATTTTCGATGAGGCTTCCCAGATTCCCCCGGCCGAAGCGATCAGCAGCCTGGCCCGGGCTCCCCAGACCGTGATCGCCGGCGACAGCCGGCAGTTGCCGCCTACTTCCTTCTTCGGCCACGCCGCGGACGACGAGACCGAGGTCGACGAGGACGACCTGTCCCTCACCCAGGACATCGAATCCCTCCTTGACGCCGCCGGGGCGCTTCTGCGCGACAAGATGTTGCAGTGGCACTACCGCAGCCGTGACGACCGCCTCATTGCGTTCTCCAACGTCCACATCTATGGCGGCTCGTTGACCGCCTTTCCGGGCGCGACCGTCAGTACCCCGATCACCCAATGCCTCATCCCTTTCCGCCCCATCAAGGGAGTCGTCGGCACCCGATCGAATCCCGACGAAGTCGAGAAGGTCGTCGAGCTCGTTCTCGAACACGCGCGCGAGTCCCCCGACGAAACCCTCGGCGTCATCGCCTTTGGTCAGCGTCACGCCGACAACATCGAGAACGTCCTCCTTCGCCGCCTGAGCGAGGCGAACGATCCTACCTTCGACGACTTCTTCTCGGAAACGAAGGAAGAGCGCTTCTTCGTGAAGAACATCGAGCGCGTCCAGGGGGATGAGCGCGACGTCATCATTCTCAGCGTCGGCTACCACAAGGACGCCAACGGGAACCTGCCCTACCGCTTCGGGCCGATTCTCCAGGAAGGCGGCGAGCGACGCCTCAACGTCGCCGTGACGCGCGCCCGCTCGCGCATCACCCTCGTCTCCTCCTTCAGCCACCGCGACATGGACCCGGGCCGCTCCTCCGCGAAGGGGGTCGATCTGCTCCGGCAGTATCTCGAGTATGCCGCTTCCGGCGGAGAGAACCCCGGGGCTCAGGTGGATGAGGTGCCGCTCAACCCCTTCGAGTTGGCGATCCGGGATGGACTGGAGGGCCGCGGCATTTCCGTTACGCCCCAGTACGGTGTCTCCGGTTTCCGCATCGACTTCGCCTGCGCCCATCCGGACGAGCCCGGCCGCATGGTCCTCGCCATTGAGGCCGATGGCGCTGCCTATCACTCCGCGGCCACCGCCCGCGACCGCGACCGCCTACGCCAGCAGGTCTTGGAGGGCAAGGGGTGGCGCTTCCACCGCATCTGGTCGACGTCGTGGTTCAGGGACCGCGAGGCGGAACTCGACAAAGCCGAGGAGGCGTGGAAACGGGCTGTCCAGGCGTCGGACAGGGACGAGTCGACTTCAAAGCCGGAGGCGTCCCCCGATGTCCCGCCGGGCCCCCCATCGCCGGAACGGGTTCCGCGGCCGCATGTTCCGCCTAAGGGAACGCCGGGCTACGACAGCATCACGGACTACAGCATGACGCAACTGGTGATGTTGGTCCGCTGGATCGAGTCGGATACGCTCCTGAGGACCGACGATGACCTGATCCGGGAGATGATGAACGAGCTTGGGTTCAAGCGGGCCGGGAAGCGCATCACGGATGCGCTCACGATGGCTATCGCGGAGGCCCGCCTCTGAGGAGGATCAGGGCGCACGCTGGACCAAGCACCCGGATACGACGTCGGTGTCGGCCAGCCACCAGCGGCGCGCGGTCATTCGCCCTCCTCGCCGGTGAACGGCGGAGGCCTGTAGCCGCAACGCGCCGGGGGCGGCAGTTCGATCCCGTGCTCCTCCCCGAAGTGCCGCACGAAGGCCTCTGACGGTTTCGGCCTGCCCTCGGTCTTCGTGCGCTTCTCGTGTATCAGGCGGCGGACCAGTTCCTCCATCGACACGCCGACCTGCCGGGCTTCGCGCTCGAGCCAGGACTTGTCCCCGGGATCGATGTCGCGGACGGTGATGCTGGTGCTCATGTCGGCGCTCCTTTCTTGTAGAACAGGAATACGATTCCTATTTTGTAAAGAATGCGCGTAGCACGTCATCTCGGCCGGCACCTCGAGAAGCTCGCCCGGCTCTATCCGATCCTCTCCGTCTCCGGACCGCGCCAGTCGGGCAAGACCACCCTCGTGCGCGGCGTCTTCCCCGAATACGCCTACGTCAATCTCGAGCGGATCGACGATCGTTCCGCCGCGGAGGAAGATCCTCGGCGCTTCCTGGACCGCTTCGGAGACCAGGGGCTGATCATCGACGAGGCCCAGAAGGTGCCTCCCCTGTTCTCCTACCTGCAGGTCCTTGTGGACGAGCGCGGAACCATGGGGCAGTTCGTCCTCACCGGCTCGCAGAACTTCCTGCTCATGGAGCAGGTGGGCCAGTCGCTGGCCGGCCGGGTTGCGCCGCTGACGCTGCTCCCCTTTTCCCGGCGGGAGCTCGCGGCCGGCGCTCCCGCCGGCCTGGACGAGAGCCTGTTCAAGGGGGGCTACCCGGTCCTCTTCGACCGCGGCATCGACCCCCCCGAATACCACCCCGCCTACATCCAGACCTACGTCGAGCGCGACGTGAGGAGCCTGCGCAACATCGGCGACCTGGGCGCCTTCCAGCGCTTTCTCATGGCCTGCGCCGGACGGGTCGGGCAGTTGCTCGACCTGAGCGGCCTCGGCAACGACCTGGGGATCAACTACAAGACGGTGCGCGCCTGGATCTCGGTCCTCGAGGCGAGCTATGTCGCCTTCCTGCTGCCTCCGCACCACGAGAACTTCTCCAAGAGGCTCATCAAGTCGCCCAAGCTCTACTTCCACGACACGGGCCTGCTCTGCTCGCTCCTGCGCCTGGAGTCCGCCGCACAACTCGCCACCCACTACCTGCGCGGGGCGATCTTCGAGAACTGGGTCATCTCCGAGATCGTCAAGGAGCACGTCAACGCCGGCCGCCGTCCCGATCTCTACTTCTGGCGGGACAACACCGGCAACGAGCTGGACCTGCTCTACGAACGGGGCGGCCGGCGGCAGGTGGTGGAGATCAAGGCGGGAACGACGATAGGGACGGACCAGTTCAAGGGTCTGCGCTACTATCGGAAGCTGGCCGCGGCTCTGCCGGTGGAGCAGGACTACTACCTGGTGTACGGAGGCGAGGAGAGCCAGGACCGCGCCCACGGCACTGTCCTGGGATGGCGGGATACGGGGGAGCTGGCCAGGGGCTAACCCGGGATCTGCAGCGGCGCGCAGGGAAGCACGGCCACCCGCAATTCTCCCGCGGGCAGATCCGCAACCAGTTCGTCCCAGGAGCCGTAGCGGCGGCTGTTGGGAAACTGGACCCGCCGCTTCCACTCCGGGAAGCCCTCCGAGCACAGGACCAGCGGCGCCCGCCGGGCCATGACCCGCTTGGCCGCCGTGTTGCGGCGGATCGTGCCCCGCCCCTCCTCGTAGGCGCGGTAGCTGACGTCGGTGCGGTCCGCCTCGCGCCGAAGGCGCCGGTGGCCCAGCTCGCGCAGGGGGGCCAGCCCGAGGAGGGCCCCCGCGAGTCCCCGGCAGCAGCCGTTGGTGCGCGCCTGGCTGATGGCGCCGCAGAGCATGTTGATCAGCGAGGCCTTCTGGAACTCGCTCCAGCCGTGGTAGGCGATGCCGTCGCAGGCGGGGTCGTGGAGGACCAGCCGCGCCTTGGGGAAGACCCGCCGCGGCCACTGCGACTTGGAGACCTGCACGGGATCGGCGTCGAGGGGGTAGGCGTTGGCGATAACCAGATCCGCCTCCCGCCGCAGCTCCTCCGGGATCTCGGTGCGGTAGATGCGGCGGGCCTGCTCCACCGCCCCGGCGTGGGCGCCCCCCGGCTCGCCGGCGGTGACGGCGGCGATCTGCCGCCGGGAGTTGACCACCACGTTCACGGAGAAGCCGAGACCGGCGCGCCCGGCAAAGGCTTCGATCACCTCGCGGGCGTCCGGCCGGCGGGAGGCCGGCTCCGTGCCGCCGCGGGGGCGCTTGGCCTCGAAGCTGTGCAGCTCGGCGATGCTGAGGATCCCGGCGCAGCCGGGCAGCAGGATCTTGCAGCCGCCGCTGAAGCCGGTCATGGTGTGGGGCAGGACGCAGCTGACGCCGATGACGATGCCGGCATCCACCACCCGGCCGTTGACGATCACCGGCATTCCGGAGGGCAGCCGCCCGAGGTCGCGCAGGTCCGGGCCGAAGGCGTCGTGGCAGTGGACGGGGTAGCGGCGGCAGACCTCGGCGCCCAGCTTGCGCTCCATCTCGTCCCGCGTGAGCGGCCGGTGGGAGCCGGTGGCCACGAGGAAGGAGATGCCGCCCTCGGGCACGCCGGCCTCGGCCAGGATCTTCAGCAGGTGGGGGACGATGCGGTGCGCCGGCGTCGGCCGGCCGAGGTCGTCGACGACGATGAGCGCCGTCCCCTTGCCGCGGGCGGCTTCTTGCAGGGGCGGGCCGGCGGCGGGCTCGCGCAGGGCGCGGAGGAGGTCCTCCTCGCCGAGCTCGGGGGCGTCCGCCGGAGCCAGGACCTCGACGCTCCAGGCGTCGGGCACGGCCAGCTCGACATCGGTGTCGCCGTGCCAGGCGCGGCAGCGCAGGGAGATCCGTGCCATCAGGGAATGGGTGCGGTCAGGTCGACATCGGTGTCGCCGTGCCAGGCGCGGGAACGCAGGGGGATCCGTGCCATCAGGGAATGAGTGCGGTCAGGTCGACGTCAGTGTCGCCGTGCCAGGCGCGGGAACGCAGGGAGATCCGTGCCATCAGCGAATGGATGCGGTCGAGGGCGCCTGAGTAAGGGATGCCCGGGGGAGCCCGGGGCGCGGCCGGCGGAGACTCTCCGGGGAGGCTCGGAGACCGCCGGGCGCTGCATGATCTTCACCGGAATGTAACGAAGGGTCCGGCCTCCTGTCACGGGCGCCGGCGCCTCTGTCCGGGGCCGGCGGGGCTCCGTAGCTTCAGGGTTTCCACGCCGATCCAGCCAACCGAAGGACCGCCTCCACATGTCCCGTTCCCAGTCGAATTCCACCGCCCTCTACGACCGCGCCGCCCGCGTGATCCCCGGCGGCGTCAACAGTCCCGTGCGCGCCTTCCAGGCCGTCGGGGGCGAGCCCCTCTTCATCCGCGAAGGCGACGGCGCCGAGATCGTCGACGCCGACGGCAGCACCTACATCGACTATGTCGGCTCCTGGGGGCCGCTGATCCTCGGCCACCGGCCGCCCGTGGTCGTCGAGGCCCTGGCAGAGGTCCTCGACCGCGGCACCAGCTTCGGCGCGCCCACCGACATCGAGGTGGAGATGGCCGAGCTGATCTGCGAGATCGTGCCCTCGGTGGAGATGGTGCGCATGGTGAACTCCGGCACCGAGGCGTGCATGACCGCCCTGCGCCTGGCCCGCGGGGTCACCGGCCGCGACCACGTGATCAAGTTCAACGGCTGCTACCACGGCCACTCCGACGGGCTGCTGGTGGAAGCCGGCTCCGGCGTGGCCACCTTCGGCATCTCCGGCTCCCCCGGCGTGCCCGCCGACGTGGCCCGCTGCACGGCGAGCATCGAGTTCAACGACCTCGACCTGCTGCGGCGCACCGTCGACGGCATCGGCCCCGGGCGGGTGGCGGCCGTCATCCTCGAGCCGGTGCCCGGCAACATGGGCCTCGTGCCGCCGCGGGAGGGCTTTCTCCAGGGCGTGCGCGACCTCTGCACCGAGCACGGCATCCTGCTGATCTTCGACGAGGTCATGACCGGTTTCCGCGTCGCCCTCGGCGGCGCCCAGGAGCGCTTCGGCATCACCCCCGACCTGAGCACGTACTCCAAGGTCATCGGCGGCGGCCTGCCGGTGGGCGCCTTCGGCGGCCGGGCGGAGCTGATGTCGCAGCTGGCTCCCGCCGGTCCCGTGTACCAGGCCGGCACCCTGTCGGGGAACCCCCTGGCCATGACCGCGGGACTCGCCACACTCCGCCACCTTCGCGACACCGACCCCTACGACGGACTCGAGGCCCTCGGCCGGCGCTGGGTCGAGGGCATGCGCTCCGCCGCGGCCGCCGCCGGCGTGCCGGCCACCGTCGGCCACTGCGGCTCCATGGTGGGCCTGTTCTTCCACCCGGGGCCGGTGCGCAGCTACGCCGACGCGAGCCAGTCCGACACCGGTCTCTTCCAGCGCTACTTCCAGGGCATGCTCGAGGAGGGGATCTACCTCGCCCCCTCCGCCTTCGAGGCCGGCTTCCTGTCGACACGGCACACCGAGGAGATGGTGGACCGCACCGTCGAGGCCGCTGGCCGGGTCCTCGGCCGCATCGCGCGGGAGTCGCCGTGAACGCCGCCGAGGCCGAGCGCCGCATCCGCCACGACGGCTTCACCCTCCTGCCCGGCGTCATCCCCGAGGGTGAGATCGCCGCCATCCGAGACACCGTGGTCGAGGCCCAGCGCCGCCGCCGCGCCGAGTCGGAAGCCCTCCTCGCCTCCATCCGCGCCAAGGGCCACCGCGTCAGCGTCACCGGCGTCGACAGCCTGCGCGGGGTCATCAACGAGACCCAGCTCTTCGCCCCCTACCTCGCCGACGAGCGCCTCCTCGACCTCTGCCGGGCCTTCTTCGGCGACCACGTCCGCATCACCACCACCGACTGCGTCATCAACCGCCCGGGCTGCGGCCGCGGCTTCTGGCACGCCGACTGGCCCTACAACCAGACCAACGCCAGCCACATCCCGGCGCCCTACCCCGACGCCCTGCTGCACCTGTCGACGATCTGGATGCTCACCGACTTCACGGCCGAAAACGGGGGCACGCTGCTGGTCCCCGGCAGCCACCGCTTCGGGACCAACCCCTCCGGGGGAACGCTGGACGGCGTCGACCCCGACGCCCCGTACCCCACCGAGACCCACGCCGTGGGGACCGCCGGCAGCGTATTGGCCTACGACAGCCGACTGTGGCACGCGGTGCCGCCGAACCGCTCCGACGAGGCGCGCGTGGCCCTGGTCGTGCGCTACGGCCCGTGGTGGCTCAACCTCGAGCCGGCGCGGGAGGGGTCGGCCGAGCACACGGCCATGGTGGTGGAGACGAACGGCAAGAACTACGCCTCGCCCGAGATCCGGCCCGAGGTCTGGGCGGAACTGCCCGAGGCGGTGAAGCCCCTCTACCGGCACTGGGTGGCGGCGGAATGACCTTGGCGCCTCCGTCGGCGCCGCCTATCCTGTTTCCCCGTTCCGCCCCTCCTTCGCAAGGATGCCGCGAACCGTGAACGAGCGCCCCAACATCCTCCTGGTGATGACCGACCAGCAGCGCGGCGACTGCGTGGCCGCCGACCCCGTGGCCCCGGCGCCTCTGCAGACGCCCAACCTCGACGCCCTGGCCCGCTCCGGCGCCCACTTCCTGCACGCCTACGCCGAGAGCCCGAGCTGCATCCCGGCGCGGCGCAGCCTCATGTCGGGCACGGCGCCGGCGGCCAACGGCGCCGTCGGCTTCCGCGGCGGCGTCGAGTGGAACCCGCCGGCCACCCTGGCCGGGGAGCTGTCCCGCGCCGGCTACCAGACCGAGATGATCGGCAAGCTGCACCTGCACCCCGACCGCCGTCGCTACGGTTTCGACCACATGCAGCTGGCCAACTCCACGCGGGGCGGCGACAACGAGTACGTGCAGTGGCTGCGCGACATCCACGGCCGCCGCGAGGTCGACCCGGGCATGGCCCACGGCGTCTCCTCCAACGGCTGGGTGGGACGCCCCCATCACCTCCCCGAGGAGCAGATGCACACCTTCTGGGTCATCGACCGGGCCATGGAGTTCCTCCAGCGCCGCGACCCGAGCTGCCCCTTCTTCCTCAACCTCTCCTTCATCGATCCCCATCCGCCCCTGACGCCGCCGCGGTTCTACTACGACCGCTACATCGACCGCGACCTGCCACCCCCCGACGTGGGCGACTGGGCCGACGACCTGGGCGGACCCCAACGCGGGCTGAGCACCGACGCCTCGCGCATCCACCTCGACGAGGACCAGATCCGCTGCGCCCGCGCCGCCTACTACGGGATGATCAACTTCATCGACGACCAGCTCGGCCGGCTCTTCCAGCACTCCGGCGGCGTGCTGCGCGACACCCTCGTGATATTCACCTCGGATCACGGCGAGATGCTCGGCGACCACCACCTGTTCCGGAAGACCTGGCCCTACGAGTCCTCGGCGCGCATCCCCTTCCTGCTGCGGGCGCCGGCCAGCTGGAAGCTCGAGGGAGGCTTGCAGCCCACGGCTCCGGTGGGGCTCCAGGACGTCATGCCCACCCTGCTCGACGCCGCGGGTGTGGCGGTGCCGGAGTCGTGCACCGGCCGCAGCCTGCTGCCCGTGCTGCGCGACGAGACCGGCGGCGTGCGCGAGGTCCTCCACGGCGAGCACTCCGGCTGCTACGCCTACGAGGAGGGCAACCACTTCCTGGTGGACGGGAACCACAAATACATCTGGTATTCCCAGACCGGCCGCGAGCACCTCTTCGACCTCGACGCCGACCCCCGGGAGCTGCACGACCTCGCTTTGGACGCAGACGCGGAGGCGAGACTGGCTCCGTGGCGGGAGCGGCTGGTGGAGGTGCTGCGCGGGCGGCCGGAGGGCTGCGTGGAGGGGGACCGGCTGGTGGCGGGGCGGCGGCATGATACGCTGTTGCCGGGGTATGACCCGGACAAGAGTTGGCCCTTCCTGTGAGGGCGTCAGAGGACAAGGCACGATGATCACGCAACTCAAGATCGAAGGCTTCAAGAGCTTTGGTTCGCCGGAAGAGACGATCGACTTGGGGCCGCTCAACTTCGTCGTCGGCGCCAACGCATCCGGAAAGACCAACCTGCTCTCTGCCCTGCGATTCCTTCAGAACGCTGTACTCCATGACGTGTCCTATGCCGTGAGCGAGATGGGTGGCAATGCCGAAGTAAGGAACAAACGCCTCCGGCAGCGCCGAGAACCGAAGCCGGTCCGGCTGTCGCTGAAACTCGAGAAGGAGGTTCCCTTCTCCATGGCAGAGGATCCGGACGCGGAGGATAACCTGAGCGTCGTGCGCTCCTTCGAGTACAAGCTGGATCTCGACTTGAGAAGCGACGACAGGACTCCCAGCATCGAGAAAGAGTCACTCGAGGCCAAACTCGTACGGAACGGCAAGACGCACAACATGCGACTTCTCAGGTCCGGGGAAGAAGTCCTCGTCATCGATCCGACAAGCGGGAATGGAGCACACCAGACCGTCCCCGTCCCTGAGCAGGAGCCAACTCGGCTCGCCCTCGTAGGAGTCGGGTTCTTTTCGGTGCCGGCCACCATCCTCCGGGAGGACATCAGGTGCTGGAGATTCCACAGCTTCATCCCAAGTGTCGCCAGACAACCATATCGAGAAGAACCCGACGCCACCCTCGGTCCAGCAGGAGAGAAGCTCGCCGCCATCCAGAGTTCACCCCTCATCACCATCGAGGAGCCGGAGAACGGCCTGCACCCCCATCTGGCGGAATCCCTTGTGGAGATCCTGCGATCCGCCTCCGAGGGGAGTCAGGTCATCGTAACCACGCACTCCCCCACCCTCCTCGATCACCTCGAACCTCAGGAGGTCATCCTCTGTGACAAAACGGATGGATTCACGAGACTCAAGAGGGCTTCGAGCGTGGTCGACATCGACCGGTTGCGAGAGCACTTCAGCCTTGGAGAGCTGTGGTCGCAAGGTGCGGTCGGGGCGGTCCCGTGAAGATCGGCTGACAGCAAACTGGCGAGCTGATCTCCATGCCCTTCACCGACGCCCAGATCGAGCACTACCAGACCCAAGGCTACGTGGCCGGCCCGCGCGTGCTCTCCGACGAGCAGATCGAGGAGCTGAAGGCACGCATCGAGGACATTCTCCACGGCCGCGTCTCCTTCCCCAGACACCTGATGGGCGAGACCGTGGAGCAGTCCCGGGCCAAGGGGCAGCTGCCATCGGTGAAGGTGGTCAACATCTTCCGCCGCGATCCCCTCTTCGCGGCCCTCATCAACAACGCCGCCATCAGCGCCCTGGCGCATCAGCTCATGGCCGGTCCGGTGCGAATGTGGGAGGACCAGATGATCTACAAGCCTCCCCACGACGAGGAGACGGCCCTCGCCTGGCACCAGGACTACACCTTCTGGGACCACGTGGGACCGGCCGACCTGGGCACCTGCTGGATCGCCCTCGACGACGCCACCGTCGACAACGGCTGCATGCACGTCATCCCCGGCAGTCACCTGTGGCCCATGCGCTACGACCGCGAGGACGCCGTGGTCGACGACCCCCACTGGCTGCTGCGCCAGGAGGGGATCCCCGCCGACGCCGACCTGACCGCCGTGCCCTGCGAGGTCCCGGCCGGGCACTGCCACTTCCACCACTGCAAGACCTTCCACGGCTCCTACGGCAACAGCACCGCCAACCCCCGCCGCAGCTACATCATGCACCTCATGCCCGGCCACACCCGGCGCCTGGGGAACAACTGGAACGAGCGGATGGGGAACGTGGAGACGGTGAAGGTGGGGGAGGTGCTGCGGGGGGAGGAGTATCCGGAGCTCGCCTTCCGGCCAGACCCCAGGGGTAGAAGCCTCTTCTGGTGAGTCGCCCGTTTCACCCACTTGGATCCCGGCAGTCTACCGGAATAAACCGCACGACGTACGCGAATCAGGCCCCCTCGGGATTGAGTCGAACAGCCGCAGGGGCATAGCGAACACCCCGAGACCGACGGACTCGCAGGGTCCCTGAGCACCCCAGGGGTCTTCTGACGACGGCTACGCCCCATGGCCGCCCAGTAGGGGTCGGTGCTTCCGGGTCCGTGAGAGAGGCGGCGCTCAGGACCCTGGAATTGTGGCGATCGCCTTTCTAACTTTCCCCCTTGACTTTTGCTCCGCGTGTTCTAAATTCGATCACGTTCTCCCCCGGCTCAAGGCATTCCCGGGGCAGCCAGGAGCAGATGAGGGCCGCCGTGGGCAGTAAGAGTCCTTCAAGAACCGATAATGAGACCGAACGCCGCTGATATTTGTCTTCCCCGATGACCTCAGCCCTCCCCCTTGACTTTCGGGAGATCTGCCCATGCCGGTGAGCAAGGAGGTATTGGCGGGACGACTCCGGGCTGCCCGTGAGGCCTGCCAGATGAAGCAGGAGGACGCGGCCAACCATCTCGGGGTGTCCCGATCCACTATTGCACAAATGGAGCTCGGCAACCGCGCCGTTACAAGCCTCGAGCTTGATGGACTCGCTTTCCTCTATGGACGCGATATCCGCGAGTTCGTCGCCGATGAGTTCCGCTCAGAGGAAGTCTTAGTAGCTCTCTTTCGCCGACATCCAGAGGTGTCCGAACACAGCGAACTACAGGCAGTGCTCCAACAGGCTATGGCGCTTGGCAGAGAAATCACGTCTCTAGAACGCCTTCTCGGGGTCGACCGAGACCCTTCTGCGCTTCCCGTCTACGAGCCCCGGTCGCCTCAAACCAAGTGGGAGGCGGTACAGCAAGGAGAACGGATAGCCGGAGAAGAGCGCCGCCGCATTGGTCTCGGCAGCTCACCACTCCAGAACGTGGCGGAGGTTCTCGATAGCCAGAGCGTCCGCACCGCACAGCTTCGCCTTCCCGAAGACGTGTCGGGACTCACGCTCTTCGACCTGGAAGCCGGCGCATTTGTCGTCGTGAACAACGTCCTGCCTAGCCACAGCCGCGTACGCCGGCGTTTCTCTTGCGCGCATGAGTACTGCCATGTGCTCCTCGACCGCGACCAGAAGGGAACCATCAGCCGGGCGAGTGAGCGTCACAGCCTCATGGAAGTGCGTGCCAACGCCTTTGCCGCAGGGTTCTTGATGCCCAGGACCGGGATTGAGGAGTTCCTTGCCCGCATGGGCAAGGGATGGGTAATCCGGCAAGCGGAGGTGTACGACGAAGGAGAGCGTCAGCGGGTTCAGGCCCGACCCGGAAGTCAAGCGATCCAGATGCACGACTTGGTGCTCCTGGCACACTATCTCGGGGTGAGCCGGATCGCCGCACTCTACCGCCTGAAGAACCTCCGATTTCTGACCGAGCCGGAACTGGAGAGACTTAAGGAGCAAGAAAACACTGGGATGGGTAAGGCTCTCCAGGACCTCCTTGATCTTCCCGAGTTCGACGACGAAGATGCTCGCAACGAGTCTAGCCGTCGGTTCGTAGCCCTTGCCCTCGACGCTCTACGCCGTGAAGAGATCACACGCGCCAAGTTCGATGAACTGGCACGGATGGTGAACGTCGCTACTGAGAGTCTTGACAGCCTTCTCGCCCAAGTGGCTCCTCGGCATCACGAATGAGGACTGCCATGACCTCCACCTCGACCAGTGAGGATCCTGGGATCAACAGGAGGATTACTGTGATTCTCGACCCGATCCTAGCCCTCCATCTGGCCGATGCAGGAATGCTCAGTCAACTCGGCTCCATAGCAGGTTGGGAGTTTGTAGTGCCATCTCAGTTGTTCAAAGAGATGGGGAACGGAGTTGGCGCCAGCGCGATTGAGGCCGCAGTCCAAGCCGGCAACCTGCGTAGTGAGTCGAGCACGGAGGTCCGAGAACTCGGCTTCTATGCGGAGTTCCGACAGCGCATGGGCCAAGCTGAGGCTACCTGCCTTGCGATTGCCCAGGCTCGAGGGTGGAGTCTTGCGTCCGGCGACCATGGTCAGGCCTTTCGCCGAATTGTTCAGGATCAGATCGGCCCTGACCGCCTTATTGATGTCGAGACCATAAGAGCTCTGGTGTACCGGCCACCAATACTCCCGGACACCGAGGTCGAGTCCAACAGGACCGCTGAGAAGATGGTGAAGCGATGACCGTGAGTTCAAGACGCGGACAGCTGCCCGGCGGCGTACTGTTCAAACCAAAGGGCCGAGAAGTCCCCGAGAAGACCCGCCTTTTCCTATTTGTGCGTGCCGCAGGGAGGTGTCAATTCGATGGCTGCAACCGCTACCTCCTTGAACATCATCTCACGAACACAGATGGTAATTTCGCTCAAATGGCCCATATCTGGGCGTTCAGCAGGCGAGGTCCGCGAAGTCGGGGAGAAGGGAAGCAGACGGTACACGACATCTCGAACCTTATGCTACTGTGCGGGAATTGTCACAAGTTGGTGGACGATCACCCGGATGAGTACACCACAGAGGTCCTCAGGAAGCACAAACTGGCTCATGAGAGTCGGATCTTCATGCTCACGGGGACCCATCCTGACCGCCATACCGTTGCTCTCGTCTTGGTTGCCCGAATTGCTGGCAGGACGGTGTCTGTCTCGCTACCCGAGATGCAGCAGGCTGTTGCTCCACGCTACCTCGGAGCCCGGGATGTGATTACGGTCGACCTCACGGCCATTCCGGACCACCCCTCGGGGGACTACTGGAAGGCGGCAGCTACCGCCATCCGCTCCAAAGTACAACTCATGTACGAACAAGACTCCGAGCACGGTCCCATCCGACATCTGTCTGTCTTCGCCTTGGGTGCCATCCCGCTTCTCGTGCACCTCGGAACCTGCCTCAGCGACAAAGTCCCGCTTACCCTCTACCAGCGCCATCGAGATACGGATGCCTGGACATGGAAGGAGGACGGCGAAACCGTGAGGTACGAATTCCGGACCCTTCAGGACGGCGGTTGCTCCACCTCGGTGGCCCTCTTGCTCTCCCTCAGCGGCCGGATCCGACAAGATGATTTGCCACCCCTAATCGACGCTAGCTTCACCACCTACGAGATCACGCTCGCGAGCGTTGAGCCAACGCCTAGATTCCTGGACCTTGAGGCATCCCTTCAAGCATTTCAGGAGATCTTCATGAGCAGCGTGCGCCACTTGGTGGCATCCCATCCAGGACTTCGGACAATCCACTTGTTTCCCGCCACTCCTGCGCCAGTGGCGATCTCAGTTGGTCGTGATCTCATGCCCAAACGAGACCCTGCGGTGCTCGTCTACGACTACGACAGGCGTGTAGGCGGCTTCATACCAACCCTGGAGGTTAACAACCATGAAAGCGAATGAGTACCTCGAAGCGATCCTGACCCTTCAAACCCTGAAAGAAGATGGTCCAGAACTCGCCGATCTCAGAAAGTACCGCAAGGATATCGAGACCACTCTGTTAGGTCACTTCTCAAGACCTATTCCCTCCATCCGTTGGGGAGGGTCGGTGGCCAAACGCACGATGATAATGGAGGCCTATGACGGGGATATGACCTGCTACTTCCCGCATGAGGCCGAGTCCGGTAGCAATCTGGAGGAGATATACGAGAACGTCGATCAGGTCCTCCGCGAAGAATACGAAGTCGAACGGAAGGGTTCCGCCCTGCGGATCAAGGACCCTTCTATGAAGGAATCCAAGGGCTTCGCTCAAGACCTTCACATCGATGTGGTGCCCGGCCGGTATACAAGCGAGGAGGAGGAAGATGTCTTCCTACACCGCACAACTGGAGACAAGCAGCGACTGAAGACCAACCTACAAGTTCATGTCGATCACATCAGGAATAGCGGCGTCACCTCCGCAATTCGCCTGATGAAGCTCTGGAACGTCCGCAATCAAGTCGCCGCCAAGACTTTTGTCCTAGAGCTTCTCGTGGTCAAGCTGCTCAAACAGAAAAGCACCGGAGATCTTGCAACCCAGCTTCGACATCTCTGGACAGAATTCCGAGACAACGCCGACGATCTCGCTGTGGAGGACCCCGCTAACCC
Source organism: Candidatus Latescibacterota bacterium (assembly GCA_022827165.1). The sequence continues at coordinate 25,914 of JAJDTN010000343.1, forward strand.
GACTGGCAACGACTTGAAGCCGGTCCTGGACGAAGTGCGCCACCAGCTGTCGAGCGTAGGAGAAACGACTCTCTGGCTTCTTGAGAGTGATGGGTGGGAATCAGTCTTCGGGCCAGTCGATGACGACGACGGGGACGACGAAGGGCGCAAGTCGGCGCTCCAAGCAGCAGCCCTGAACGTCAGGAATCCTACAAAGCCCTGGCTGTCTAGTGCATGACTGCATGGCATCAGCGGAAACCAGAATTGGTCGAGGAAATCCGGGCTGATCTTCGAACCGACTACCCGAACCTTCACCTCTTCATCGAGCCTGGCCACGGTACCGAGGTCCGGGGTACGTACCCCGTACTCTCACCTGATGGCCGCGTACTAGATCGGTACCAAGTGTCAATCCAGTTGCCAGCGGATTACCCAAGGAGCCTGCCCATAGTCCGTGAGACGGCAGGCAGAATCCCATGGAAACCCGAATACCACGTCAACGCAGACGGCGCAGCGTGTGTACTACTTCCAGATGACCGTTGGCGGTGCTTCCCAGAGACCGCACCTTTCATCCAGTTCCTGGACGGGCCGGTGCACGATTTCTTCCTCGGGCAAAGTCTGGTCGCTGTCGGGGAAGACTGGCCCTTCGGCCAATGGAGTCACGGCCGAGAGGGTAGAGCTGAGTACTACAGGTGGCTGTTTGATACAGACGATGCTTCCACAGTCTTGGGATTTCTGAGGGTTCTTGCGAGGCTCAACTTGAAGCAGCACTTGCCTTGCCCTTGCGGAAGCGGAAAGAAGATCCGCAAGTGCTGCCGGGCACGCATTGTCGATTTCCGCAGTAAGATCCAGCCCATCGTTGCCCGCAGGGCGTTGAGGAACCTCCAGCCCCGTCCCGCCATCAGTTGAACACAGGCCGCGGAAAGTGGGGGTTGACCTTCAGGGGAGAGTCGTTGATGCCGCCCGGCTCTCTTCTGCTAGAGCATCGGAAGGGTGGTTTACTCCTGGGCAGGCAGGGTTGATCACTTTGGGATCCAGTGAGGTCGTGTCCTCCTTCCCAGTCCCAACTCACACCCGCTCCAACCGCGGTTCCGCCTTCCCATGCGTATGGTCCCACAGATGCCCCCGCCGCCTCCGCCCCTCCATGGTGGTCTCGAAGTAGACGGCCCGCACCGGCTCGTGCACGATCGGGAAGTCGTGGTGGTGCCCCATGCCGGTGGCCACGCAGTCGCCTGAGGCGACCTCGTAGCTCTTCCCCTCCGTGACGGCGATTCCGCGGCCGGCGAAGAGGATCCAGTACTCGTCGCAGTCGTGGAAGTGGCAGTCGAAGGTGGTCCGCTTCTCGTAGGAGACCGGATCGCCGGGTCGACGCGGTCGCTGTCTGCCGCCTCCTCCACCGAGAACAGCCCCGAGCCGCCGACCTCGTCGCCCCAGTGGCCGGCCATGCGGATCAGGGTGGCGTCCTCGGCCACGTCGAGGATGCTGAACCCGCCCTCCTGCTCACCTGCCGGCAGGTCGATGTTGGCGCCCTCGCCGGCGGCCAGCTCGCGGCCGGCCGCGGAGACCGTGCAGGCTCCCTCCCCGACGATCAGCTTCTCCCTGGGGCCGGCGCGGCCGAAGTCGTAAGGGGCGGCTCCTGCTGCCAGGCGGACGATGTCGAACTGGCGCATCTCGCACCAAGGGGGCGCCTGGCCGGGCCCCGCGTGAAAGACCGGCATGACTTTCCTTCCTCTCTTCGTGAACCTGGGTTCGATTCCCGGATCTACAGGGTGTGAGTGATGGGGTGATTTCAGACCAGGAACTCGTCGCCGGGTGCCGCCAGGGAAGCCAGGACGCCTTCCGCCGGCTCGTGGACAAGCACTGGGCGGGTGTGGTCAGGGCCGTGGCTCCTCTTCTCGGCGATACCGACGACGTCGAGGACGCCGCCCAGGAGGCGTTCATCCGGGCCTGCCGGCGCCTCGACGAGCTGCAGGACCCGGACCGGCTCCCGGCCTGGCTCCACGCCATCGCCCGCAACGCCGCCCGGAAGATGCTGCGCCAGAGGCGGCTCGAGCAGCTGCGCCTGCCGGAATACGAGCTGAGCCGCTATGCGCCCGACCCGGACGGGACACCCCTCCAATACAGGGACCTCAAGGCCCTGGTGAACAGCCTGGCGCCGCCGGACCGGGCCGTGGTCACCCTGTTCTACCTGAGCGGGATGGAGCTCAACCGGATCGCGGAGCGGCTGCACATACCCGCCGGCACCGCCAAGAGCCGGCTTCACAGATCGCGCCGACAGATGCGAGAAAGGATGCGGACCATGGCACCGAAGACCGAAGAGCGCACCGACTCCCCCGAGAGCGCCCCACGCGACGTCATCGGGGGGATGCGGGGCCTCATCAACTGGGAGGTCGTTCCCGTGGACGAGGGCCTCACCTCCTGGCGGCCGCCCGCGTGGTCCGACCGGGACGCCCTGGAGAAGACCTGGCGGATGGAGGGCCACGCCATCGTTGGCGAGAGCGGCGAGCCCGGCGAGGAGCCGCCGCCGCTGATCGCCGGCGAGCCGACCTGGACCGACTACGAGCTCTCCTTCCTGATGACGCCGATCTCAGGCGGGAACGCGCAGGTCGCCTTCCGGATCTCCGCGGACGAGCGCAGCTGGTACCTGTTCGACTTCCTCTTGGGGTGGCAGGCGGTGGGCCTCTACCGGGTGATCGACGGCCGCCTCACCAAGTTGAGCGTGGTGAACCACGCCCTTCACCGAGGCCAGGAGTACGAGATCCAGGTCGCCGCCCGGGGCGCCTCCCTCACCTCCTACGTCGACGGCAAGCTGGTCAACCAGCTCACCGACGAGACCTTCCGCATGGGCGCCTTCGGCCTGATGGTGTGGGAGTGCAGCACGGCCTTCCGGGACGTGCGGTACCGCCTGCTGCACTGAGCCGGGGAGCCGCTCACGGCCACAGGTCCCCGCCGTGCAGCATCTCGCTGAAGCCGGCGAAGGGCACCACCTCGATGCCGTCGGCGGTCTGCAGGGATGGCCCCTCGGGGTAGACCACGAGGCGCCGACGCAGGCCCTTCAGGCCGCCGAGGGCCCGCAGGCCCCTGCACCAGCTCTCCGAGAAGCTCCTCCCGGCCTTCGCCTCCACGGCGACGAACTCGCCCCCGCGCTGAAGCAGGAAGTCGACCTCCATCCCGGTCGACGCGGCGCTGGCCCAGTAGAACCACCCGTCGCAGACCCCGAGATAGTCCTTGGCGGCGCGGATGAGCTGGGCCACCAGCCCTTCGAAGAGGGGGCCGCGCTCTTCCGGGGAGGGGGGGCCGGCGGCGACTCCCTTGAGGGCCCGCACGATCCCGGGGTCGCACCAGTACCACTTGGGCAGGGAGCGCTCGCGCACGCGCACCTTCGCCTGGTAACCCGGCAGCCGGAAGCAGAGGAGTGTCTGCTCCAGGATCTCCAGGTAGCCGGTCACGGTGGTGCGGGCGACGCCGGCCTCGCGGGCGATGTTGGTGACATTGACCGTCTGGCCGTGGCAGAGGGCCGCGATGGGCAGGAAGCGCGCAAAGCCGGGCAGGTTGCGCACCAGGCCCTCGGCCTGGATCTCTTCGCGCAGGTACATCCGGGCGTACGCTTCGAGGGTCTCGTCCCTGGCCTCGGAGGACCAGACGATGGGCAGCAGGCCGTGGCGCATCGCCTCGTCGAGGTCGAAGGCGGCTCCCAGCTCGGCCGGGACGAAGGGGTGCATGGCTCGATGCAGGGCGCGTCCGGCGAGCAGGTTGCCCCCCGCCTGCCGGAGCTTCCGGGCGCTCGACCCGCACAGCACGAAGCGCTGCCGGCGCTCCTCGATGAAGCGGTGGACCTCGTTGAGGAGGCCGGGCAGACGCTGCATCTCGTCGAGCACCACCCAGCGGTCCCCGTCGACGGCCCTCAGTTCGGCCTCGAAGAGGCCGGGGTCGGCGAGCAGGCGCTGGTAGGTCGCTTCGGAGAGGAGGTCGATCACGTGGGTGTCGGGGAAGGCCGTGCGCAGCCAGGTGCTCTTGCCGACGCCGCGGGGTCCCATCAGGAAGAAGCTCTGACGGGGTGCGCGGAGGATGCGGGGGAAGTCCATCGTCTACCTTGCCGTCATTTTTCGCGGCAAAATGACGGCAAGGTAGTCCGATTTGTCAATCCGGCCAGCTACCCCCGGTCGGCGATCGTCACCCCGCCCACGGCCCAGTCCTCCTTGGCGTGGTCCTCGATGACCACCATCGTGCCCTCGCGCTTGGCGCCGCAGATCTCGACGATGGCGTCGGTGAGGGCCTTGGCCAGCTCGCGCTTCTGATCGGTGGTGCGGCCTTCGATCATCTTGACGTTGATGAAGGGCATGGCTCCGTCCTTTCGTTGCGGGGTTCGTTTTGCCGAAAGGTATGCCATGACCGCGCCCGTTGCCCTTGGCTCCCGCCGGGAGCTGTTCGTCGACCGCTTTCTCGTGGACCGCCTCGAGAGGGCGGCCCTCCACCTGCACCCGCCGGAGCGCCGGGAGGTGGTCTTCCAGATCTCCCAGCCCTGGGAGAGCGCCTGCACCGCCTGCTACAACCTCGTGCAGGAGGGGGACCGGACCCTGCTCTACTACCGGGGCTTCTACCCCGTGGGCGAGGACTACGCCGACGGCGCCGCCAGCCAGACCACCAACCTGGCGGTCAGCCGCGACGGCATCCGCTTCGAGCATCCGGAGCTGGGGCTGGTGGAGTTCGAGGGTACGCGCCGGAACAACGTCCTCATCCAGGGCCACGAGAGCCACAACTTCTGCGTCTTCCTCGACGCCAACCCGGCCGCCGCCCCGGAGCAGCGCTTCAAGGCCGTGGGCGGCACGGGCCGGTCGAACCTGCACGGCTTCGCCTCCCCCGACGGCCTGCGCTGGACCCCGGTGAAGGAGGGGCCCCTGGAGGTCACCGGCGCCTTCGACTCGGTCAACGTCCCCCTGTGGGACTCCCATGTCGGGCGCTACCGACTCTTCAGCCGCTACTCCGAGAACGCCGCCGGCACCCGGGTGCGGGCCATCCAGAGCTGCACCTCCGAGGACTTCGTCCACTGGACCGACCCGGAGCCGCACCGGTACGGCGACGGCGTGCCCCTGGAGCACTTCTACACCAACGCCACCACGCCGTGCCCCGGCGCCGAGCACATCCTCCTCTCCTTCCCCATGCGCTTCCTGCCCGAGCGCGAGCTCGACACCGCGGGCATGCCCTACCCGGGCAACGGCCTCTCCGACGCCGTCTTCATGAGCAGCCGCGACGGCGTCCACTGGGACCGCACCTTCCTGGAGGCCTGGCTGCGGCCCGGCCGGGATCAGCGCAACTGGTCCCACCGCAGCTGCACCCCCGCCCCCGGCCTGGTGCAGACCGCCGCCGACGAGTGGTCGATGTACATCTCGGAGAACTACGGATGGTCGACGAACCGCCTGCGCCGCGTGGTCGTGCGGCCCCACGGCTTCGCCTCGGTGCGGGCCGGGTACTCAGGGGGCGAGCTGGTGACGCGGCCGCTGCTGCTCGAGGGCGGCGCCCTGCGCCTGAACTACGCCACCTCGGCGGCCGGATCGCTGCGGGTGGAGATCCAGGACGAGTCGGGGCAGCCTGTGCCCGGGTTCGGCCTGGAGGAGATGGATCCGGTATTCGGCGACCAGCTCGACGCGCTTGTGGGGTGGAAGGCGGGGGGCGACGTCTCCGGCCTGCGGGGCCGCCCCGTGCGCCTGCGGGTGGCGCTGCAGGACGCCGATCTGTTTGCGGTGCGGAGCGCCTGAGGGCGGCGCGGGACCCCCGGGGCCCGGGGCGGGACCGCCCTGCGCCCGGCGCGCGCTACGCCTGCCGCGCCTCCATGCCGCCAGGGTGGTGCAGGCGCACCAGGTAGCCCCCGTCACCACATCAGCCCCACGCACAGCATGGAGCCGACCAGGCGGAGGACGAACCTCGACACCCGACGGAGGCCTTCGTACAGGCGGTCGGGGTGGAGCGCTGCTTGCGGTTCATGGAGTGTCCTTCTGGCCTCACTCCGAGTCCTCTGTCAACATCCATTCCTTCATGGCCTCCACCAACTCACTCGTAGGATAGTCCTGGATGTCTTTCTCGGAGAAGCCTCTGCTCAGCTGTCTATTGTAATGCCACTCCTGGAAATCTTCATAGGCATTCAGGATCCGCCCGGCTCCATCGACATTTTCACGCGCTTCGTCTGAAAACCAGTTTCGTACCTTTCTCACGGCCTCACGATAGTCCCCTTGGTGATGTTGGATATCGAAACCCGAGAAATCAGAAAGCGCGGCCTGGTATCGGTACTTCTCTTCTTCCAGAACAAGACCCCTCTTTTCGCCCCTTGCATCGCCGGAGTACTGGCGGCAACCAAAGTCCATTCCGAGTTCAAAGGGCATGTTCAGCCTGAAGTACTCTCCCTCCTCAACCGCCTGACATCTGCTCAGGTCATGAATTGAGTGTTTTGAGTCTCTGATCAAGTCTTGAATCTTGTCTATTCTGCTCTGGAATGAATCGCTCTGTTCTGTTGAAAGCCTGGGGTAGTAGCCCAAGTAGAGGACACAGAAGAGGATCGCCTGCAGAATCGGCTCGTAGTCCTTATCAAAGGGACAGTTGATAAAGACAGATCTCTCGAAGGAGGGTTGCGCCAATGGCTAGCCCTTGGGAGGATGGGGGTCGGTGCCATAGGAGCATCGGTCCCTGATCCGTCCGTCACGTCCATGGATGTACAGCTCTGTCTTCCGGGCTTTGGCGATTCGCCGCGCCTTCGCAATGGCCTCTCTTTGATTCGAGTGCACACTCGAAGCGCGCGAGGACCCCGAACTCCTGACAGCCCATCTCCCCCCGTCCCGAGGGGTCACATGCTGGCTCTTTCCTGACATGAGATCTACCGCCTCACCAAGGTAAGGACATCGTGCGTTTTCCAGTCGAAGAGTAGAATACTCAGTGATCTCCGGGAAGCAAGTCCGCGGCTGACCGCCGCCCGCCCCAAGAGGCCCCACACCTGCGCCCTCACGAACCGCCGCCGCCCTGCGGCAGCGGCAGGCTCACCTCCTGCACATGGCCGTACCCGGCCGAAGCGCGGACCGGCTGCCGGCGGGTCTCCACGTCCACGCCCGCGCCCTCGCACGTGAAGCGGTAACCCCCCGCCTCGGGCAGCACGAACCACGCCGTGCCCTGAAGGTCCGTCCGCACGGCGCGGGGCGGGACCGCCTGTCCCTCCAGCGGAGCCGCGAGGACGCAGGCCCCGGGGACCGGCTCGCCGGCGCGGGTGACGCGCACGAGCACCTCCGGCACGCGCTCGCCCGCCAGTGGTCCCACGTCGCTCCCGGTGAAGCGGCGGAAGAGGCGCCGCGACCAGGCGGCCGTGCCCGTGGGGCGCGACACCGGCTGCGTGGGGTCACACCAGTTGAGGCTCAGGCGGCGCTTGCCGCGGGCCTGTGGCGTCCCCTCGGAGAAGGGGTCGATGCGGGCATCGGCGCCGGACTGGGAGGGCCAGGCCACCTCGAAGTCGAAGTCGGCGGCGAGCATGCCGGGCACCGAGTCGTTGAAACCGCGGTAGTCCATGTCGGCGAAGAAGAAGGTCTGCAGGCCGTGGATGTTGCGCTCGCCCATGGCGGGGAGGAACTCCTCCCAGCCCTCGTGCAGGGGCGGCTGCTCCTCCTCCTTCTCGTCCCAGTGACTCGTGGTGAAGATCCCGGCCTCGCCCACGCGCACCGGCTTCACCGGCAGCTCCCGGCGGATCGTCTCGATGCTCTGCTCGATGCTCTGCAGGCTGCTGAACAGCCGGTAGCAGTCGATCAGCTCGATCAGCTCGGCATCGGCGGTGGAGGGATCGAAGGTGACCTCGGCGATGCGGCTGCGGTCCAGCTCCTTCACCTTGCGCAGCAGGGGCACGCAGTACTCCGGGTCCCGGGCGTCGGTGATGTCCCAGAACAGGATCGAGGGATGGTTGCGGACCCGGCGGATCCAGTGATCGGCCACGGCCAAGTGGTGCTCCATGACCAGTGCCTTCTCGCCGGCGTCCATCTCCGGGGGGAAGACCTGCCCCGTGCCGACGCAGAAGTTGGCGCCCACCACGAAGACGCCGAGCTCGTCGGCCACGTCGTAGAGCACGGAGGGCGGATCGTAGCGGTGGTGCTCGACGATGCTGACGTTGGCGTCGGCCAGATCGACGAACTTCCGGGTCAGCCACTGGCGCTCGTACACGTACGGCACGGTGTGGTCGCCCCATGGCATGAGGCGCGTGCCGTTGAGCAGCAGCCGGTCGCCTTCGCACCAGATCTCGCGGAAGCCGAAGCGGGTGACCGCGGCGTGCACCGCCGGCCCCGGTGATCCGGACTCGTGGAGCGAACTCTCCAGAAAGTAGAGGACGGGCTCGCCGTAGGGCGGGCGGCCCCAGATCGCGGGGTCCTTCCACGGGGCCGAGGCGCTCACGCGGTGAGCCGCCCCCGGCGCCAGCTCCACGGCGAGATCCGCCAACTCCAGCACGGTCCCGCCCTCGCGGCGCACGCGCAGCCGGACCTGGCCGGCGAAGGGCGTCTCCCGGCCGTTGCGCACCGTCAGGGCGACGCGGATCGAGCCCTCGCGCACCGAGGTGGTCACGTGCACGTCCTCGATCCGCACCCGGGACTCCAGGCTCAGCAGGACATCGGACTCCAGGCCGACGGTGGCCGCGCTCGTGCGCCAGAACAGGGTGTCGAGGGCCTTCTCCGCGTCCTCGCTGACGGAGGCTTGCCGCGGATGGGCATAGGCGCCGGTGCAGTTGTGGGTGTAGAGCAGCAGGTCTTGGGCGGAGCCCGGGGCGGCGAGGGAAGTGAGGTCGAGGCGCCAGGGCCGGCGCATGCCGTGGTGCTCGCCCAGGGGCTGCCCGTCGAGGTAGAGGCGGCCGAAGTGGCGCACCCGCCCGGGGTCGAGGACGAGTCGGCGGTCCCCGATCTCCCAGTCGGCGGGGACCTCGAGGGTGGTGCGGTACCAGCCCGAGGCGGGCGGGTCGTCCTCGAACTCGCGCGAGCGGTGGGGCACGCGGACGCGCCCCCAGCCGGCCGAGGGCGGGTCCCCGTCGGCGGCCTCGGCGAACTCCCACTCGCCGTTGAGGAGAAGGCGGAGATCCGCCGCCGGGAGGTCGGTCACCCCCAGCGGCTCGGCCCGACCCCCGCCGCGTCGCGGGCCATGCCGTCGGGGCGGCGCCTTGGACGCCTCGCCTGTTTCCTGTGAAGCCATGCCAGGAACCTCCCCCGTTCCGGGTGCCATCTCCCGCTTCCCCAATCATAGGAGGTGCGGCTGCCCGGCGGGAAGTCATCGTGACCTGGCTCCGGCGGGGGCACCCGGCAGGCACTTGCGGACGGGGCCGGTCTGGTCTTGCTTAACGTAAGCAGCTTACGATACTCCCCCCGAGGAAGATGGACAGCCCTCCAGCAAACGTGAGCGCCTGGTTGGCGGAGATCGGGCGCAAGGGCGGCCGCAAGAGCCGCCGCCACCTGTCCAGGGAGGACGCCCTCGACATGGTCCGGGTCCGCGAGGCCCGCCGCGCATTCCGCGAGTTCCACGCCCAGTGCTTCTGGTACATGCCCGCCGACATGAAGATCACCCTGGAGGACGTGCCGGAGGTGGCCCGCGGTCTGCGACAGCACGGCGGCCGCCGGGGGTTCCTGCGCGCGGCCAGACTGTGCCCCTGACCCCGATCCAGGCGCTGGCCCTCAGGACCATCGCGGCCAACCGCAGTCCGGAGAGCTACCTGGCCGGCGCCACCGTCCTCCATCGAGATCCGGACACCCCCCGCTTCTCCCGGGATCTCGACTTGTTCCACGATCTCGCCGACAGCGTCGCCCTGAGCGCCGAGACGGACGCCGCCGCCTTGGGCGGCGCCGGGTTCGAGCTGACCTGGCTCCTGCGCACGCCCGCCTTCTTGCGGGCGGTTCTGTCGAGGGAAGGAGAGCAGCTGCGGATCGAGTGGGCGCAGGACAGCGCCTTCCGCTTCTTCCCGGTGGAGAAAGACGACGAGTGCGGGTACCGCCTTCACCACGCCGACGCCGCGGTGAACAAGGTCCTGGCCCTGGTGGGCCGGCAGGAGGTCCGCGACTACGTCGACATCCTTCACCTCCACGACACCTACCTGCACCTCGGCGCCCTGGCCTGGGCGGCCTGTGGCAAGGATCCGGGGTTCACGCCCGGGTTTCTGCTGGAGCAGGCGGCGCGCCACACCGCGTACTCCCAGGCCGACATCGATCGTCTCAGCCTGCGGGAACCCCTGGACGTGACGTCACTGAAGAGGAAGTGGCTCGGGGCCCTCGAAGAGGCCCGCGAGCTGGTCGATGCCCTGCCTCCCGGGGAGGTGGGCATGCTCTATCTCGATGGACAGAGGCTGGTAACACCCGATCCGAGGTCGGACCGGTTCGGGCACCTGCTTCGACACGAAGGCAGCGTCCGGGGCGCCTGGCCATCGGTCGGCTGAGGGCGCGCCGGCGGTCTGGCTGGACTGCACGAGATTCCGTGTGGCCGATGTGGGCGCCGAGCTCGTCCGAGCTAGCGGAGCCGGATCTGGCCGGGGCGGCGAGAGGCCTGGGGACTCCTGCCCGTGAAACCGGGGGATTTCGTGCTGCCGGCGAACCTACCCCCAGCGGCTCGGCCCGACGCCCGCCGCGTCGCGGGCCATGCCGTCGGGGCGGTTGGGCAGGTCGAACTCGATGTTGCGCGTGTTGAGGCTGCGGAAGAAGGGCTGGATGTGCTCCGGCAGGGTGGCCACCTGGTCCGGATCGTAGTCCTCCACGTCACCGATGGGACCGGCCCAGTCAGGGCGGTAGGCGATGGCGAACATGCGGCGCACCGAGTCGGAGTGATTGGGGTAGTTGCCGTGGAAGATCTTCTGGTTGATGACCACCGCCGAGCCCGCCTTGCAGCAGACCATCACCTCCTCGGGGTGGCTCAGGTAGCGCAGGTAGGGGTTGGCGTTGCGGTGCATGGACAGGTGGGAGCGCGGGATCGCCTTGAAGGGGGAGCGCTCCGGGGTCTGGTCGTCGAGGTAGTAGAGCACCCGCGCCAGCACCGGCGAGCTCGACTGGACGCCGAAGATCTGCGAGCCGTAGGGCTGGGCGTCGGTGTGCACGGCGATGCCCGGATGTCCGGGCTCCGAGACGCCGAAGCCGCAGGAGGTGCAGATCAGGTCGTCGCCGAAGAGGTCGCGCAGGAACTCCACCGTCGGCGGATGGGCGATCGTCTCGATCGCGGTAGGCGAGTCCGTCCACTGCACGTCGCGGGCGCCGCGCTGGTGGCGGCTGTAGTCGACGCCCCGCGTCGGCAGCCGGGAGAACTCCTGGCGCAGGGTCTCCACCGTCTCCGGCGGCAGCAGGTCGGGCAGCACCACGTAGCCCTCCAGCTCGATGCAGCGGATCTGCTCGGCCCGCGTCAGGCTGGCGTAGTCGCGCTCGTCGCGGCGCGCTCCGGCCAGGCTCTCCTTTGGGTTGGTGAAGGAAGTGTCCATCGCTCTCGCTCCTGATTTGTGACGTTCGGGTAGGTCCGCCCGCCTTCAGGCCGGCGGCTTGTCGCCCTCGAAGACCCGGCGCATCGGTTCCGTGATCCGGCCCTCGGCCTCCTGACGCTCCGCCCAGTGGGCCGGGACCCCCTCGTTCCAGCGGGCCGGCTCCGACTGGTCCGGGTCCGGCGTGCGGTAGGCCATCAGCAGCCCCCAGCGCATGGGGGCGTCGTCGTCGCGGTGGCTCACGCGGTGCGGCATGTGGTGGACGAAGGAGACCATGCTGCCCGGGGCCAGGTAGAGGGGCTCGATGCGCAGGGGCTCGCCGGTGAAGGCGTGGACCCGGCCCCGCATCCAGCCGGCCTCGAACTGGTCATCGTACTCGCTGCGCCGGGTGTTCCACAGGTAGGGGCTACGGTAGAGATGGGCGCCGGGAACCACGGCCAGCTCGCCGCCCTCGGCGGCATCGCACATGCCCTCGGGATAGCAGAGGGTGCGCACGCACTGGTGCGGGAAGTACTCCCGGCTCGGCGGGCGGCCGTTGTCGCGGCCGTGGACATCCTCGGTCTCGTGCTGGCCCTGGCGGTAGCCGTGGGCGTGCCAGCGCCGGCCCGTCGACCCCGGCGGGCGGTTGAGCGTCAGGATGTGGTCGAGCAGGAACCGCGGGCCGAGGAGCTTGCCGAAGAGCTCCATCATCTGCGGGTGGGTGGTGGTCGCGTCGAGGAGGAAGTCGTCGTAGGCGGGGGCGAAGTACTCGGGCATGACCCCCTCCCAGCGGCGGCCGTCGACCCCGGGGACGGTCCCGGGCCCGAAGAGGCCGTGGTCCTTCATGTAGTCGCGCAGGCCGGGAGTCATCTGGATGACCCGCATCTGCTCCGAGCCGCCGCAGCAGGAGGCCAGGAACTCGGGGGCATAGACCTCCGGGTCCGGCGCCGGGAGGCCGCGGGCGGCGTAGTCGACGGCGCCCCAGTCGGTCCCGGTGAGGACGGCGTCGTTCATCGCCTGGAGCCGCTGCAGGGTGGCGGTCCAGCGGCGGCGGCCCTCGTCGGTGAGGACCCCGTCCCAGACCCAGTAGCCCTCGCGCTCGAAACGGTCGCGGTCGAAGGCGGCCAGGACCTCGGGCCGCAGGAGATCGCGGCAGGGGGCGGCCCCGGGTGGGATGGTGTTCTCGGCTGGCGTCGTCATTCGGCCCTCGATCCGTGGGCCTGAAGATAGCCGGCTCCCGCCGGCGGCGCACCACCGGGACGGGTCGAGCCGGGGCAATCGCGTCCCTATCTTTGCTGCCATGCAGAGCCCGACCATGGAGCCGATCCGCTGCCGGCGGGTGTGGACCGCGGACACCGTCGACGACGCCCCGGCCTGGACCACCGCCCTGAGCGGCGAGTCCCTCCGCGAGCTGGAAGACCTCGCCGGCGGCGAGGACATGGAGTCCCCGAGCCTCTCGCGCCCGCACCTGCCGCGCTGCGCAGAGGAGCTGGCCCCGGTGCGCGAGGAACTGGCCCGGGGCCGCGGCTTCGCCATCGTCGAAGGCCTCGACGAGTCCCGCCTCGGAGGCGGGGCCGTGGCCGCCTACTGGGCCCTGGGCCGGCTCCTCGGCCGCCCCTTCGCCCAGGACGTGGCCGGCACCCTGCTCTACGACGTGCGCGACACCGGCCGCTCGGTCACCGACGGCGCCCGGTTCTCGGTGACCCGCGCCGAGAGCACCTTCCACACCGACAACGCCTTCAACGACGAGCTGCCCGACCTCGTGGGCCTCCTCTGCCGGCGCGCCGCCCTCGAGGGGGGACGCAGCCAGCTCGTCAACGCTCTCGCCCTCTACAACGAGCTGCTGCCGTGCGTCGACCCCGAAACCCTCCACGGCGCCTTCTGGTTCGACCGCCGCGGCCAGGAGGGCCCGGGGGAGCGTCCCATCGCCCGCCGCCGGCTCTTCACCCGCCACGACGGGGAGCTGTCCATGCGCTACATGGCCTACTACATCGAGGTCGGCCAGGAGCGCGCCGGCGAGGCCCTGACCCCCGCCCAGGGCCGTCTCCTCGAGGCCGTGGAGGAGGTCCTGGCGCGCCCCGGGATGCGGGTCGAGTTCGACCTGCGGCCGGGGCAGATGCTGTTCACCAACAACCACTGGATCCTCCACAACCGCACCGCCTTCACCGATCACCCGGAGGCGGCCGAGCGGCGCCACTACGTCCGCCTGTGGCTGCGCCGCAACTGAGCGTGGCGTCCCCCCGCACCCCCTTCCACCCCGACCCGTCGCTGCTGGGACGCCTCGGCGGCGCCGCGGGCGTGCACCGCCTCATCGACGCCTTCTACGACGCCATCGCCGCCGACGGCGAGTTGAAGCCGCTGTTCCACGACTTCCACCTGCGCCGGGGCCGGGAGCGGGTGAAGGCGTTCTTCGTCGAGTGGCTGGGCGGG
>JAJDTN010000356.1 GCA_022827165.1 Candidatus Latescibacterota bacterium
ATCGGCGCGGTCGAGCAGCACCAGGGCCCGCCCCTTCAGGTACTGCAGCCAGGCGCTGCCGCCGGCCAGTGCTTCGGCGCCCTCGAGCCGGGCCAGCGCCCCGGCGGCCGCCTCGGGGCCGGCGGCATCCTGGAGCAGCGCCTCGGCGGCCAACACCAGCCCTGTCTGCCAGGTGGATTGCTGCCTGGCGGGCAGGCCCGGGTCTGCGGAGCCAGCGGGCGCGAAGCCGGCGTCGTTGGAAGCGACGGTGCACAGGATGACGGGGACCTGCGCGCGCCGACAGGCCTCGGTCATTCGGGAGAGATTGGCGGCCAGACAGGCCGGGGCCGACTGCCGGCGCCGGTCCTCCAGGGGCACCGAACCTCGCTCGCCCATCACCTGGATCAGGTCGGCGCCGGTGACCTTCGTTCCGAGCACGCGTCCGAGCACAGCGTTCAGCATCCAGGGAACGTGCCCATCCATCAGCGTGTGGCGGAGGCGGTTGCTCACGGGACTCCAGCGGCTGACGGCGCCGTCGATACCGTAGTACTCGTTGTGCCCCGAGTAGACCACGACGAGGTCGGGCTCCAACCGCATGGCGTCCTCCAGCACCTGGGCCACCGCGAAGCTGGCCAGGGCGGGGATGCCCAGGTTGAAGACCTGCACCTCCCGTCCGGGCCAGGCATCGGCCAGCATGGCTTCCAGGAAGGCGGGAGCCGACAGGGAGCGGGGATGGGGAAAGCCCCTTACGGTGGAGGCGCCGACAAAGGCGATCCGGAAGGGGTCCGGGGACGCGGGTTCGAGGAAGGGGTGGGCATCCATGCGCCCGCTGGCCATGAGCCGGCCCTGGTGGCGGGCGAGGAAGTACCGCTTCGGATACGACGGGTTGACGCTGCGCAACCGCTGCCTCCCGTGCTCGGACAGGGTCACCAGGAACGGCGGTGGCCCGCCGGCGTCCACGAGCCGCAGCCCCGCCTCCGCCGCCGCCAGGACGCCGAAGCCCAGGGCGAGGGCCGCCAGCCGAAACATCCACGCCCGCCTCCGCTCGGCCATGACAGCGTCAGGGACTGCTTCGGAGAAGGCGGGCCCCGATGGAGGCGGCACGGGCCTGGGGCCACGCATGGAAACGGTTGGCGGAGCGCAGACGCTGGGCCCCGTTGTGGTGGAAGTACCCGCCGCGATAGACGCGTTGTTCACCGGCGGACGGGCCGGGAGGATCGGCGCCCGGAGCCTGGCCGTAGTAGTCTGCGGCGTACCAGTCCGCTACCCACTCATTCACGTTGCCGTGCATGTCGTGGAGCCCCCACGGATTGGGACCTCTGGTAGCCACGGCCTGGGCGTGGCGCCTTCCCGCGTCCCAGGTGTTGCCCGTGTGCCAGGCGTAGTCCCCGAGGATCGAAGGGTCGTCGCCGAAGGACCAGCGCGTCGTGGTCCCGCCCCGACAGGCGTACTCCCACTCCGCCTCGGTAGGGAGACGGTAGAGATCGGCACCGGCCAGGGCGTTCAGCCGTTCCACGAATCCCTGCACCTCGTCCCAGGAGACATTCACCGCCGGGTATTCCGGCCCCTCCTCCACGAAGTCCAGACCCGCCCAGGGGCGGCTGCCCATGACCGCCTCCCACTGGGCCTGGGTGATCTCCGTGCGCCCCAGATGGAAGGGCCGGGTGATCCTCACCTCCCTGAGGGGGCTCTCGTCGGCGTCCCTCCCCGGCTCGGTAACCGGCGAGCCCCTGAGAAAAACGCCCGAGTCGATCCGCACGAACTCCATCTCCAGGCCGCCGGGCAGCTCCGCCACCAGGGCGGGGCGGCTGCCCCCGCCCGCTGAATCCTCTTCCTGCGCACAGCCCAGGCCGAGGGCTCCGGTGGCCAGCACGGCCATCTGCCTTGCCACCGAGGGCATGGCTCAGAAGGCGGTCTCGGCGCGTGTGTCCATGAACTGGAGGGTGCAGTCCACGGTGACCCGCGCCGACAGCCCCTGCAGGACCTGCGATACCAGACCCGGAGCCGGCCGGCCGCCGGGCGGGCCCGTTCCGGCCGTGTCCGCCGCAGCTCCCTCTCCCCTCATGGGGCCGCCGGAGGGGCGGAAGCGCCAGGCGCGCATCCGGGCCGCCATGCACCCACCCACCGCCTCGCTGACCACCGTCGAGGAAGTCACCTCCGCCTCGGCGACCGTGCCGGGAGGCAGGATCACGAATCTGACCGATACCTCCCCTTCCGAGGCCCTCCCGGCAAGGGACTCGCGGGCAAAGCACTCGTTGAGCTCGTCCAGGCGAGACTTGATGTGGGCCTCGACGGCCGTCACGTCCCGGGTGATGTCACCCGTCACGTTGCCGACCACTCGAGTGCCGGGACTCAACTCCGCGCGCGACACCTCCCTGGAGACGGACTGACGCTGCTCCTGGTACTCCGCCACCTCGATCCGACGGTCGAAGTCGAAGCCGATGTCGATCGTCTCCAGCGGTTTGCCGAAGGTGTTGAACTTGAGGACGAAGTCCCTCAGGTTGAGACGGACGCCCTCGACGTCGGAGTCGAGTGGATCGAAGACGATGAACCCCCCGTACTCCTCGCCCCGGAAGATCCGCTCGCCCACGCCGTAGTTGTTGGTCCGAACCAGCCCCATGCGCATGTTGAAACGGTAGTACTCGTTGCCGCTCGGTCCCCTGAGACTCCGGTAGTAGGACTCGAAGTTTCTCGTCGACGAACCGGCCAGGACCCCGTAGGGCTCGAGGAGCTCTCCCGGCCGGTCGGTGGTCAGGAACGACCGCAGCGGCTGCAGCTCGACCTTGGCGAAGGAGTAGTTGTGCACGGTGACCCGGAAGACGGTGAAGCGGTTGCGCACGTAGCCGACGGCCGGGTCGATGTAGTCTCCGTAGGTGTACGGATTCGTCGAGTACTCACCCTCGCTGGACTCGGCCGGGAAGAGGTCGTTCAACTCCTGGTCGGTCATGTGCTCCACGTCGATCCGCAGGCCCTCCAGCCCGAAGGAGACCGTGCCCCCCTCTCCGACGGAGAAGCTGTCTCCCTGCTCCCCGCGCGGGGAGAGGGAGGAGGTCCGCTGGTAGATCGGCGGGTAGATGACGCTGCAACTGAGAAGCGCGGGGATGAGGAGGGCCAGCAGTGGCGCCGGGAGGCCTCGCCAGAGGTTTCTCATGGTCGTTGAAGCACCCCTCTTCGAGAAGGCCGGGTCATCAGCGGCCGGCCTGGTTGTAGAAGTCGATCTGCTGCTGGGCGATGGAGCCCTTCTGGGTGAGGGCGAAGACCACGAGGTTCACTCCGAGCTTGAGTTGGGGCTCGTTCTCCGTCTCCCGTTCCCAGATCGCTCCGTAGCCCTTGTCCGAGTAGACGGCCACCAGCCGGTCACGGAGGTAGATGCCCTCCAGCCAGTAGGAAGGCCGGCGGGTAGCGGCGTACTGGTTGGAGGCGTTGATCACCTCCCCGCCCAGCGGCGGGCCGCCGTCGAAGTCGAAGAAGACGTGGTAGATGGGGTTGTCGTCCCGCAGCGGCACGAAGCGCGCGTCCCGCCCCAGGGCCTGCTTGAACATCGCCTTCATCGAGGCCTCGGCCGGGCCGTACTCCAGACGCGGAGCGTCGTTGTCCGCCAGCACGAAGCCGCCGTTGCGCAGGTACTTCCCCAAGTTGGCCGCCTCGTGCTTGGTCAGCTCGAAGGCCGACCGGGTGGTGATGTAGACGAAGGGGGCCTTGAAGAGGGCCTGGGAGTCGAGGTACATCTGCTCGTCCACCTTGGCCTCGATCCGGGTCCAGTTGTTGATCCAGCGGGCCAGCTGGAGCAGCGCCCGGGGCCGGGACGGCTCGAGGATCGTCCCCCAGGCGCGGGCCAGGTAGACGAAGCCGGTGACGTTGGTCTTGTCCGTGGGATCCTGGATCACCATTCCCTTGTACCTGCCGGTGTTGATGGCCGACAGGTCCAGGAACTCCGCCTGCATGTCGATCCGTCTCTCGGGCTCCTTCATGCTGGCGATGCTGACCGCCTCGAAGCGAGGCATGGCCACCACGGCGTCGCCCAGGCCGGTGCCCGCGGCAACGGTGAACTCCGCGCTTCCTCCGGTCCGCCTCCACATGCGGGTGCCCACGGGCATGCCCGCCCTCGCCATGCGCCGTCCGCTCACCGTGGTGGTGGTGCGGTCCCCGCTCGAACGGACCACGGGGGTGCCTTCGGGGACGGCCTCCTTCCGGAAGGCGAACTCGCGGGTCAGCTGCGGCTCGGGAAGGAAGAAGGGGGTCTTCTCCTCGTCCCACTCGATGCGGGCCACCACCTCCTCCTCTTCCTCCTCCCGCGGCACCAGGTAGAGGAAGAGCACCAGGGCGTGAAGCGCCGCCGAGGCCGCCAGGCCCGCATGGAAGAGGCGGCGATTGCGGGACAGGACCCGCAGGGACCCGCTCTGTCGAGGACTCACAGGTGCTTCCTCTCGATGGTGTGGCGCCGCCGTTCACAGAACTCCATCATCCGGGGCGTCACGCGGTCATTGCCCTGCTCTCCCTGGGTGATGACGTCGCTGAAGGCATCCACGGCCTTCTGCCATTCCCCGAGCTGCTGAAAGCACACCCCCACGTTCATCTTGGCCGCCAGGCCGCTCGATGTCATCGGGTACTGCCGCCACACGGCTTCGAGGGGGCCGATGACCTGGCGGACCAGGTCGCGGTCGTCTTCCGCGAGGGCCCGGTTGAAGGCCTCCATGGCGCCGTTGTACTCCCGGAAGGCGACCGCCTCCCGCACCTCCTGCAGCACCCCTTCGGCGGCGCGGGCGGCCTCGGATTCCGGGAAGTCGGCCCGGAGCCCCTGGAACAACTCGTAGGCCCGGTCGTAGTCGCCGGCGTTGTAGCTCATCTCGGCCAAGGTGTACCTGGCCGTGGCCAGGTGGCGCCCCGCCGGGTAGCGGGTCAGGTATTCCTCCATGGCCTGCCGCACCGCGGCCCGGTGCTCTGCCGAAGGTTCCGCCGGCGCCTCGTTGAGCAGACACCAGGCGATGTTGTAGAGCGCCTCCTCGGCCAGCCCGGTCTCCGGGAAGCGCTGCATCACCTGGCGGTAGGTCTGCCGCGCTTCCCCGTAGGCCCCCGAGTTGTAGCGGCTCTCGGCCAGGCGGAAGAGGGCATCGGCGGCCACATCCAGATCCGGGTACTGGTCGACGACGCCCGCGAAGTAGGGGATGGCCCTGCTGAAGCGGGCCTCGTTGAAGTGCGCATAGCCGAGGTAGTACCGGGCATACCCGGCATTCGGATGTCCGGGGTCCTCGGCCAGCATCCGGCTGAAGCTGGCCGCGGCCAGGTCGGCACGGTCGGTCTGGAGCGCTGCCAGGCCCCGCAGGAACAGGAGGTCGGCGGCGTAGAACCCCCCCGGGAAGGCGCGCCGACCCGCGTCGGCCCGGTCGAAGGCGCGCTCGAACTCCTCGGTCCGCACCGCGGACTCGGCCTGCAGGAACCAGGCCTTCTCGCGCAGGTGGTACTGCCGCTCTTCCGGGAGAGCCTCCTCTTTCAGATCCAGGCCGATGATCTCCTCGCAGGCAGCGAAGGCCTCGGCGTAGCGGCCCTGACGGTTGGCGATCTCCGCCTCCGCCAGCAGGTGCTCCGCGCGCTCCAGGGGACCGGCCGCCGCGAGCGCCATCCGCCGGTAGATCTCCTGGGCCCGGTCGTACTCTCCGAGGTTGGCCCAGGCCGCCGCCAGGAGGCGCCGGGCCGCGGAGGACAGCTCCGGGTCGGTCCATTCCCGGTTCAGATCCTCCAGGGCCTCGGAGTACCGCTCCATGCGGAACAACAGGGAACCGCGGCTGTACGCAGCCCGCTCCCGCAGGTCGGGATCGCCCAGGCCGATGACCGCGGCGAAGTGCGCCAGGGCGCCCTCCTGCTCTCCCAGCTGCATGGAGGCGGAGGCCAGCAGGTAGTGGAGAGCCTGGCTCTCGGGCCGGTCCTTCGCCTCCAGGCCTTGCTGCAGCACCGCCACCGCCTGGCGGTGCTCTCCCTCCTGCACCAGGAGCTGCCCGGCCTCCAGGCGCGACCGGGCGAAGAGCTCCGCTTCCCTCCGCACGGCCAGCAGCTCCGCCAGGGCCCGCTCCTGGTTCCCCGCGTCCCTCTCGACGATCCCCAACTCGAAGCGGGCCACATCCTGTTCGGGCTTGTCCTCCAGCTCGGCGATCACCGTGCGGTAGGTCTCCGCCGCCAGGGCGTGGTCGCCGCGGCCATGGTGGATCCGGGCGATCTGGAAGAGGGCGCTCTGGCGGTACCCTTCCGCGTTGGGGGCCTCGGCCACGCTTCCCAGGAAGACCAGGGCTTCGCCCACCTTGTCCTGCTGGTCCTGCAGCTGAATGGCCAATCCCAGGTTGAACCGCAACTCCACGTCGTAGGGGGATCCCGGGTACGCCGCCAGGGTGGCGCGCAACTCGCTCTCGGCGCGGCGATAGTAGTCCAGGCGCTCCTCTTCGGGTTGCCTGTCCGCCACGCGGAACCAGGCCCGGGCGACCTGCAGGGCCACGCCCTCGACGGCGAGGCCGGCCCGCGCGGCGGCGGCCTCGTAGTTCGTCCGGTAGACCTCGTACTCACGCACCGCCTCCTCGTAGTGCCCGGTCTCGAAGTAGCGGTTGGCCAGCAGGAGTTGCATGCGCGCCTTCTGCACGACATCGCCCGTCGCCTCGATGGCCTGGTGGTAGACGGCGACGACGGCGGCGAAGTCCCCCCGCCGGTAGTGCATGTCCGCCTGGCGCAGGTACGCCTCTTCGGCGAGCCGCTGCTCCTCGGCAAAGCGTGAGGCCACCAGCTGGAAGGACTCCTCGGCCTGGGCGTACTGGCCCGTCTTCTCGTGGCACTCGCCGATGCGGATGAGGGCCTTGGCCGCCAGGTCGAGAGCGGTCTCGTCGACGAGGCCGGCGATCTTCTGCCGCTTCATCCGCAGGATCTCGCGTTCGGACATCTCCTCGATGCGCTGGGAATCGACCAGCCGCTGGTAGAAGGGGATGGCCTCCCGGTAGTTCTCCAGGGCGAAGTGGCCCTCGCCGATCTGGAACAGGGCCCGGCTGCCGCGGTAGCCGCCGGGAAAGCGCTCAACGAGGCGCTCGAAGGCGGCTATGCTGTTGGCATAGTCCTCCATGTCATAGTGGGCCCACCCGACATCGTACATCGCCTGTTCCACATAGGCGCTCGACGGATAGCGCTCGATGAGGAGGCCCGCCCCCTCGATGGTGCGCTCGTAATCCTGGATGGCGTACCAGCAGGCCACGGCGCGGCTGCGGGCCAGGGCCTTCAGCGCCGGGACGGTGGACAGCTCCTCGGTCTCCACGAAGGCGTCGGCCGCCTCTCCGAAGAGGGACCTGGCGCGGTCCTGGTACCGGGAACGCCTTGCCGGGTCGCGGCTCCTGGCGGCGCTGGCGAGGGCCTCCTCGGCGGACTTGAAGTGCGCATTCCCGACCTGGTACCGGGCCACCTCCTGCAGCGGCGCCGTGATCTGGCCGACGGTCACCTCCACGTCCCGCATCTGCAGGAAACGGCTCTGGCTCCGGATGATGCGCCGATAGCCCTCGATCGCCTGGTCGTAGGCTCCCGAGGCGTAGAACTTCTGCGCGTCGGCGAAGGTCGCCTGCATCTCCGGGGCCGTGGGCACCGACCGGGTGACGGCGATCATCGCCGTCAGGCCTACCAGGGTGATCAACGCGACCATGGTCCGTTCCCTCCGACTGGGCGCGGTCGATACGCGCCCCACCTCGGCTTCCTCCGTCGACACTGGAAGGCAGATCTCATTCGTCGAATCCCAGGATGACCCGCAGGAAGGCGGAGGCGATGTCGAGATCCTCCCTCTGCCGGGCGGAATCGCCGTACTCGCGCCGGGTCCACTTCACCCCCAGGTTGGTGGCGATGTTGTACCCGAAGTAGGGAGACCGGTTGGTCAGCTGCACCACCCGAACGACCTCCTCGTAGCTGTCGCGGCCATCGGCCAGATCCTCCTTGCGCAAGGGCAGGCCCGGCAGCCCCTGGGTGCCGAGCCACAGGTGGGTGCGCGGCGTGATGTGGTAGGTGGCCTTGAGGATCGGTATGAAGGTCCACTCGTTGGCCAGATCCACGATCAGGCTCTCCCGGGTCCTTCGCAGCACCAGTCCCTTGGCCTGGGCGATCACCTGCCAGCGGTCCGCCAGCTCCCTCACGTACTCGGCCCGGGCCACCATCGTCAGCCGGGTGATCGTGTCGGCCGCCTGGTCACTGCCGTCGGAGAGGGTCGCCTCCTGCTGCTCGTTGACCGCATAGCGCAGGTTGCCGCCGAGACGCAGACCGCGGCCGGCCTTGAGGTCGGCCTCGACGTAGTGCTGCCGGTCCAGGCTGTCGCGATACTCCAGCTGATCCGTCAGCCGGGTGGGGGCGTAGGTGGGCCAGAACTCGTGCCCGCCCAGAACCTCACCGTAGGTGATGTAGTTGTCCATGATGTCGTCATGGACCCGCTGGAGGCGGGTTTCGGCCCAGGCCGAGCCCCACCGGGGGCTCTGGCGGCGAAGGGTCACCACGCCGTAGGTGCTCTCGTTGCGGGCGCCGCTGGCGATCCCCGCCGCCTGCAGCCGGCCCCCCGTGAGGCGAAACCCGCCGGGCAGATGGAGCGACCCGAAGAGGTGGTGCCCGCTCTGGTCCAGCTCGTAGGGGTAGTCCGAGTCCAGGTCGTCCTCGCGGTGGTCCGGGATGCCGTTGTTGTTGGCGTCCCGTCCATAGGCATACTCCTCCGGCTCCACGTCGTACAGCAGGAACGCCTCCAGGTAGTCGGGCACCTGGTTGCCGTTGCGGTTGGTGTCCGGAATCCGGTCGTTGTCCCGGTCGTTGCCCGGGAACACCCCGTCCGGGTCGTAGGGGATCGTCGTGTAGTGAGGACTCGGCCGGTGGCCGTGGCCGATGTCGGGGTAGCGGTCGTCGTCGTCGTTGTCCTGCACGAAGCCGCTGTCGTACTCCTCGGCGATGGAGAACAGCTCCCCCCCCACCTCCACCCGGCCCCGGCGCCACCGTCCGTTCACGTAGTACGCGCCGGCGTCGGTGCTGCTGCGCGCCCCGTTCCAGCGGCGGATGCCCCTCACCTCCCGGTCCTCGCGGTACCCCGGCCGGCCGTCGGGAAAC